>JBJEPV010000216.1:0-24377 GCA_051881415.1 Candidatus Fimenecus sp.
AGCAGTATACATTTTTGTTTTCAGACAGTATGGCCTATATGCGCTATATGGTCATTGCGGCGCTTTTGGGCGTTGGGCTTTTAATGGGCATTGCGACTTTCCGTTTTATCACGGGCAAAAAGACCGTCAATGTCTATTACAGCCTCGGCATTAAGCGTACAAGGCTGTTTACGGCGAAATATCTGTCGGGGCTCACGCTCGTCGGCTTGTCGGTTGCCGTGCCGATGCTCGTCGCACTGATTACAAACTTGGTCGTGCTCGGCGCAAACCGCTATTTGTTCACCGCATTTTTCTATTTACTCGTCGGGATGTTCTCCGTTGTGGCGTTTTCTTATACGCTGACTGCCGCGGTGTTTACCACCGTCGGTACGGCATTTGAGGGCATTCTGTTTTCGGGCATTTTACTGCTGTTCCCCGAAATTCTGCTCACCTGCTTACAGGTATTCATTCGTAAGTTGGTGCTCGGTACGCCGCTGGGCAGTGATTTCTCCAACAGTTATATGTATTTGGGCGAAACTACGGTGGAAACGCTTCCGAAACAGTATCCGCAGTTTAATCCGCTTCGCTATATGTCGCAAGGCTTATATACCTATTCACAAGGCGGCGCGGTCGGCAAATTGGTAGATTACAATAACGGCGGCAATATGATTGCGTGGAAAACCCCCGACTTTTTGGTACCGATTATTTGGTTGCTTGTGACAGCGGCGCTGTTCGCCTTCGGTGTGTTTTTCTATGAGCGCAGAAAGGCGGAAATCGGCGGCTTTATCGGCAAAAACAAAGTGCTCAATTTTGTTGGGATTTTCCTCGTCGGCATTTTCGGCTTTGCGACGGCGTTCGATTTGTTGCAAAGCAAAGGTACAGCGATTGCCTTGATTGTCGGTGCAGTTGTATTTATTGTAATTTATGCAGTTTTGAGTTTGGTTTTGCTTCGCAATGTGCGGCAATTCGTCAAGGATTTGCCCGCTTTACCCATTCAGTTGGCGGTGACCGCGCTCATTTTCGTGTTCTTTGCCACAGGCTATTTCGGCGCGGCAAACAAAATCCCCGAAACGGCGGACATTGCCTCGGCGCAAATTTCTTTGCCGTATCAAAATTATCAACTGCAAGCATCGGGTGACTACTACGGCTACTATATTGCGGGTATGCAAACAGCAGACACCGCACCGAAGGGCAATTATACCGAAGAAAAGGACATTGAATTTGTCCGCGGTGTGCACAAAATGCTGGTGGATGCCGGCAAAACCGACCCGACCGTTTTGGATGAGAACTTTAACGGCGTGTACCCCGTGTCCGTGAAAATCGCGTATACCCTCAAAAACGGCGAACAGATTTTGCGCAATTACTACGGCGTGTCCGAGGACATTTTGCACGCCTTACAGCAGGCGGACAAAACCGCCTATCAGCAAAGTGTGCTCAACCGTATTTTCAAAGACGAACTCAAAAAGGTGGAGCGCCCGAAAAACAGCAATTTAGACGGCTCGATTTCCAACAGCGATATTCTCGCGTACAACGAGTATCGCAGCATCCGCGCCGTGCGCGAAAGCGAGGACATTCGCCTTTACAACAAGACTTTGACCACGGAAACAAAATTGGAACTGACTGCCGAACAGCGGCAGACCTTGCGTGACTGCCTTTACAAGGATTTAACGGCGCAAACGCCGGAAAACCACTATAACCCGCAGGAGAGTTTGGGGCTTATCACTTTTAACTTGATTGCAGATGCGGACGCGGATGTGCCGCTGACAGATACGGTCGTTTACGAGGATGTCACCGCCGTATACGGCGCGGAAACCGCAATTGACCAAGTGGTCGGCGAGGACGGCGGATTTGCCGAGGACGATGTGTTTACCGGAAAAACCACGACAGACGGCTTGCCGAACTTCTTTATCACACCTGATATGGTCAATACCGTGGAATTTTTGAAATCCGTCGGGTATCAAGATGCGCTGACCGGCGACAAAACCTTAAAAGCCGTGTACGGCACAAAGGTTATGGAGCGTTTTCGCTATTCCTATTATGACCGTTGGGTGGCAGACGGGGACTCCTTTGCCTGTGCGTTTGTCGGTGAAAGCAGTACCTCGGACAATTATGCGGAGTTTACCGGCAACTATGACGGTATGTCTTCCGCAGACAAACCGACCGTTTACAAAACGACCGATTCGGCAATGATGCAGGCAATTTACAAAGGCATTGTCACCTGTGCAGAGCTTCGCCCGAACGATTATATCGTCATACTCGAATACACCGACGGCACCTATGCGAAGGCGTATGTCCGTGCGGACAAAATGCCTGATGCCGCCAAAACGGAAATCGAGAAAAACAAACCGTCAGGCATTTATTGATAAGTAAACCATAATTGCACAGAAACGGCGCAATCGGCAAGAGCCGATTGCGCTTTTTTACACAGAATTTACGGATTATACTTTACGAAATTCCCTTTTTATGGTATTCTTTTTTGTGTACTTTGGAAAAGGTGAGGTGGCGTATCCGTATGAAAAAAGAAAAATCCAAATCGGCAGTGCGTGAAGGTCATGTTGTGCCGCGCAGGGAATTTCAAATGTTTGCCGTCGGCGCAATGGGGCAGGGCATGATTTACGCGATGATGTCCAGTTACATCAGCGACTATTATTTGAATGTGTTGCAGTTGGCGCCGATGTTCGTTTTGCTGTTAATGTTGCTCGCGCGCATTTGGGACGCGATTAACGACCCGCTGATGGGCATTATCGTAGACCGCCGTACCACTAAACGCGGCAAAATGAAGCCGTACATTCTGTATGCGGCCGTTCCGATTGCGGTTCTGACGATTTTGATGTATTTAAGCCCGAACCTGCCGAAAACGCAGTTGATGATTTATTCGGCGGTCGTGTATGTGCTGTGGGGCATGATTTACACGATGGCAGATGTGCCGTTTTGGAGTCTCCCCAATGTGATGACGCCCAACGCCGAAGAGCGCGGCTCGGTGATTTCGTTCGGCAGAACTTTAAACGGCGTCGGCTCTGCCGTGCCCGAAGTGCTGTTTTTGGTGATCGGTTTAACGCTGCCCAAAATTCTCGGCACTTCCGACGGATTGGAATACAATAAAAAGAAATATTTGATTATGGCGATTGTCACCGTTGTCATTGGCATTTTGCTGTATATCAACACATATTTCCATGTCAAAGAGCGTGTAATTTTGCCCGACCGCAAGCCGCAGCCCGGCGAGCCGTCACAACTTTCGCGTATTTTCAAATGCAAGCCCTTAATGCTTGTCATTTTGATGGGCGTACTTTCGAGTGGCAGATATATGGTGCAGGCGGCGGCAGTGCATGTTGCGCGGTATGCATTTTATATCGGACCTGACCTGAATGGACTGACCGAAGCCCAGCGCATTGAAGCGATTGACGCGAGCGTCTCCACGGTCAAAACGATTTTTCAGGTCTGCGCGATTGTCGGTATGTTCGGCGCGATGCTGTTTATGCCCGTGCTGATGAAAAAGTTTGACTATAAAAAAATCGTAATTACCACTTGCCTGTTGGGCTTTGTCGCCAGCATTTTCACCACGCTCATCGGTTGGTTTACGATGAATTTGTATATCTGCATTCCCTTTATCCTCATTTCCTGTATTCCGTTGGGCGTGCTCAATGTCATTTCCTACGCGATGATTGGGGACTGCTTGGATTATATGGAACTGAAAACCGGCTTCCGCGACAACGCGCTCGGGTCGGCGTGCCAAGGGTTTGTCAACAAACTCGGCAATGCGCTTGCCACCTCGGGCATTGTGTTAATGTATATGTTTATCGGGTTAGAGCCCGAAAAAATGCTGAGTTCGACCGCCGTGGTTGCGGCAACGGAGCTTGCGGCAACGCAGCGGTTTGCGATGTTCTCGCTTGTGTCTATTGTGCCGGGCGTCAGTTTGCTGTTGTGCGCCATTCCGATGTTTTTCTACAAAATTTCGGGGAAAGAAAAGGAGCGAATTCTGACAGAACTTGCCGAGAAACGCGAGGCAGAGGGCATTTCCGTTACCGGCGAAGTGTAAAATTTGCAGTTCAGAAAACGAAAACAGAAATCGGGGCGACCGTTCGGTCGCCCTTTTTGTTTGTCTTCACCGAAAATAAAAAATCATAAAAACAAGAGAAAACAGGAGAAATTTCGAGAAAATTACGGATTTCACAGAAAAATCGAACGGTAAAAATCAAATTTGACCTTTTTTGACCTTTGACTTTTCCTGCCTTTTGGGTACAATAATACTTGTCAAAGGTCAAAGATAGTCAAAGTCAAACTCAGAAGGAAAATCCGAGACCGAATTACAATAACCGAGGTGAATGGGAAAATGAATTTAAGCAAAGAAATCGCCGATTTAATTGTGCAAATGCTCGGGGACACCGGCACGGCGGAAATCCGCCGCAATGATTTGGCGGAGCAAATCGGCTGTGTGCCGAGCCAAATCAACTATGTGCTGTCCTCCCGTTTTACACCCGAAAACGGCTACATCGTCGAAAGCCGTCGCGGGGGCGGCGGGTACATTAAAATTACCCGTGCCACATATAATTATGAAACGCTGAAAATGCATCTCATCAATTCCATCGGCGATAAAATCGACGAAAAAGCCTGCCGCGCCAATTTGCAAAATCTACACGCGCGAGGGCTTTTGAGCGACCAAGAGGTGTCTGTGATGTATGCGGCGCTGCGCGACAACACCTACCGTGATTTGCCGCCTGACGCGCGTGACCGCGTGCGCGCCTCCGTTTTCAAGCAAATGTTACTTGCCACCATGCAGTAAAGGAGAGATTGTTATGCTGTGTCAAAACTGTAAAAAACATGAAGCAACCACCCATATTAAACGCATTGTCAACGGCGAAAGTACCGAAGCGCATCTTTGCGCCGACTGTGCAAAATCCCTTGGCTACTCGAATGCCTTTTCGGATTTCGGCTTCGGCTTTTCCGATATGTTAAGTTCCTTTTTCGAGCCCGCCGCTGTCGGGCGTTTGAGCAACAGCGTGTTGCGCTGTGAAAAATGCGGCTGTACCTTTAACGACATTGTCAAAAGCGGCAAGGTCGGCTGTGCGGATTGCTACGAAACATTTTATGACAAACTAATGCCCTCCGTGGAACGAATCCACGGGCGCACACAGCACGAAGGCAAAATTCCGAACGGCTCGCCCGTGCAAAAGAAAAATTCGCGTATCGACGAATTGCGCGAGCAGTTGCAAAACGCCGTGAATTTGCAGGATTACGAAACGGCGGCGTCTTTGCGAGACCAAATTAAAGCATTGGAACAGGAGGGCACGGAAAATGGCTAAATGGTATTTAGGCGAAGGCGAGCAAAGTGATGTAGTTATCAGCACGCGCATTCGATTGGCGCGTAACTTGGCGGATTACCCGTTCCCCGCGCGGTTAGACACCAAAACCCGCGTGGCGGTGAACGAGTTGGTGCGGGACGCGGTTCCCGCCGCCGCAAAGTTGCACTATATCGAAATGAAAACCTTAACGCAAGCGCAGATTGTGTCCCTTGCCGAGCGGCATATCATCAGTCCCGAGTTTGCGTCCTCCGCAGACGGGCGCGCACTCCTCTTGTCGGACGATGAAGAAATCAGCATAATGCTCAATGAGGAGGACCATATCCGCTTGCAGGTGATGAAGCCCGGCCTTGCCCTGATGGAAGCGTATGATACGGCGGATAAATTGGATACCGCGATAAACGACAAACTGCGGTTTGCGTTTGATGAGCACCTCGGCTACTTAACGGAGTGCCCCACCAATCTCGGTACGGGTATGCGCGCATCGGTGATGTTGCACTTGCCCGCATTAACGGCGCTTAACCGCGTCGGTACTTTGGCGGCAACCGTTTCTAAGCTCGGGCTGACCATCCGCGGTGCCTACGGAGAAGGCTCAGCACCGCTCGGAGATTTGTATCAAATCAGCAATCAGGTGACCTTGGGTATTTCCGAAAAATCGGCCATTGAAAATCTAAAAACCATCGTCTTACAGATTGCGGCACAGGAACGTGCGGCGCGAACAGAGATGCTCAAAACGGTCGAAACCGAAGACACGATTTACCGTGCATACGGCGTCTTAAAATCGGCAAGACTTTTAAATACCAAAGAATTTATGCAGTTGGCGTCACAGGTGCGTATGGGCGCGGTCGGCGGCGTTTTGCAGGTCAATGCGAATACCATCAATGATTTGATGTTCACTTTACAGCCGGCGGGTATCAACACGTTGGCGGGCAAAACCTTAGACGCGCACGAACGCGATATGGAACGCGCCAAGATTGTGCGAGAAAGACTGTAAATCTGCCTTTCTCGTTTAAAGGAGAGATTCTGTATGTTTAAATTCACAGGCTTTACGGAAAAAGCAAATAAATCTTTAAACGCCGCAGTTTCGGCGGCAGAAAATTTGGGGCATACCTACATCGGCAGTGAACACCTGCTTTTAGGGTTGCTGTCGGATACTTCGACCGTTGCGGGTGCAGTGCTGGCAAATAAAAAAATCACCTACGACCAAGTTGAAACTTATATCAAGCAGACCGTCGGCGTCGGCGTGCCCACCGAGCTTGCGCCCGACGATTTCACCCCGCGCAGTAAAAATATCATTGAAACCGCCGCCTCTTTGGCGCGCGGTATGGGGCAGCCGCTGGTCGGCACGGAATATGTTTTGCTTGCCATTGTGCGCGAGCAATCCTGCGTGGCGGCGCAAATCCTGCGGCAGTTCGGTGCGTCACTGAGCGACATTGTCAACGAACTGTCCAAAAATATGATGCGTGCCCCGCAAAACGGCGCGGCAGAGTCAGATGACGGCGTAAACGGCGACGCGGTGTTGTCACAGTTTGGCCGCGATTTGACCAAATTGGCGCGCGACGGCAAAATCGACCCCGTCATCGGGCGGCAAAATGAAATTGAACGCGTGATTCAGATTTTGAGCCGCCGCACCAAAAACAACCCCTGCTTAATCGGCGAGCCCGGCGTGGGCAAAACCGCCATTGCCGAGGGGCTTGCCTTGAAAATCGTTTCCGGGGAAGTACCTGAAATGCTCAAAGATAAACGGATTATCTCTTTGGATTTGACCGGGATGGTCGCAGGCACAAAATACCGCGGCGACTTTGAGGAGCGCATTAAAAAAGTCATCGACGAGGTCAAAGCGTCGGACGATATTATCCTGTTTATTGATGAGGTGCACACCCTCATCGGCGCAGGCAGTGCCGAAGGCGCGGTGGATGCCGCCAATATTTTGAAGCCCTCTTTGGCGCGCGGGGAATTGCAGGTTATCGGCGCAACGACGATAGAAGAATACCGCAAAAACATCGAAAAGGACGCCGCGCTCGAACGCCGTTTCCAGCCGATCACCGTCGGCGAGCCGAGCGAGGAGGAAGCGGTCGAAATCCTCAAAGGTATCCGCGACAAATACGAGGCGCACCACAAGGTGAAAATCACCGACGCCGCCATTACCGCGGCGGTACAACTGTCTGCGCGCTATATCGGCGACCGGTATTTGCCGGATAAGGCAATCGACCTGATTGACGAGGCGGCTTCGCGTGTAAGGTTGCAAGCCTTTACAGCACCGCCCGACATCAAAGAGATGGAAACGCGTAAAAAAGAACTCGAAGCCGAAAAGCAAACGGCAGTCAACAAGCAAGACTTTGAACGCGCCGCCGCCTTGCGCGATGAAGAACGCAAACTCTCGCAGGAACTTGAAAACAAACAGCAGGCGTGGCTCAAAGAAACGGGGCACAGCCACGACGAAGTCGGCGAAACCGAGGTTGCGGAAATTGTGTCCGCGTGGACGGGCATTCCGATTACCCAACTGACCACGGAGGAAAGCGAACGGCTGTTGCATATGGAGGAGGAACTCCACCGCCGCATTGTCGGGCAGGACGAAGCCGTCAAAGCCGTTTCCCGCGCCATTCGCCGCGGCAGAGTGGGCTTAAAAGATCCCAAAAAGCCGATTGGCTCGTTCATTTTCTTAGGGCCTACGGGTGTCGGCAAAACCGAGCTTTGCAAAGCGCTTGCCGCCGCGATGTTCGGTGACGAAAACGCCATGATACGGCTTGACATGTCCGAATATATGGAAAAGCATACCGTTTCGCGTCTTGTCGGTTCGCCGCCTGGCTATGTCGGCTATGAAGAGGGCGGGCAACTGACCGAAAAGGTCAGAAGAAAGCCCTATTCCGTGGTGCTGTTTGATGAAATCGAAAAAGCCCACCCCGATGTGTTCAATATGTTGTTGCAAATCCTCGATGACGGCATTTTGACCGACAGTCAGGGGCGGCGCGTAGATTTCAAAAACTGCATTATCATTATGACCTCGAATGTCGGTGCAAAACTGATTACCGCAAAACAGGCCGCATTCGGCTTTGCGGACAGTGCCGAGGAACGCGAACAAAACGATGAAAAAATCAAAGATGCGGTGATGGGGGAACTGAGAAATACCTTCCGCCCCGAATTCTTAAACCGTGTGGATGACATTATCGTGTTTCAGCGTTTGCAAAAGGAAGAAATTTACGAAATCGCAAAGCGCTTGCTCGACAACCTCAAACAGCGTACGGCAACACTCAGTATTACCGTTGATTTCTCCGATGAAGCGGTCGATAAAATCGCCGATGCGGGCTTTGATGAGGTCTACGGTGCGCGCCCGTTGAAACGCGCCATTCAAAGCAAAATCGAGGACGCACTGTCCGAAGAAATGCTCAAAGGCAATGTGCAGGCGAATAAACACTATCTTTGCACGGTAGACGGCGACAAATTCGTATTCAGCGAAACAGCAGACACAGTGCCTGCCGCCAAAGAGGAAAACACAACCGAATAAGTTTTGCACGAAACAGAATTTCCCCCTTGACAAATTTGCAAAAATCCCTATAATAAATCGTGCAAGGCGAACGAATGTTCGATACAACACCTATTGCAGATGAAAAGTCTGCACATAGGTGTTGTTTTCTTTTACAAACGAAAGGAGAATGCTATGAATTTACAAATGCCCGACACGCCGATTTTGCTGTCGGGGGAGGATTATGTGTATTTGTCCGAATGCTTTGAACCCTTGACAGCCGCGGATTTCAAGCGCGGCGCGGCGGCAAAATATGTGGTACAGCGCAAAACGGATACTTTGCGTCGGTTGGTGCGGCACGCACTCGAAAACGAGTTGGGCGAGGCGGAACGGCGCATGGCAACCCTGCTGTTTATCGAGGGCGTTTCCGTCTCACAGGCGGCGCGCACCTGTGGCATTTCACGCCAGCGTGTTTATGCACTGTCCCAAAAAGCGGACTCTAAACTGCGCGCGTGTCTGCGCTATCCGTTTTTAATGGATTTCAGCCTTGTTAACCCCGCGAAGCCGTTTTACCAAACCTTACAACAATTCGGAGGAAAGCAATGAAACAGAATCTTTTACAAATTGCGGTGACTGCCGCCCCCGATACCCCCGAGGAAACCCTCGCGGCGGGTAAAATGTATGAGCATAACGCCACGGCGCTTGTCTTTACACTCGAAGAAAGCCTCATTTTGCCCGAATACCGCTATTATGCGGAATTTGTCACCGTTTCGGGCACGGCGCGCACGGAATACTTAATGCCTGACGCACAAAATCAAATCACGGTAGATTTGCCTGTGGAAATCACTTCGCAAATGACCGCCCTTTGTGTGTTCCATATCGTGCAGATTGCCGAAAACGGCAAAACCGAGCAGGTGATGAAAGCCAAAACCGTGCGGCTGTATTTTTCCGCCTTGGAAAATACCGACCGCCTGATTGACGCAAACCACGCCTTTTCCGTGAATCAACTTTTAGAAGCCATTCGGCTCGGCACTTTCAAAGGCGAAAAGGGCGACCAAGGCGGCGCGTATGTGTTAACCGAAACCGACCGCTCCGAAATCGCCGCCCAAATGCAAGCGGAATTATACGGTTTGCCGCTTGAAATGACCTTTGACCTGCGCGGCGAAGCGTCACTCGGCGGCGCAAAGCAAAGTGCCGCTGTGACCGCGCTCACGGTAACGGCGGAGGATTTTTCCGTAACCGGTGTCTCCGATGTCAAAGTTACCGTCGGCAAAAACGAAATTGCGTGGTTACTCTCTCCCGAAAAATATACCGTATTCCCGCCGGCAGAAGCCAATTACACCAATCTGCCGCTTTCGTTAAAGCCGAATACGACCTATGTTTTGTCGAGACCGAGTGATGCTTTGTCGACCTATTGCTTTGCCGCGCTGGTTTTAAACGGTACGGCCTTGTATTTTTGCCACCGCACCTCGCCGGGCAGTAACCGAAAATATTTGGAGTTCACCACGGGCGCGGACGGTTTGGCAACCTTGCGCGCCACCTCGGTGTACCACTCCGAACAGGCCTATCAAAGTGTTTTGCAGACGGATTGGCAGGGGCTGACCGTCACGGAACTTTCAAACAGTATCACCCTACAACAGCATTTTGATACACCGCTGTATGCGGTTTCGGCAGATTATGCCGACAGCTTCGATTTTGTCAGCGGCACGCTGACCCGCCGTACGGCAAAGGTTGCCTTAGACCGTTCGTGTCTTTCTTCGGCAACACCGCTTTGTGTGCAGGACGGCGAAAAAACGGCATACCGCTATTTGTTTTCCCTGCCTGCCGGCAGTGTTTCACGTATTTGCGGTGCGGCAAACGGGCTTTGCGCGCAATACCCGTCGATGGCGTACGATGTTATGAACGACGCGGCATATAAAGAGTATGTTGCCGAAAACGGCGTGACAGAAGGCATTTTCTTCGGGCTTGCGGACGGTGCTGTCTGTGTGCTGAGCGAAACGGCGCCTGCCGATTTTTCTGCACAGATTGCCGAAACACCGATTGAAATCGTGTATGCCGCCGACGCGCGTGCCGAAGCCTTTCCGACCACGGCGGTTGTGTTGCCCGCGGGGGACTTTAAAGCCTATGTTTCGCCGCAAACGGTGTGCGCACATCTTTCGTGCAAGGCGGATATTTCCGCGGCAATGTGCGATTTACAGGCAAGACTGACTGCCGTCGAGAATAAACTGTAACAGGAGGAATTTTTTATGGAAAAAATATACACAGGGATTGATGTGTCCAAATGGCAGGGCAATATAGATTGGCAAAAGGTGAAAAATGACGGCGTGCAGTTTGCCATGCTGCGCGCGGGCTACGGGCGTTTCCCGGGGCAGGCGGACGAAACCTTTGAACAAAACTACAAAAACGCCAAAGCGGCGGGGCTCCCCGTCGGCGCGTATCATTACAGCTACGCGAAAACGGTACAGCAGGCGAAAGAAGAAGCCGCCTATTGCCTTTCGCTGATAGAGGGGAAGACATTTGAATTCCCCATTTGCTACGATGTGGAGGACGATGTGCAAAAGGCATTGTCCAAAGACGAAATCTCCGATATGGTCACCGCATTTT
Organism: Candidatus Fimenecus sp.; assembly: GCA_051881415.1. GTDB lineage: Bacteria > Bacillota > Clostridia > Oscillospirales > Acutalibacteraceae > Fimenecus. The sequence continues at coordinate 11,344 of JBJEPV010000216.1, forward strand.
GCGAAACACTGGAAAACGCGGGGTACTATGTGTGCGTGTATATGAATCTGTCGTGGCTCAACAGCAAACTGCGCGAAGACATTTTCAAGAAATATGATGTTTGGCTTGCCCATTGGACGGAAAACACAACCTTCCCGCGTGCGTACGGGCTTTGGCAGTACACATCAAGCGGTACGGTGGACGGCATTCAGGGCAAAGTGGACCGCGACTATGCCTATAAAGACTATCCGCATATTATGCAGGTCAACGGCTTAAACGGGTACAAAAAGACGGGCGCGCCGACCGCACCGAGTGCACCTGCCGCGCCGTTTTCCCCGAAAATGATGGTCACACTCCACAATACGCCGTTGTATATTTCGGCAACGGCAAAAGCGGCGGCGGCACGAAAATCGGGCACGTTTTATATTTATGACGGCAAAGAGATAAACGGCAGATACCGCATTACCTCTTCACCCGAGCGCGCCGGCAAAACGCCGATGGCAAACCATGTCACGGGCTATGTAAACAAAGCCGATTTGAGGTGAGTATATGCCTGAAAAGGATTTGTACGAACACCGTATCGGTGCGCTGGAAGCAGATGTAAAGCACTTGTATTCCAAAGTCAACGGCTTTGCTGTGGCAAGCGCCGAAACCAATACAAAGCTCGACAGTATGCTGGTGACTTTGGGCGAACTGAAAGAAAGCATCAAAGCCGTCAGTAGTCGCCCTGTTCGATTTTGGGATAATCTGCTTTGTGCCGTGCTGTCTGCACTCGGCACGGGGATCGGTACGGCGCTGTTGCTGACTGTTATGCAAGGAGGCTGATTTATGGAAATTTTACAGTATATCACCGAAAAAATGCTGATTTTAATTCCCGTACTCAACATTCTCGGTTTGGTCTTGAAAAAAATTGAGAAAATACCCGACAAGTATATCCCACTGCTTTTGCTCTTGTTCGGGGTGCTCGGTGCGTTCGGCATCGGTGGGCTGACTGTGGATGCCGCCATACAGGGCGTTTTAATTACGGGCGTTGCGGTGTACGGCAATCAACTTGTAAAGCAACTGAAAAAAGACGAATAATCTAAGGCCAAAAGCGATTGGAATTTCGGTTTCAATCGCTTTTTCTTTTTGTGCAAACTACCCAAAAATTACCACCGCTGTTTTGCGATACAGGCTGTGCTTTTTATTGACTTTTGTTCTCAAAAAAAGTATACTTTATAATGTATATGTGCGTCGAAAAGGAAAGGGGAACATTTTCTTGTATACCTACATAAAACGCTTTTTGGATATTTTGGTTTCTGCGGTTGCGCTGGTGGTTTTGTCGCCGCTGTTGCTTTTGTTGGCATTGCTTGTGCGCCTGACCTCCGAGGGCCCCGCCATATTTAAACAAAAACGCATCGGCAAGGACGGCAAGGTGTTTGAAATCTATAAATTCCGTTCGATGTGCGTCGGCGCGGAAGGCAAAGGCAGCGGTGTGTACTCGGGCAAAGGCGACGCAAGAGTCACCAAAATCGGCAAAATCCTGCGCGCCACAAGCCTTGACGAACTGCCGCAGTTTGTCAACATTTTAAAGGGCGAAATGAGTTTTATAGGCCCCCGCCCGCCGCTGACCTACCACCCGTGGGACTATTCCGAATATACAAAAGAGCAACTGCGTATGTTTGAGGTGCGTCCCGGCATTACGGGCTGGGCGCAGGTCAACGGCAGAAAAGATGTGGAATGGAACCGCCGCATTGAACTCAATGTTTGGTATGTGGACCATATGTCTTTGTGGCTCGACATCAAAATTATGTTTATGACCGTGTTCAAGGTGCTCAAAAACGCCGACAACGAAAACACCGTTGCCACCGTACAAAAACCGAACGCGGAAACGGTTGCCGCGGCAGAAAGTGAAACGGTGGAATAATGGCACTGAAACTGATGTATTTAACCAATAACCCGACGGTGGCACAAATTGCGGAGAACGCTTCGGTAGACCGCATTTTCCTCGATTTGGAACTGCGCGGCAAAGAGGCACGCCAAGGGCATCTCGATACCGTCATTTCCCATAACGACATTTCGGATGTGCGGCCGCTGAAAACCGCGTTGCAAACAGCCGAACTGTTGGTGCGCGTCAACCCGATTTATGACGGCTCCAAGGCAGAAATCGACCGCGTAATCCAAGACGGCGCCGACATTGTGATGTTGCCGTTTTTCAAAACGCCGACCGAAGTCGAAACCTTTATCCGTTTGGTCGGCGGCAGAGCAAAGGTTTGCCTGCTGTGCGAAACGCCCGAAGCGGTCGACTGTATCGACGATATTTTGGCGCTACCGGGCATTGACGAAATCCATATCGGCTTAAACGATTTGCATTTGGGCTACCAAATGACCTTTATGTTCCAGTTGGTTGCCGACGGCACGGCAGAGAAACTTTGTAAAAAATTCCGCGAACAGGGGATTGCCTACGGCTTCGGCGGGGTGGGCAGACTCGGCGGCGATGTGCCGTTGCCCGCGGAAAACATCGTGGACGAGCATTACCGTTTGGGCTCGCAAATGGTGATTTTATCCCGCGCGTTTTGCGATACTTCCAAAATCACGGATTTAGACGACATTCGGAAAACTTTCCGTACGGGTGCAAAAGCGTTCCGCGAATATGAAACGGTTGCCGCCGCAAAATCGGCACAGGAATTGGCGCAAAGCCATTCGGATACACAGCGCCGTGTGCAGACAATCGTCGAAACCATACAGAAAAAGCGTGCGGCGCAGGCGAAAGGGGCAGAGTAATGCGACTGCTTTTGACCGGTGCATTTTCCTATTCCGAGGCGCAGCTAAATGCCCTTCGCGCTTTGGGTGCGGCGTTGGTGTTCCAAAAAGATGAACGCGGTGCGCCCGAAACCGATTTTGCCGCTGTGGACGCGGTGGTGTGCAACGGGTTGTTTTTGTATCACGATATACAAAAATTCAAAAATCTCAAATGCATTCAGTTGACAAGTGCGGGGCTTGACCGTGTACCCCTCGACTATATACGGAAAAAGGGCATAAAACTTTGCAATGCGCGGGGTGTTTACAGCGTACCCATGGCGGAATGGGCGCTTTGCGGCGTGCTTTCGCTTTATAAGCACTTAAACGCTTTTGCCGAAAAGCAGAAAAACCACCTTTGGGAAAAGGATAGAGAAGTCCGAGAACTCTCAGGCGACACGGTGTTGATTGTCGGTTGCGGCTCGGTGGGCACGGAATGTGCCAAACGCTTCAAAGCTTTTGGTATGCGTGTCATGGCGGCGGATATTGTAAACCCGCAAAGTGGTGTATATGACGCATATTTCCCGATGCAGGAAATCGACCAAGCGCTTGAAACGGCAGATGTCATTGTGCTGACCTTACCGCTGACCGAAGACACCCGTGGATTTTTCCACGCGGAACGCTTTTCACATTGCAAAAGCGGCGCAATTCTTGTGAACATTGCCCGCGGCGCAGTTGTAAGGGAAAAAGACTTAACAGATGCGCTTGTAAGCGGCAATCTCGGCGGCGCGGTGCTGGATGTATTCGAGGACGAGCCGTTGACAAAGGACAGTCCCTTGTGGGAACTGGAAAATGTGATGATTACGCCGCACAATTCCTTTGTTTCCCCGAAAAACAACGAACGGTTGTTCAGCGTAATGCTTCAAAACATAGAAACCTTTTTGAAAGAGAGACCGGAAAAATGAAATTTATTTTAATCTCTCCGAAAAACCGAACCGCCTATAATTTTCGAGGCGATTTGATACGAAAAATCATCGAAAGCGGCTATGAGGTTATTGTAACGGGGCCGAATCGCGACAATGTGGAAAAAATCGAGGCGCTTGGCGCACGGTTTGTAGAAATTCCCATGAACAAAAACGGCGTCAACCCCCTGAAAGATTTGGAATACCAAAAAGCGCTTTGCGACCTGTTCAAAAAAGAAAAGCCCGATGTGACGCTGGGGTACACCTCAAAACCCGTCATATACGGCTCCATTGCCGCAAAAAAAGCGGGTGTCGGGCACATCGTCGCTATGGTGACGGGCGCAGGCTACGCCTTTACCGCCCAAACGAAAAAGGCAAAACTCATTAAAGCCGTGATGTCGGTGCTTTACAAACGGGCATTCCGTTGTGCCGATGTGGCGATTTTCCAAAATAACGACGACAAAGCGCAGTTTGTGAACGAGCATTTGGTGGCAGAAGAAAAATGCCGTGTGGTCAACGGGTCAGGCGTGAATACCGAACGGTTTCCCATTGCACCGTACCCCGAACAGATGACCTTCTTTATGCTATCCCGCGTGATGTATTCCAAAGGTATTCGGGAGTATTTAAAAGCCTGTGAAATCGTGAAAGAAAAACATCCCGAGGTACGCTGTATGCTCCTCGGTGCTTGTGAGGGAATACAGGATTCCCTGTCCGAAGCGGATTTAAAAGGCTATATTGACCGAGGCATTATTGAGCATTTCGGTGAAACGGACACGGTTGCCGATTATTATAAGCAATGTTCGGTGTATGTGTTGCCCTCGTACCGAGAGGGAACGCCGAGAACGGTGCTGGAAGCCATGTCCATGGGGCGGGCAGTCATTACCACCGACGCACCGGGATGCCGTGAAACGGTCAAAAACGGCGAAACAGGCTTTTTGGTGCCTGTAAAAGACGCCGATGCCCTTGCGGAAAAAATGCTTTCATTTATTGAAAATCCGCAGTGGGTTTCCGAAATGGGCGCAAAAAGCGCCGCATATTGCAGGCAAAAATTTGATGTAAATAAAGTCAATAAAGATATGTGCAACTATCTGAATATAAAGGGAGAGAAAGAAAATGTCCTTGTATGAAAAAATCGTAAACGGTGAAGAAAAAATTTCCTTGGTGGGACTTGGCTATGTGGGTATGCCCATTGCCGTTGCCTTTTCCAAAAAAGTTAAGGTTGTCGGCTTTGATTTGAATGCCAAGAAAATCGAACTCTACAAAAACGGCATCGACCCCACAAATGAGGTTGGTAACGAGGCAATCAAAGCCTGCACGGTGGATTTCACCGCCGATGAAAGCAAACTCAAAGAGGCGAAATTCCACATTGTCGCCGTGCCCACACCTGTAAACGACGACCACACCCCCGATTTAACTCCTGTTGAAGGCGCTTCCGAAATTGTGGGCAGAAATCTTACAAAAGGCTCAATCGTTGTGTATGAGAGCACCGTTTATCCCGGTGTTACGGAAGATGTTTGCGTGCCGATTCTCGAAAGAGAGTCAGGACTCAAATGCGGCGTAGATTTCAAGGTTGGCTATTCTCCCGAGCGCATTAACCCCGGCGATAAGGTACATAGACTCGAAACCATCACCAAAATCGTCAGCGGTATGGACGCCGAAACCTTGGACGAGGTTGCCAAAGTTTATGAATTGGTGGTGGAAGCAGGTGTGCACCGTGCCGAAAGCATCAAGGTTGCCGAGGCGGCAAAGGTCATTGAAAACAGCCAGCGCGACATCAACATTGCCTTTATGAATGAGCTTTCCATCATTTTCAACAAGATGGGCATTGATACACAGTCCGTTTTAAAAGCGGCGGGTACAAAATGGAATTTCTTAAAATTCTATCCCGGTCTTGTGGGCGGCCACTGCATCGGCGTTGACCCCTACTACCTTACCTACAAGGCGGAGGAAATGGGCTATCACAGCCAGATTATCCTGTCGGGCAGACGCATTAACGACGATATGGGCAAATATGTTGCCGAAAGCACCGTGAAAAACTTAATCAAAGCCGATGTTTCCATTAAGAATGCAAAGGTTGCCATTCTCGGTTTTACTTTCAAAGAGAATTGCCCCGATACAAGAAATACAAAGATTATTGATATTTATAACGAACTGAAAGAATACGGCATCACCGCCCAGATTGCCGACCCCGCCGCCGATGCGGACGAGGCAAAGCGGCTCTACGGCATTGAATTTGTGGATATGGCAAGCATCAAAGACTGTGACGCCGTGATTTTGGCAGTTGCCCACGAACAGTTCAAAGACCTTTCCGCCGCCGATTTTGACAAGATGTTCAAAGCAGGCGATAATTCGGAAAAGGTACTTGTGGATATTAAAGGCTTATTAGACCGCAAAGCATACGAAGCGGCAGGCTATAATTATTGGAGATTATAATATGGGTTACAAAGAGTTAACATTCCCCGAAAATACAACCTTTCTCGTCACGGGGGCGGCGGGCTTTATCGGCTCGAATTTGTGCGAGGCAATCCTTGCAAAAGGTTGTAAAGTAAAAGCACTTGACGACCTTTCCACCGGCAAGCAGGAAAATGTGGATTTGTTTAAAGACAATCCGAATTACACCTTTATCAAAGGTGACATCAAGGATTTAGATACTTGTATGAAAGCCTGCGAAGGCGTGGATTACGTTCTCAATCAGGCGGCGTGGGGCAGTGTGCCGAGAAGTCTCGAAATGCCGATTTTCTACTGCAAAAACAATATTGAGGGTACTTTGAATATGCTCGAAGCCGCGAGACAGAACGGCGTGAAAAAATTTGTGTATGCGTCATCTTCTTCTGTGTACGGCGATGAGCCCAATCTCCCCAAAACCGAGGGGCGGGAGGGCAATCTCCTTTCCCCCTATGCGCTCACCAAACGCTGTGACGAGGAATGGGCGAAACTTTACACCAAGTTTTACGGACTGGACACCTACGGTATGCGCTATTTCAATGTGTTTGGGCGCAGACAAGACCCCGACGGCGCCTATGCGGCGGTTATTCCGAAGTTCTTAAAGCAGTTAATGCGCGGCGAAACGCCTACCATTAACGGCGACGGCAAGCAAAGCCGCGACTTTACCTATATTGACAATGTTATCGAGGCGAACTTGAAAGCCTGCCTTGCCCCCCACGAAGCGGCGGGCGAGGCGTACAACATCGCTTACGGCGGCAGAGAGTATCTCATTGACATTTACTACGGGCTGACAAAAGCCTTGGGCGTGAATATCGAGCCGAATTTCGGCCCTGACCGCAAAGGGGATATTAAACATTCCAACGCCGATATTTCCAAAGCAAAACGCCTTTTGGGCTATGACCCCGATTACAGTTTCGAGGACGGCATCAAACTTGCGATTGACTGGTATAAGGAGAATTTATAATGGCAAAAATGAGTGTCATTATCCCGATTTACAACGCCGAGGAGTACCTGCACGAATGTATTGACAGCGTGCTTACACAAACCCTTTCGGATTTGGAAATCATTTTGGTCGATGACGGCGCAACGGATAGTAGCCCCGCCATTTGCGACGAATATGCAGAAAAGGACAGCCGTGTCAAGGTGGTACATAAGCCCAACGGCGGCGTGTGCGATGCGCGCAACGCAGGCATAAAGGCGGTGACTGCCGAGTATTTCACCTTTTTGGAAAGTGACGATTGGCTGCCCGACGATGCCTGCGAAAACCTGTGGGCACAGCACGAAAAGCACAATGCAGATTTCGTTTTAGGCGCATATTATAAGGTTTCCACAAGCGGTACAACTGTGAAACACCCCTTGCCCGAAAAAGAAATTTTCTTTGACAAGGACGGCATCAAAAACCGTCTCTTGGAATATGTCATGGGCTTAACGGGCGAACGCTTAAAAACGCCGGGCAATGTGGATTCGTTGCTTACCGACACGGCAAAGCTTTACAAAACCTCCATTGTCCGTGCACACGATATTTATTGGATTAGCCGCAAGGAGATTTATTCCGACTGTCTCGAATACATTTTGCGGTACGCATTTTATTGCGATACGGCGGTGTATTTTGACGAGCCGATTTATTATTACCGCCGCACAAATACGGGCTCACAAACGGCGGGCTACCGTAAAGGTACGCTGGATTTGTGGCTCATTCAGTTTGACAATATGCGTAGCTTTATCGAAAACAACAACCTGCAAAACCTGTGGGACGCGTTCTATTCCCGTGTTTGCTTTTCCATAATCCCCATCGGCGGCAACGCCTACCGCACGGGCAATAAAAAAGAGGGGATGGAGGAAGTCCATGCGGCGCTCGACCAACCCATTTACAAAGAGGCGTTTGCGCATTTCAATATAAATGCGCTCCCCGTGCATTTCCGTCCGCTGTTTTTCTTTGCAAAGCACAAAATGTACGGCGCATTTTACCAAATGACCGTGGTCATGCGTAAAATTATGAACAAACAAAGAGGTATGTAAAAAAGATGCTTGTCAGTGTTGTTATCCCTGTCTATAAAACCGAACAATATCTGCAAAAATGCGTTTCGTCGGTCATACGCCAAACCTACAAGCCGTTGGAAATTATTTTGGTGGACGATGGCTCGCCCGACAACGCACCTGCCATGTGCGACGCATTGGCGGCAGAACACGAAAATATCACCGTTATCCATAAGGAAAACGGCGGTCTTTCCACGGCTCGAAACGCGGGGATTGACAAAGCGACAGGCAAATATATCGTATTTTTAGACTCGGACGATACTTTGAGCGACACAGCCGTAGAGGATATGGTGGAGATTATCGAAAACGAGGAAAGCGACGCCGTGTTCCCCAATACTTACATAAAAGTATTTGAAAACGGCGAAAATGATATGACTGCCCGGCATTTCACAAAAGAAATGTTTTCATCTGACCCCAAGGTGTTCGCCTTAGAGGTGCTTATCGGCAAAGGGCGTGCCCGCCGTTCCACTGCGGTGCTTTACGATTTGGATTTGATAAAGAAAGCGAACATTCGCTACCTTGCAGGGCGCATTTCCGAGGATTTCTTTTTTAATCTTGATTTTTTTGCGGCGGCAAAGAAAATTTCGCTGTATGAAAAGCCCTCCCTTTACAATTTAAAGCGCGCGGGCAGTATTTCTTCGTCCTATTACGAGAATTTTTTTGATACGGTACTGGAAATGGACGAACAAGTGGAAGCGTTTATCGCTTCTCTCCGGGAGGACAAGTACAAAGACCATATCCCCGGACGGCGTGAAACGCTGTTGTACCGCAATTTGCTGATTTTTGCCATCAATGTGATGGGCGACAAACATACTTCTTACAAAGCACGGCGCAAAAAATGTACCGAAATGTTTTGCCACCCCCGTTTTCAGGACTGCCTGCAAAACGGTGCGGCAACGCCATTTTTTGAGGGCAAATTCCAACGGATGTATATGGGGCTGTCCTTAAAACTCATTCGGGCAAAGCTTTACAGGCTTACCTGCTTTTTGGCGTTTATCGCCGCAAAAATCAACACGGTGTGAGGGGCAAAAATGAGAATTTTAATTGTATCCAATTCGCCGTGGCGCAGTGACAACAGTTTCGGCAATTCCTTTTCCAATATTTTTGAGGGGATTCCCGATTTGGAAATCGCCAATATTTACTGCAAATACGGCAAGCCGCAAACCAAGGCGGCAACAAGGTTTTTTCAAATTACCGAAAAATCCATTCTCAAAAGCATTCTGAAACACACCCCCTCAGGGCAGGAGGTGTTTCAGGAGGATGAGGCGGAAGCTCCCGCCGACCGTGACGAAGCGGCGTTTAACAAAATCAAACGCCACAAAAGTATTCCCATGTATTGGGCACGGGCAATGATTTGGAAAACGGGCAAGTGGAAATCGCAAGATTTACTTGATTTTTTGGACGATTTCAAGCCCGATTTGCTGTTTATCCCCGTCTATTATTCCCATTATCTACACGATATCAACCGCTTTATTTTAAAGCGTTATGGTATTCCCGCCGTCGGCTATGTTTCCGATGATGTATATACTTTAAAACAGTTTTCGCTGTCGCCGTTTTTCTGGATTGACCGCCTTATCTTACGCCCGAAAATGAAAAAGGTCTTTTCGTGGTGCAAAACGGTGTATGTCATTTCCGAAACACAGCGGCGTGAATATGCGGCAATTTTCGGCGACAAGTTCAAGGTGCTTACAAAGTGCGCCTCCTTTGCTGACGAAAACAAACCCGCATTCAAAACACCCGAAACGCCGTTGAAACTTGTGTATGCAGGCAATGTAAGTGCGGGCAGGGGAAAGATTTTGTGTGCACTCGCCGAAAGCGTGCGAACGCTTAACGACAAGGAAAACACCTTTACACTCGATATTTACACCTCTACGCCCCTTGGGGACAAGGTGAAAGATATGTTAAACGGCGGCGGTGTGGCGTTGCACCCGCCTGTATCTTATGCGAAAATCCGTGGAATTCAAGCGGATGCGGATATTTTGGTACACGCCGAAGCCTTCGATTTAAAAGAACGGCTCAGTGTGCACCAATCCTTCTCCACAAAAATTGTGGATTATATCGCCTCGAACCGCTGTATTTTGGCGATAGGCAGTGATACCTGCGCGTCTATACAGTATTTTATAGATAATGATTGCGCCGCCGTGGCGACTGCGCCGTCGGAAATTTCAGAACGGCTGTCGGAATTGCGGGAAAATCCCGCACTTTTGGCGGAATATGCCGAAAAAGCGTGGCAGAGCGGTAAAGCACACCACGAACGAAGCGTGATGCAGGAAAATCTGCTGCACGATTTGCAAAATGCCCTACGGGAGGAAAATGCTTGAAAGTTTTACACATCAATGCGGTTTATAAGCTTCGCAGTACAGGCAGAAGTTTAATGGAATTGCATGAAGACCTGAACCGTTACGGGGTGGAGTCATACTGCGCCTGTTCACGCACCTACGGCTGTGAAAATGTCTATCCAATCGGCGACGAAAAATCCATAAAACTCCACGGGCTGCTGTCCCGCCTTTCGGGCAAGCAGGGCTATTTTTCCAAAGGCAATACCAAGAAACTTCTTGCCTATATTGACGAAGTGAAACCCGATGTGGTGCATTTGCACAATCTCCACGCCAATTATATTCACTTGCCGATGTTGCTTGAATACTTGGCGAAAAACGACATTGCCACAGTAATAATGCTTTATGACTGCTGGTTTTTCACAGGTAAATGTATGCACTACAATTCTATCGGCTGTTATCAATGGGAAAACCATTGCAAAAAATGCCCGCAAATCCATGAGGGCAATAAAAGTTGGTTTTTCGACCGCACCGAAGCCGTGCACGAAGACCGTATAAAATTGTTCCAAAGTATTCCCCGCCTTGGCATTGTAGGCATTTCCGATTGGATTACCGACGAGTGCCGCCGTTCGCCCATCGCGAAAAACGCAAAAATCATACAGCGCATTTACCTTTGGATTGACCTTGATAAATTCCACCCCGTGGACGGCAGTAAAAAGCGTGCTGAACTGGGGCTTACCGATAAATTCGTGATTTTGGGCGTTGCCGAACAGTGGGGCAACGCAAAGGGATTGGACAGATTTTTAGATTTGGCAACGAAAATTTCGCCCGAAAAGCAGATTGTGTTGGTGGGCAACCCCGCACCCGATGTGGCATTGCCCGACAATGTGCTTTGCGTGGGCAGAACGAACAGCCAAGAGGAGTTGGCGGAATTTTATTCCCTTGCCGATGTGTTTGTGACCTTTTCTTATCAGGAAACCTTCGGCAAAGTGAGCGCCGAAGCCCTTGCCTGCGGTACGCCTGTGGTTTGCTATAATTCCACCGCCTGCCCCGAGCTTGTGGGCGAAAACTGCGGTATTGTGGTGGAAAAGAACGATAAAGACGGCATGCTTCGTGCCGTCAATGAAATTCAGAAAAACGGCAAGGCGCAATATTCTGCGCACTGTTCCGCATTTGCCCGCGAAAACTTCGGGCGGGAAAAATTAACACGGGAATTTCTTTCGGTGTATCAAACCCTTTTGACCGATTAAAAAGGAGGCGCGCAAAATGCGTGTATTACAAATCAATGCCGTTGAGCGTGTTTCCAGTACCGGCAGAACCGTCACGGAATTTGACGCGTTTCTGAAAGACCGCGGCGTCGAATCGTTTATCGCCTGTTCCGTGCCGGCGGCAGACTCCGACAGTTTTCAAATCGGCACGCCGACGGAGAAAAAACTGCACGGGTTTTTGTCTCGCATAACGGGTAAACAAGGCTGGTTTTCTCATAAAGGCACCAAAGAATTGCTGGGATTTATGGACGAAATCAAGCCCGATGTGGTGCTGCTGCGCGTTTTGCACGGGAATTTTATAAATTTCCCCATGTTGATGGATTATCTTGCAAAAAAGAATATTGCTACCGTGCTTATTTTGCACGATTGTTGGTTCTTTACGGGCAAATGTTGCCATTACAGCCAAACGGGCTGTGACCGTTTTCAGACGGGGTGCGGAAATTGCCCCCGTATACAGCAGGACAATCCAAGTTGGCTGTTTGACCGCACTTCGTATTTGTGGCGTGCAAAAAAACAGATGTTTGATAAAATTGACCGCTTGGGTGTGGTCGGTGTATCCGAATGGATTGCCAACGAGGGCGCAAAATCTCCGCTCTTTGCAAACGCCCGTGAGATTACGGGCATCTATAACGGCATTGACTTTGCAAAGTTTCACTATGACGCACAAGGCGCGGCGGACTTGCGGGAAAAATACGGCTTGCAAGAGAAAAAGGTTTTGCTTGCCGTTGCCTCCAAATGGTCTGCACATAAAGGGCTTACCGATTTGACGGCACTTGCCGCAAAAATGCCTGCCGATTGGCAATTGGTCTGCGTTGGCGCATTGCCCCAGGACTATACCGTGCCCCCGGCGATGTTACATATCGCCGCAACGGACAGTGTAGAAGAATTGGCTTCTTGGTATTCGGCGGCAGATGTATTTTTAAATCTGTCCAAAGAAGAAACCTTCGGAAAAGTGAGCGCCGAGGCGCTTTCCTGCGGTACACCCGTGGTGTGCTACAACACAACAGCAAACCCCGAAATTGTCGGCGACGGCTGCGGTGCGGTTTGCAGTGGAGCAGATGTGCAGGCGTATTTTGACTGCGTGCAAGCAGTGCTGGCAAACGGCAGAGAAAGTTACACAGAAGCGTGTACTACCTTTGCGCATGCGCAGTTCGATAAAGAAAAAAATTATGAAAAATTGTTGGATTTTCTGCGGCGGCTGACAGCAATTCGATAAATTTGACATTTTAAGGTTGTTTCTCAATCAAAAATGTTTTGTTGAAAGGACAAGCACATGAACATTTATGTTGTGAATATCCTTTTGACCTTCGTATGGGGTGCGGTCTTTTTGGGCGTGTTTCGAGGGGACA
>JBJEPV010000217.1:0-4956 GCA_051881415.1 Candidatus Fimenecus sp.
CCTGTCAGGGGAATCACCCGCCCCTACAAACGGGCGCGCAATGCACGCCCCTACGATTGGATAGACAAACCCCAATTTGTCGTTCTTCGCCTCGCACAGGATGACAAATAAAAATTTTCCGTATTCGGGAAATTGGGCGCTTTTATTTCGGGTGTTCTGGCATTCTTAAATATGCAAATACCGCATGTTCCAACAATTCTTGTGCGTGCGCAATGGAATAGGCGGCGGTCATATTTTCGGTTTTTAACGGAATTGTCGCCGAAAAACCTGCCGCCGTCGCGTCAAAATCGGGTGCAATGTCGCCGGAAATCAGCACGCACGGCACACCGTGCTTTGCAGCGTGCCGGCTTACGCGCGCGGGGAGTTTGCCGAACGCGGTTTGCCTGTCTGTGCGCCCCTCGCCCGTCAAAACCAAATCCGCCGCAGAGATTTTCCGATCCAAATCGGTCAAATCCGCGAGCATTTCAAAGCCGCTTTGCACCGTACCGCCGAACGCGGCAAACAACCCGCCGCAAAGTCCGCCTGCCGCGCCCATCGAGGGCAGATGTGCAATATCGCGGTGAAATGCATCCTTGTACTGCGCCGCCAAATGGCGAAGTCCTTTGTCCAATTCCGCGATTTCCGCATCGGTCGCGCCTTTTTGGCGTGCGAACACAAACGCCGCACCGTTTTCACCGTAAAACGGATTTTGCACATCACAGGCGTATGTAAATCGAATTTCGCCCGCAAATAACGGATTTTTCGGCACTTCGATTGTCGCAACCTTTGCCATATTTGCGCCGATTGGTGGGAGTTCTTCGCCGCTTGCATCGAAAAACTGTACCCCGAGGGCCGAGAGCGCGCCCATACCGCCGTCGGTGGTGGCACTGCCGCCCAAACCGATGATGATATGCCTTGCGCCCGCATTTGCGGCGTGCAAAATCAGCTCGCCTGTACCGTAAGTCGAGGCGTTTTTTGTGCGTAGACAATTTTTATCTATCCCCTGTATGCCCGACGCCTGCGCCATTTCCACAAGGGCGGTTTTTCGGTCGGCAGAGAGAATATACTGCGCGGTTTTCGGCGCACCGTAGGCATTTTGCACCGCTGTCGAAACGCGCTTGCCGCCTGTTGCCGCCGCAAAGCACTCCGCCGTGCCCTCGCCGCCGTCGGCAAGCGGCACACATAGGACTTCGGCGTTGGGATTTGCTTTGATAATGCCGTTTTGAAGCGCAGTACAGACCGCCTTGGCGGAAAGGCAGTCCTTAAACGCGTCGGGTGCCACTACGATTTTCATGGAAAAACCTCAATTCGTCAAATAGCCGAACACTTCTTTTAAAGTATCCAGCGGCATTTGGTTGTCGGCAATTTTCACGGCGATATGCTTTTTGCCGAAGTCGGCAACCGACACCCTGCCGCGCAACGCACCCGAAAGATTGAGCACCATGGAAGTATCCATTTCGTGCACATACAACAGCACGCTTTGCCCCTTTTGCCCGATTTCGTAAATGCCCTTTGCCGACGCGGTGTTGCGCAACAGCGAAATGTCAATCAAGCCTTCCACCGAACGCGGGATTTCGCCGTAACGGTCACGCAGTTCGTCGCGCACATCTGCCGCGTCCTCCCCGCTTCGGATGTCGGCAATACGGCGGTAGACCGAAAGGCGCTGACCGACCGTATCAATATAGGTTTCGGGAATATGCGCGTCGATTTGCATATCGATTAAGCACTCTTTTTGCTGTAAGGGGTTTTTCTCGCCCTTTTCTTCGCTGACGGCTTCGCCCAACAGTTGTAAATACATATCGTACCCGACCGCCTCCATGTGGCCGTGCTGTTGTGCGCCCAAAACATTGCCCGCACCGCGGATTTCGAGGTCGCGCATTGCGATTTTAAAGCCCGAGCCGAACTCGGTGTATTCGCGAATGGCAGACAGGCGGCGGTTGGCGATTTCGGAAAGCTCCTTGCCGCGCGTAAAGGTAAAATACGCGCTCGCGCGGCGGGCACTTCTGCCGACGCGCCCGCGGATTTGGTGGAGCTGGGCAAGCCCCAATTTGTCGGCATCTTCAATAATCAGCGTGTTGCAGTTGGGCACATCCACGCCCGTTTCGATAATCGTGGTGCAGACGAGAATGTCAATATCGCCCTCCAACAGCCGCCGCCAAATGTCGCCGAGTTCTTCCTCCCCCATTTTGCCGTGCGCCACAGCGACGCGCGCTTCGGGGAGCAGTTCGGCAATTTCTGCCGCGCGTTTGTCAATCGTCTCGACGCGGTTATGCAAAAAATACACCTGCCCGCCGCGGCGCAATTCCTTATCCATTGCCTGCAACAGCACACCCATATCGTATTCCAAAACATAGGTCTGCACGGGGTAGCGGTCCTGCGGGGCTTCTTCAATCACCGACATATCGCGAATGCCTGTCATTGCCATATTGAGCGTGCGCGGAATGGGCGTTGCCGAAAGCGTTAAGACATCGACCGTCGGAAACAGTTCTTTGAGTTTTTCTTTTTGCGCCACGCCGAACCGCTGTTCTTCGTCCACAATCAAAAGTCCCAAATCTTTAAACTGCACATCTTTGGAAACCAGGCGGTGCGTGCCGACGAGAATATCGATATTCCCACAGCGCAAATCCTTTAAAATCTGCGCCTGCTGGCGCGGTGTGCGGAAACGCGAAAGCATTTCGGTGTTGATGGGGAAGCCCTCAAATCGGTTTAATATCGTGCGGTAATGTTGGAGTGCCAAAATCGTGGTCGGCACCAAAATCGCGCACTGCTTGCCGTCCGCCGCGCATTTGAATGCCGCGCGGAGTGCCACTTCGGTTTTGCCGAAACCCACATCGCCGCAAAGCAGACGATCCATCGGATAGGGCTTTTCCATATCGCCCTTGATTTCGTCAATCGCGCGCAGTTGGTCGGCGGTTTCGTCATACGGAAAACGGCGTTCAAAGTCGCTTTGCATATCAATATCGGGCGAAAACGCATAGCCCGCGGTGTTTTGGCGCTTGGCATAAAGGGCGATAAGCTGGTCGGCCATATCCTTGACCGCCGTGCGCACGCGCGAACGGGTTTTCTCCCATTCCTTGCCGCCGATGCGGTTTAATTTGACCGTTCTGCCGCTTTCCTCATGCGGGCCGATATATTTCGACACCAAATCGAGTTGTGTGACGGGCACATACAGCACATCGCTTTTGGCATAGCGGATTTTAATGTAATCCTTGGTGATTTTGCCGACTTCTAACTTTTGAATGCCGTCAAACACGCCGATACCGTGCGCGGCGTGGACAACATAATCGCCTTTGTGGAGTTCATCGAGCGAATGCAACCCCTGCCCCTGTTTAAAGGCGGCGTGGCGTTTGCGCTTCGCCCGCACAGCGGCGCGCGTGTAAGTGTAGACATAGAATTTTTCGTGCGGATAGGAAAAACCGTAAGACAGCGTGCCGGGGAGCACCGTCACGCGCCCTTTCGGAAATTCGTTGGGCACAACGGGGAAATACAGCGCGGGCAAGTCCTCGTTTTCCAAATCCTCTGCCAGGGTTTTTGCAGATTTTTCCGTGCCGCCGAACACCACCACGGTAGCGTCCTTTTGCAAAATCGGCTGTAAATCCTCTAAAAGGACATCTAATTTGCCGTTCCAGCCGGGCAACTGCGTGGCGGTAAAGGTGATAAGCTCTTTCACGGCCGTGTCAAAACTGCCGCGCGCGAAATTATCCATATATATAGCGCCGTGCTGTTCATACGCGCGGAACAACTCGGCAGAGGTTAGACAAAATTTATCTAACCCCTTGCAAAGCGTGCCCTCCTCCAACAGTTCTTTGATTTCCTCATTTAAAAGTTTCTGGGATGCGGCGGCGCGCTCCTTGCAGTTTGCGCTTTCGCAAACACACAAAATTGTGTTATTGTCGGCATAGTCAAAAATTGTCTGTTCCGTTTCATAGGCAAGCGGCAGGTATTTGTCCGCCGAGTTCAATTTCACGCCGCTTTTTAAGCGGTCGATGTCTGCGAACAGCATTTCCTTTTGTTTTGCGGCGTGTTTGCCCTTTAAGGTTTTTGCGAGCGCTTCGATTTTTTCAAGCAAAACCGTATCGTTCGGGAACAGGATTTCGGTGGAGGGCATCAGTGAAAATTCGTCGAGCCGTTCGTGGCGGCGCTGACTTTGCAAATCAAAATAGGACATCGTTTCCACCGTGTCGCCGAAAAATTCCAGGCGGATGGGGTTTTCTTCGCCTGTGGTGAACAAATCGAGGATGCCGCCGCGCAAAGAAAACTGCCCGACCCCCTCAACCATATCACAGCGCGTATAGCCGTTTTCGAGCAGAGCCGTTACAAGGTCTTGCATGTTGATGTCCGCGCCCGTTTTGACGGTAACGGCGCGGCGGCGCAAATCTTCGGGCGGGACGGTGCGCTGTACGGCGGCGGAAACCGAGCACGCCACCACCTGCACCGCACCCGACAAAAGCCCCGTGAGCGCCTGCAACCGTTTTTGCTCGTATTCATGGGAACGAATTTCTGCGGCGGTATTAAAAATGAACTCGCGTTCGGGATATACCGCGGCAGTAAGCCCGAAGGTCTGCAAATCCGCCACAAGTTTGGTGGCGCTCGCCTCGTCGGGCAAAATGACAAGTGCTTTTTTCGACAGATTGCCGCAAAGCATATCGATAAGGTGTGCTTTATGAATCGACGAAAGCCCCAAAACGCCGAGCGGCAGGCGGTGTTTTTCAACAGCGGTCTGCAAACTGCGGTATTCCGAGGCGGTTTTCAGCGGTTCTCTGAATCCGGACATGGGTTGTTCTCCTGTGTAGTTAGATTTTGTCTATTCTGTTTCAGCGTTTGGATTTTTGGGTTTGTTTAAGATGATAAATTTTAATTTGTATTTACACGGTAGGGCGGGGGCTTGCCCCCGCCGTCAATTTACAGGTAATCCCGCGGCGGGGGGCAAGCCCCCGCCCTACCCTGAAAATTTTATTTCGTGCGTAGGGAACGGTC
>JBJEPV010000218.1:0-4929 GCA_051881415.1 Candidatus Fimenecus sp.
TTGATACGACTTTACGGAACGGTCAAGACCGTTCCCTACGCACGAAATGCATTTTCAGGGTAGGGCGGGGGCTTGCTCCCGCCGCGGGGTTCGATATGAATTGACGGCGAGGGCAAATTCTCCGAATTCAGGCACCCTTTTGTCTGCTTTGCAGACATTTCCCCTAACAGGGGAATCACCCCCGCCCTACCCTGTAAAATGCATTTCGTGCGTACGGAACGGTCTTGACCGTTCCGTAAAATCGTATCAAATTATGCGGGCGATTCGTGAATCGCCCCTACAACCGTAGGGAACGACCTTAGTGTCGTTCCGCAAAATACCATAAAAATCTATGGGCGGGCGTGGAAACCCGCCCCTACAACCCGTAGGGAACGACCTTAGTGTCGTTCCGCAAAATCACATCAAAATCCACGGGTGGCCGGGTCGACCGTCCCTACAATCAGGCGGGCAATGCATTTTTTGCAAAAACACTTTGCAGTTTCTCCCTTTTGTGATATACTTACAATAGAAACAGATTTTTCGGAACGGACGGATGTATATGAAACGAACGACCAAACAAAACCTGCTTTGGTGTGCTGTGGCGGGCGGCGCGGCGCTTGCGGTGCTGCTGATTACATTTGCCGCCGCGGGCATCTTCTCGGGCGACAGCGTATTGTTGCGCGAGACCACCTTAACACAGCAGTTTCCGCTTTTAGAGGAACTTTTAACCCGTTTGCAGGCGGGCAAAACGCTTTTGTATTCGTTTCAATCAGGCTTGGGGACAAACTTCTTTGCGGCGCTTTGCTATTATTTGTTAAATCCGTTCTATGCGGTTGCATTTTTCTTCCCGGCAGAAAAGTTGTATCTTGCGGCGGTTTGCATTGTCGTGCTGAATACCGTGGGCATCGCCGTGAGCAGTGCCTATTACGCGCAAAAGCATTTTCGCCGTGCGGATTTTACAACCGTTGTATTTTCCTTGCTGTATACATTCAGCGGCTTTTACGCGGCGTATGCATTTCATTTGCTGTGGCTGACGGCACTGTTTTTCTTGCCTCTTGTGCTTTGGGGACTTGAAAAGCTCGTCAACGGCGGCAAGCCGTGGGGCTTTTTGGCGGCGTTCGCGCTGATTTTAATCACAAGCGTGGATTTGGCAGTGCCGATTTGCATTTTCGTGGTGTTATATTTCTTCGTTTGCGTGTTCGCGCGCGAAGTCAACAAAAAAGACGACGATGTGCTGTTGCTGCCGACCCTGCTCAAATTCATTGCATCCGCGGTCGCGGGCGCAGGGTGTGCGGCGTGGGTGATTTTGCCGACGATGTTTGCTTCTTCGGCGCACCATGTGCATATGCATGAAAGCGGCTTGCTGTTTTCCCCGCTGGATTTCTTTTCGGCGCATTTTTTGGGCGCAGGGAATACCGCCGCGTTTTCCTCGGCGGCGTTGCCCGCGGTGGCAATCGGCTCGGCGGCTTTGGTGCTGTTGCCGCTGTATGCCGCGGTGAAATCCGTTTCCAAAAATGAAAAAGGCGCGCATATCGTGTTGGTTCTGTTTTTATGGGCTTCTTTTGCGGTGCCGGTTTTATATACCTTTTGGCACGGTATGCAAGCCCCGACGGATTTGCCGTATCGTTTTGCCTTTTTATACAGTTTCTTGCTTGCCAAACTTGCCTGCACGGTGCTTACAGAACTGCAATCGGTGAAAAAACCGATATTTGCCGTCAGCGGGGTGCTGTGCGCGGCGGGGATTTTGCTCGGCGTGCTCCGCCACAGCGACGAGGCGGGCAAAATGCTTTGGGCGGCAGGCTGTTTTACGGCGGTTTCGTTCCTGCTGATTTTGGCGTTGCGTCTTTGCAAAAAGAAATCCGCTTGGCTTACAGCGGCGTTGGCGTTGGTTTTGGCGGCGGAATCCGTATTTGCGCTGGTGCCGTCGGCGAAAAACGGCGTGAAAGCCGAAACATTATATCCGAAAACCGAAACGGCGACTGCCGCCGCGGCGCTGATTGCACAGTCGGCGGGCGACGCGGCCGTTTCCCGTACCGAATTTTACGGCGACGGGCAACTGCTGTATACCGGCGAATACGCGAGTGCCGGGAACATCGGCGCGCAATACGGGTTTAACGGTGTTTCCGGCGCCTCGGATTTGGCCGATGCGGATTTCGCGTTATTTCAATATGATTTGGGGAACGCCGGCAATATGCAGGACAGTTTTACATACACCCAGCAAACCCCGATTTACAACACACTGTTTGCGGTTTCCTACTTGATGGACGCAAGCGGGGCTTTGCAAAACAATCCGTTATACAAGCCCCTTGGCACGGCGGGCGACAGCACGGTTTATGCCTTTGAAAACGGCAACAATCCCGCCCTACTTGTAAATTCCGATATTGTGCATTGGGACGGGTACAGTACAGATATTTTTGCAACACAAAACACCCTTTGGCAGGCGGCGACCGGCGGCGAAACGGTTTTGAAATACCTGCCGACGCAGGTGCGCTTTGAAAACTGCACCTATGTGGATAAAATTGTGGCGGACGAAGCCGCACAGGAAGAAGACCACGACCACGAACACAGCGAGGGCCTGAGCGAGGCGGAAATCCGCGACGCCGTTGTGCAACAGACGGGGTATTTTGCCTATAAAATGCAGTCCGACGCGTACCGTATTGTGTTGCAATTCAGCCCGACGCAAACGCAAGAGGTATTTGTGTTGGCGCAAAGCGGGTTGCTCAATACCTACCGCGCCACGGTGGGCGAAAAAGAATTCAGCGGGCACTTTACAAGCCGCGAATTGATTTCTCTCGGCGTTGTGGAGGCGGGCACACCCGTGACATTGACCTTCCAAACGACGGTCGAAAATCCGACGACGTATGCCAACCAAAACGCCAATGCAGATGATGCATTGTATTGCCTGCCTTACGGGGTGGACGCGCAGGCATATCAAGATGGCTTGCAGGCCTTGCAAGAGAACGGCACATTGAAAATGACCGAATTTTCCGAAACAGCGATTACAGGCAAGGTTTCCGCCGCCAAAGATTGCGTGATGACCGTGGCGATGCCGTATGACGCGGGCTGGACGGTAACCATAGACGGCGAAAAAACGGAACTTATCGAGCACAGCTCCCATTGGATGATGTTCCCGGTACCCGCGGGCGAGCACGAATTTGAAATGCACTATTTCCCGCAAGGGTTAAAAGAAGGCCTGTTTGCTTCGGCGGCAACCTTATTGATGATTTTCCTTGCGATTTTGCTGACCAAAATGCGCGCCGCGCGTTTTGCCGCAGAGGAGGCGGAAGAACAGCGCGCGAACGAGGCGGCGGAGCAAAATTCGTCGGCGGAGGCAGTCGCTCCCGAACGCGAAACAGCCGAAGAAAATCCGCCGAAAGCGACAGAATAAACAGAGGGGGAAATGCAAATGGACCACAACGGGTATTTACTGATGATGAAAATTTTTATCGGCGTGTTTGTCTTTTTGTTCGGTATTGTCATCGGCAGTTTTTTGAATGTGCTGATTTACCGAATCCCGCGCGGGTTGGATTTCAAAAAGGGCTCGTCTTTTTGCACCACCTGTAAGCATCCGCTGAAATGGTATGACCTGTTTCCGCTGTTCAGTTGGCTGTTTTTAGGCGGCAAATGCCGTTACTGCAAGGCAAAAATTTCGCCGATTTACCCGATTGTGGAGGCGGCGAACGGCATTTTGTGGGTGCTGTCGTATGTCTTTTTGGCAGATTGCAATTTGAATTTTGCCCTGCTCGGGTATTTTCTCGTCTGCTCGGCGCTCGTTGTTGTGTTCTGTATTGATTTTCAGTTCCAAATTATTCCCGATTCGATGTGGGTGACCGTGTTACTCGGCGGTGTGCTCGTCTATGTGCAACAGATTTTAGACCACGGCTTTGTCTGGCAGGAGCTTGTGTCGCGGCTGATCGGGATTTTCACCGCAAGCGGGGTGCTGTTTGTGCTTGCCATGCTGTATAAAGGCGGCATGGGTGGCGGCGATATTAAACTGATGGCGGCGGCGGGTTTCCTGTTGGGCTGGCGCAATGTGCTGATTGCGTTAATGCTCGGCGCGGTGGTCGGTACGCTTTGGCTCGCCGTGACGCGCACACTCAAAAAAAGCGATATGAAAAAAGAAGTGCCCTTTGGGCCGCATCTTGCGATTGGGATTTTACTGTCGATGTATTTTGCCGACCCGTTGATCAATTGGTATGTCGGGATTTGGTCTTAACGAAAGGATTTTTGATATGTTGATACACACCGTAATGTGGAAATTTGCAGATGCCGAGGGCAAAACCAAGGCGGAAAATGCGGACATTGTAAAAGAAGGCCTTGAAGCGCTGATCGGAAAAGTGCCGGTATTGCAATCCATCGAATTTTTCAAAAACGAGGTGGTTTGCGACCGCAATTTTGACGCGATGCTTGTGGTCAAAGTGGCGAACGAAGCGGATTTGGACGCCTACAAAAACCACCCCGCGCACAAGGCGGTTGCCGCGTATGTGGCAAAAGTCACCACCGCCCGCGCCGCTGTGGATATTTATGCGTAATCGTTCCCGATTGTCATTCTGAGGCGTTCGGTGAAGAAACCGCCTGTTTGTCATTCTGAGGCGACAGCCGAAGAATCTCGTATCGTATATTTTTATTTTGTGCTATTGGAGATCCTTCGCTTTGCTCAGGATGACAAATTGGGGGTTGTCTATCCAACCGTAGGGGCGAACTGTGTTCGCCCGCCCGCGGATTTTGATGTGATTTTATGCGGGCGTGGAAGCCCGCCACTACGCGCAAAAATATATTGCGTGCGTAGGGGTCGGCGTCCTCGACGACCCGTTGTAGGGGCGGGTGATTCCCCTGACAGGGGAAATGTCCGCGAATGCGGACAAAAGGGTGCCCGTTTTCGGAGAAAATCCACGCCCGCCCGTGAATTTTGATGTTATTTTGCGGAACAACACTAAGGTTGTTCCCTAC
>JBJEPV010000219.1:0-4874 GCA_051881415.1 Candidatus Fimenecus sp.
CCGATCTACCGGTCAGACGACCTCTGTGGACTCTGCGGTATTTTACTCTTTTCGGCAGTAACATTATTTTGTGCCTCCTTCCTTCTGAGGCTTGCGGTTGTCATGGAGCACTTCGCCTTTGTAAATCCAAACCTTTACGCCGATACGACCGTAGGTTGTCTTTGCCTCGGCAAAGCCGTAGTCGATGTCTGCACGGATGGTTTGCAGCGGAATGGTGCCTTCATGATAGTGTTCGGAACGCGCGATTTCCGCGCCGCCCAAACGGCCGCTGACCTGTGTTTTGATACCTTTTGCGCCGAGCTTCATGGTTCTGCCGATGCTCTGTTTGAGCGCGCGGCGGAACGAAATGCGGCGCTCCAACTGCGAAGCAATGTTCTCCGCAACGAGCTGTGCATTTAAGTCGGGCTGTTTGATTTCGACGATGTTGATGTAAACATCTTTGTCACCGCCGAGTTTCTTTTTGCAAGTTTCTTTGAGTTTCTCAATCTCTGCGCCGCCTTTGCCGATAACCATACCGGGCTTTGCGCAGTGAATGTTGATGCGGACTCTTTTGGCATCTCTTTCGATTTCTACCTTCGGAACGCCTGCGGGCGCGAGGGTTTCGAGGAGATATTTACGGAGCTGATTGTCGGAGACAAGCGTGTCGCCGAAGTCCTTTTTGCTGGCATACCAGCGGGAATCCCAGTCTTTAATGACACCGATACGAAGACCGGTGGGATTTACTTTCTGACCCATAGTTTTACCTCCTCCTCGCTTATTCTGCTTCTTTGAGCACAATACTGATGTGCGAAGTCTTTTTGTTGATTCTGTACGCTCTGCCCTGCGCTCTCGGACGGATGCGCTTTAAGGTCGGGCCCTGATCGACACGGCACGCTGCGACATACAGACGCGTTGTATCCATATCTTTCATTTCAGCGTTTGCCATTGCGGATTTTAACAGCTTTCCAAGCGGTTCACACGCAGCCTTCGGTGTGTACTTGAGGATTGCCATCGCCTCGTCGCAAGGCTTGTTTCTGATGAGGTCCAGCACGATTTGCACTTTACGGGGTGCAATGCGTACATGGGTCACTTTTGCAGTTGCTTCCATTCGTTATACACTCCTTTGCTGCTTATTTACCGTTGTTGGAAGTTTTGGAACCGGCATGGCCTTTAAAGGTTCTGGTCGGCGCAAATTCGCCGAGCTTGTGGCCTACCATATCCTCCGTAACGTAAACCGGAACATGCTTGCGCCCGTCATGGACGGCAAACGTATGACCGACAAAGTCCGGGAATATAGTCGAGCTGCGGCTCCAGGTTTTCAAGACGATTTTCTCGCCGTTTTCATTCATCTGCTGCACTCTTGCCAACAGCTTCGGTGCAACGTAAGGTCCTTTTTTAACACTTCTGCTCATACTCTACACTCCTTTCGACTTATTTCGCGTTACGGCGTCTTACGATAAACTTATCGGAACGGTTCTTCTTCGCTCTGGTCTTATAGCCGAGTGCGGGTTTGCCCCACGGTGTGCAGGGACCGGGACGGCCGACAGGCGCTTTGCCTTCGCCGCCGCCGTGCGGGTGGTCATTCGGGTTCATAACCGAGCCGCGAACGGTCGGACGAACACCGAGGTGACGGGTGCGGCCTGCTTTACCGATTTTGACGTTTTCATGGTCTGCGTTGCCGACAGTGCCGACAGTCGCCATACAAGAAGCGGATACATTGCGAAGTTCGCCCGAGGGGAGTCTCAGCAAAGCGTAAACGCCTTCTTTTGCCATGAGCTGTGCCGCGTTACCGGCTGCGCGGGCAAGCTGACCGCCGCGGCCGGGATAAAGTTCCACATTGTGTACCATGGTACCAACCGGAATCGCGCTCAGCGGCAATGCGTTACCGGGCTTAATGTCTGCATTGACGCCGGCTTCGACCTTGTCGCCGACTTTCAAGCCGACAGGCGCGAGAATGTATCTTTTTTCGCCGTCCGCATACTGCACAAGTGCAATGTGCGCGGAACGGTTGGGGTCGTACTCCAAAGTGAGCACGGTTGCAGGCATATCGAACTTATCGCGTTTGAAATCGATAATACGATATTTTCTGCGGTTGCCGCCGCCTCTGTGGCGAACGGTGATTCTTCCGTAACTGTTACGGCCGGCCTTTTTATTGAGCGGCGCGAGAAGGCTTCTCTCGGGAGCAACCTTGGAAAGTTCGGAATAATCTGTAACCGACATATTGCGTCGAGAATTGGTAGTCGGTTTGTAGACTTTAATCGACATTTCATTCACTCTCCTTAGAACGATTTAGCGGAGCATGTCGGGCTCCATACATTATCGTCGGGATTTTACATCATACCGTCGAAGAATTCGATGGTCTTGGAATCTTCTGTCAAGGTTACGACAGCCTTTTTCCAAGAGGCGGTATAGCCTTCATATCTGCCGTATCTTCTTAAATGACCGCGGACATTGATAGTGTTCACCTTTGCGACTTTTACGCCGAAAAGCTGTTCCACAGCCGCTTTGATTTCGGGCTTGGTCGCCTTTTTGTCCACCTTAAAGGTGTACTTTTTCAGCGCCTGACCCATCATGCTTTCCTCGGTAATCACGGGGCGGAGGATAATATCCTGTGCAAGTTTCATTATGCGTAAGCCTCCTCGATTTTTGCAACGGCATCTTTCAGCACCACAATGGTGTTGCAGTTTAAGATGTCATAAACATTCAGCGTGTTTACGAGGGTTACATTGGTGCCGGCAATGTTGCGGGCGCTCTTGTACACAACATCGTTCTTTTCAGGCAGAACGATGAGCGTTTTCTTGCCCGCGTTGATTGCGGTGAGAACCTCTGCAACCTCTTTGGTCTTGATTGCGTCGATGCCGAAGCTGTCGAGAACAATCATTTCCTCTGCCGCAACTTTCGCGGAAAGCGCGGACTTCACAGCAAGTCTTCTGACCTTTTTGTTTACGTCAAAGCCGTAATCACGAGGTTTCGGGCCGAGCGCGATGCCGCCGTGTGTCCACTGCGGTGCTCTGGTCGAACCCTGACGGGCGCGGCCTGTGCCCTTTTGCCGCCAAGGCTTTTTGCCGCCGCCGGATACCTCGGAACGAGTGAGGGTGGACTGCGTACCCTGACGCTGATTTGCTAAATAGTTGACAACCATCAGGTGCATTGCCGATTCGTTGGGCTCGATTGCAAAAATGCTGTCTGCAAGCTCGATGTCGGAAACTTTTTTACCTGCTTTGTCGAGAACTGCCAATTTCGCCATTTAAAACACTCCTTCCTTATTTTTTCACCGTATCGGCGAGAACAACGATGCCGCCTTTGGGGCCCGGAATGGCGCCCTTGATGGCGATGAGGTTGTTTTCCGCGTCAACCTTGACAATGTCGAGATTTTGAATGGTCACACGCTCTGCGCCCAAGTGACCGGCGAGCTTCTTCCCCTTGTAAACACGGGAGGGGTCGGAGCAAGCGCCCAAGGAACCTGCGTGGCGTGCGACAGGGCCTGTACCGTGGCTTTCCTTCAAGCGGGAGAAGTTCCAGCGCTTAATTGCGCCCGCGGTGCCCTTACCTTTGCTGGTACCGACAACGTCCACTCTGTCACCGACAGCGAACACGTCTGCTTTGAGAATGTCGCCGACGTTCAGCGCGGAACAATCGTCCAGTCTGAACTCTTTGAGTACCTTTTTCGGTGCAACGTCTGCCTTTTTGAAGTGACCTGCCTGCGGCTTGTTCACTCTTTGGACTTTGACATCACCGAAGCCAACCTGTACGGCTTCGTAGCCGTCATTTTCCGTTGTCTTTTTCTGGACAACGACGCACGGACCTGCTTCTACGACGGTCACGGGGATAACCTTGCCGCTCTCGTCAAAAAGCTGAGTCATGCCGATTTTTTTACCGATAAGACCTTTTTGCATTGTGTATTCCTCCTTTGGTTATTGGTTGGCGTTTGCCAACATGACCTGTAAGCGTTTCTACCGAGATTACAGTTTAATTTCGATGTCTACGCCTGCGGGAAGCTCAAGGCCGGTCAGAGCTTCAACGGTCTTGTTTGAAGGTCTGAGGATGTCGATGAGCCGTTTGTGCGTTCTCTGTTCAAACTGTTCGCGGCTGTCCTTATACTTATGAACGGCGCGAAGAATGGTAACGACTTCCTTTTCGGTCGGAAGCGGCACGGGACCGGAAACCTGTGCGCCGGTGCGCTTTGCGGTTTCAACGATTTTCTCGGCTGCTCTGTCCACCAAATCGTGGTCATAGCCTTTCAGTCTGATACGGATTTTCTTACCTTTTGCTGCTGCCATGTTTGTTTGCCTCCTTTAAAAAGTCAGGGCAAGCGCTTTTCTTGCAACCCTGCCGGGTGTTTACGAACCTTTCAACAAAAAACCGAAAACCAAAACGGCATTCGGACGGCAGAGAAAAGCGCACAATGTCCACGGGAGTCACGGAAAGCGCAGTTGGGGTACGCTCGCCGGAGTGAGACACTGTTATGGGTCGCCCGGTTTGTAATCGGACATACTCCGCGGTAATTCCCTGCATCAAAGTGCAGCCACCTACCGCATCATCGCATATCAAGTCGCGTAAAAATGGGCATGGCAAGCCCCTTTTCCACGCGTGCCTAAGTATTTTAGCATAGTGTTTAGAAAAAAGCAACAATTTTTTTCAAAAATTTTCGTGAAACCAAACAAATTTTTTCGGTTTTTTAAATTTTGGATTTTTTATAGTTTTTGTCCGTTTTTCGGGCACAAGATGTTGTGGTTTTGGTGGATTTTTGTGTTGCGGACGCGTAGGGGCGGGCGACCCGGCCGCCCCGTTGTAGGGGCGGGTTTCCATGCCCGCCCGTGAATTTTGATTGTATTTGTTGACGGAACGGTCAAGACCGTTCCCTACGCAAAAAATACAATTGGGGCGTAGGGGCG
>JBJEPV010000220.1:0-23954 GCA_051881415.1 Candidatus Fimenecus sp.
CTCCGGATAGGCGGTTTGTTGTTTAATGACTGCCAGCGCCGCCTGACGGTCGCAGGTTTTTACAATTTCTGCGCAAATTGGCACAGTCAGCGCAAAAATCAGCACTGCCGCAAGTAAGCGTTTTACAAAAGTATGCATAAAATTCACCGTAAAATCCGCAGACAGAGCATTTCAAAAAACGCTCTGTCTGCTGTGTTTCGTTTTGTAAAATTATTTTGCCACAATATTGACAAGTTTGCCTTTGACATACAGCTCTTTGACAATCGTTTTGCCCGCGATTTCCGCCGCAACGCGCTCTTCCTCTTTCGCAAGGGCAATGGCATCCTCTG
Organism: Candidatus Fimenecus sp.; assembly: GCA_051881415.1. Classification (GTDB taxonomy): domain Bacteria; phylum Bacillota; class Clostridia; order Oscillospirales; family Acutalibacteraceae; genus Fimenecus. The sequence goes on from JBJEPV010000220.1 coordinate 330, forward strand.
CGGAAATTTCGGCGGGCACATTGAGTTTTGCACGGATTTTGCCGCAGATTTGCACCACGATTTCCACCGTTGCGTCTACGCATTTTGCCGCGTCATAGGTCGGCCATTTTGCGTCTTTTGCGAGCATTTCACCAAAAGCTAAGGTTGCCCACATTTCTTCGGTTACATGCGGCGCAAAGGGATTGACCAAAATCAGCAAGGTGCGCAGTTCGGCACGGTTGATTTCGCCCGCGTCATAGATATTGTTTAAAAGCGTCATCAGCGCGGCGATTGCCGTGTTGTATTTCATCGCCTCAATATCTTCCGTCACCTTTTTTACGGTTTTGTGGAACGCAGACTCGAGTTTTTCGGAATAGGCGTCGCCGTCTTTCAGGATTTCCTGCAAATTCCAAATGCGGTCAATAAAGCGTTTGCAGCCTTTTACCGAGCTTTCCGACCACGGCGCGGCTTTTTCATAGTCGCCCATAAACAGCACATACGTGCGCAAAACATCGGCGCCGTACGCTTCGACCACCTCGTTCGGGTCAATGACATTGCCGCGGGATTTGGACATCTTCACGCCGTCCGGCCCCAAAATCAAGCCCTGTGCGGTACGCTTCTGATACGGCTCCGCATACGGTACCAAGCCGAGGTCATAGAGGAATTTATACCAGAAACGGGAATAAATCAAGTGGCGGGTGACATGCTCCATACCGCCGTTGTACCAATCGACGGGCATCCAATATTTCAATTTGTCATAATCGGCGAAGGTCTTGTCATTGTGCGGGTCTACATACCGCAGGAAATACCACGAAGACCCTGCCCATTGGGGCATGGTGTCGGTTTCGCGTTTTGCGTCGCCGCCGCATTTCGGGCATTTGCAGTTGACGAAGCTGTCGATTTTCGCAAGCGGGCTTTCGCCGTCCGAGCCGGGCTCGAAATTTTCGACCTCGGGAAGCTTCAGCGGCAATTCTTCATACGGCACGGCAACCATACCGCATTTCGGGCAATGCACAATCGGAATCGGCTCGCCCCAATAGCGCTGGCGGTTGAACGCCCAGTCTTTCATTTTATACTGCACGCCGCCCTCGCCGATGCCTTTTTCCTGCAAATATGTAATCATTTTGGCGATGGAATCTTTTTTGTTGTCCATGCCGTTTAAGAAACCGGAATTGACCATTTCGCCGTCGCCGGTATAGGCTTCTTTCCCGATGTCGCCGCCTTTGATGACTTCGATAATCGGGATACCGAATTTCTTTGCGAAATCATAGTCGCGCCCGTCGTGCGCAGGCACCGCCATAATCGCGCCCGTGCCGTAGCCCATCATAACATAGTCGGAAATATAAATCGGGATTTCTTTGCCGTTAACGGGATTTATCGCCGTCAGCCCATCGAGTTTCACGCCGGTTTTGTCTTTGACGAGCTGGGTGCGCTCAAACTCGGTCTTTTTCGCGCATTCGGCGCGGTAGTCTTTGACCGCGTCCATATTGGCAATACGGTCTTGGTATTTGTCAATCAACGGATGTTCGGGCGCCATAACCATAAAGGTCACGCCGAACAGCGTGTCGGGGCGGGTGGTGTAAATCCGCAGGGTTTCGGGCACATCTTTCAAAGTGAAATTCACGAACGCGCCGCGGGATTTGCCAATCCAATTCACCTGCTGTTGCTTGACATTCGGCAGGTAATCCACCGTTTCCAAGCCTTCGAGCAGTTTGTCGGCATATTCGGTAATGCGCAAATACCAAACATCTTTGGACTTTTGCACCACGTCGCTGTGGCAAATATCGCACTTGCCGCCTTGCGAGTCCTCATTGGACAGCACCACCTTGCAGGACGGGCAGTAGTTGACAAGCGTTTTGTCGCGGAACGCAAGCCCGTTTTCAAACATTTTCAGGAAAATCCACTGCGTCCACTTATAATAGCCCTCTTCTGTGGTGTCAATCACACGCGTCCAATCGAACGAGAAACCGACTTTTTTCAGCTGGCTTGTGAATTTTTCAATATTCATGTCCGTGACCTTACGCGGATGAATACCGGTTTTAATCGCATAGTTTTCGGTCGGCAGACCGTACGCATCAAACCCTATCGGGAACAGGACATTGTACCCCTCTAAGCGGCGTTTGCGCGAAACGACCTCCAAGCCGCTGTACGCTTTGATATGCCCGACGTGCATCCCCGCGCCCGACGGATACGGGAATTCGACAAGGCCGTAAAATTTCGGGCGGTCATCATTATCCACCGCGTGGAAAACGCCTGCTTCCTCCCATTTTTGTTGCCATTTCGGCTCTGTTTCTTTGAAATTGTATTCCATAACAACGCATCCTTTGCCTGTGTAGTTAAAATTTATCTATTGTGGGTTCAGTCTGTCAAAATGTCGCGCAAATCGACCGCTTTCGCGTCGCCCCACAGCTTTTCAAGATTAAAAAGTTCACGCTCCCTCTGCGTGAAAATATGCACAACCACGCTTTTGTAGTCGAGTAAAATCCAGCCCGTGGTTTTGCCCTCAATGTGGTCGGGCTGTACGCCTAATTTGGAAAGTTCCTCATCTACTTCGTCTGCCAACGCGCGAATATGCGTAGAGGAAGTACCCGTGGCGAGCAGAAAATAATCCGCCACAGAGGAAATCTCCGTAATTTCCAAGGCTTTTATATCCATACCTTTTTTCTTGTCGAGAATTTGCACGGCAGAAAAAAGTAATTCTTTCGGTGTCATGCGGTTTCGTCCTTTCTTTGATATAGAATTTCGTTGTAGGCATCCACGCTGTCCTCGTGAATAGCCCAACCGTTGTGCGCAAGTTCCTCCAAGGTGAATTGCAAACCTTCTTCCATCGCGCATTCAAGCGACATATAGGCTTTTTCGCGCATACGGTCTACACCGTCATAGTCGCGGTCGGCGGAAATGAAGTCCGCAATGAAAAGCACCTTTTCCAAAAGCGTCATGCCCGCGCGCCCGGTGGTGTGGTAGCGTATGGCGGAGAGTATCTCTGTATCCGTCACGCCCAAAACGCGTTCGCAGTAAGCGGCGCCCGCAATCGCGTGCCAGGTTTTGGGGCTTATCTGCTCGGTTTTCGTGAGCATTATACCATTGTCTTCAAAAAATTTCAATAAATCCGCGGGCGCGGTGTTTTTTAGAATATCGTGCAAAAGCCCCGCGGTAAATGCCTTTTTTTCGTCCGCGCCGTAGTGCAAAGCGAGTTTTTTCGCCTCGTCCGCGACATTTAACGAATGGTACAGGCGGTCGGGATTTAGGTGCTTTTTAATTTCTTCCAAAAATTCAGCGTTGCGTTCGGTATCCATACAGTTTCTTTTCCTTGATATAGTTTTCGACCTGCGGCGAAAGATATGCGCGCACATCTTCGCCGGCGGCTATGCGTGTTCTCAATTCCGACGAGCTGATTTCAAACGGCTCGACGGGCGAGAGCAAAATGTGTTTCCCCTCGTTTTCTTTGATATAGATGCGAAATTGCGAAAATGCGTAACTGCGCAAGGTGTTTATATCCACCTCCGATGCACGCGAGGCAACGCACAGGGTGCATTTTTCCAAAATTTCACGGTATTTATACCACTTGTGAAACGATAAGAACATATCCGAGCCGATAATCAAATACAATGCGGCATTCGGATACTGCGCCGCAAGTTCGCGGACGGTATAGACGGTATAGCTGTCCGTCGCGCGGTCGATTTCCATAGAACTGACTTCGTATTTCGGGTCTTGAAACGCCAAACGGCACATTTCGAGCCGTTCGCTGTCGAGCGCCAAATCGTCGCAGATTTTGTGCACGGGGCGCTTGTCGGGCACTACAAAGATTTTATCAAATTGCAGTTGTTCGCAAAACTGCGCAAGCAAGCGTTCATGCCCCTTGTGCGGCGGGTTAAAGGTGCCGCCGAACAAACCGATTTTCATAAAACCGCCCCTGTTTATTTCTTTTTCTTTTCGTGCAGTTTTTTGTTGTAGCGGTAAAAGACCATCGAGCCGCCCACCACCGAAACCACCTCGGCATGGGTTGCCGCCGCCAATTTGTCGGCAATATCATACGGCTTTTCGGGCGCGGTTTCGAGCAAAACTTTCAGTTTTATCAGTTCCCGCGCTTCGAGCGCGTCATCGGTTTGCTTAATCAGCGCGTCCGTGATACCGTCTTTGCCAACTTGAAACAGCGCTTTTAGGGAATTTGCCTGTGCGCGCAAAGCCGCGCGTTCTTTTGAGGTCATAGTGAACTCCTTGGTTGTATTTTAATTTATAGTATAAATTTTTATTTAGATTAGCGGCGTAGCCGCGCTCCTTTTATTCCTCCCTCTGGGAGGGAGGTGGCACGGCACAGCCGTGACGGAGGGAGAGAAGCGGTTGTGGGGGCGACGACTCGGCGCCCCGTTGTGGGGGCGGGTCTCCGTGCCCGCCCGTGGATTTTGCTGTAATTCTGCGGAACGACACTTAGGTCGTTCCCTACAATTCGTAGGGGCGAACTGTGTTCGCCCGCAAATTTGATGCCGTTTCGCGGAACGGTCAAGACCGTTCCCTACGCGCACGCATTGAAAGTTCAGGGTAGGGCGGGGGTTATTCCCCTGACAGGGGAAATGTCTGCGAAGCAGACAAAAGGGTGCCTGAATTCGGAGAATTTGCTCCCGCCGTTTATGCCCCCTCTGACGAGGGGGCTGTCAAATGCGTAGCGTTTGACTGGGGGAGAGATTTTCTTTTTCTCTCCCTCCGTCACGGCTATGCCGTGACACCTCCCTCGTCAGAGGGAGGAATATAAGGATTGCGGCTACGCCGCTAAATAAAAATTTGTGCTTGTAGAAAATTATAAATACTTCGGTAACTCCTTTGCAAGGGCGCGCAGGGCGTTACCGCGGTGCGAAACCGCATCTTTTTCGGCGGCGGAAAATTCTGCGAAGGTGCGCTCGCCCCTGTAAAACAGCGGGTCATAGCCGAAACCGTTTTCACCTTTGGGCACATAGCCAATCAACCCCTCGCAAGTGCCGCGCACCGTCAGTTCGCGCCCGTCGGGGAACACGCACGCCACGGCGCTGACAAAGCGCGCAGTGCGGCGCTCTTTGGGCACATCTTTTAACAAATCCAACAATTTTTGATTGTTTTTTGCATCGTTGCCGTGCTCACCTGCAAAGCGTGCGGAATAGACACCCGGCGCGCCGTCAAGCGCATCGACACAAAGCCCCGAATCGTCGGCAATGCAGGGCATATTGCCCTCTTTTGCGCCCGAACGCGCTTTTAACAGGGCGTTTTCTTCAAAGGTTGTACCCGTTTCCTCGACATCGGTTAAATCGACGCCCGCTTCGTCGGCGGTCAGCACGGTTACCCCTAAGGGCGACAAAATGCGCTGTAATTCGTCGCGTTTTTTGAGATTATGCGTGGCGATTAAAAAATCCAAAGCGTTTTTTCTCCTTTTTCTTAGGTTCGGCGGGTTCTTCTTCGGTTACTTCTCCCGCACTCTGTTCCAATTCCAAAACTCCCGCTTCATCTGCTCGCGCAGTGGAAGGGGTGCTTTCTTCTTCGGGTGCCGCAGTGTCCTGTGCACCGCCAAGGGGTTCGTTTTCGGGAATATCTCGTGCTGTGGGGGTGTATCCAGCAGACGGAAGGTCTTGCCCGTCAGTTTCCACATCTGTTTCGTTATTTTCTTCATCGGACGCTTCCTCCTCTTCGGCATAGTCCATTTTTTGGAACAACCCGTCTGCAAACGCGCGGGGCTTAAAAGGCTGTAAATCGTCAATCTGCTCGCCCACGCCCACGAATTTCACGGGAATGCCCAGTTCATTCTTAATCGCAAGCACCACGCCGCCGCGTGCCGTGCCGTCTAATTTCGTCAGCACAATGCCCGTAATGTCCGCCACATTTTTGAATTCGCGCGCTTGGTTGACGGCATTCTGCCCCGTGGTCGCGTCGAGCACCAACAGCACCTCGCGGTCGGAATACGGCAGTTCGCGGTCAATCACGCGGTAGATTTTGGCAAGCTCATCCATCAAATTCTTTTTGTTATGGAGTCGCCCTGCGGTGTCGATAATCACAATATCGCAGTCGCGCGCTTTGGCCGCCGAAACCGTGTCAAATACCACCGCCGCGGGGTCTGCGCCCTCGCTGTGCTTGATAATCTCCACATCGGAGCGTTTCGCCCAAATATCGAGTTGATCAATCGCCGCCGCGCGGAAGGTGTCCGCCGCACCCAAAATGACGCGCTTGCCCTCTTTTTTATACATCGCGGCAAGTTTGCCTATCGTGGTGGTTTTGCCCACGCCGTTGACACCGATAACCAGCACCACCGACGGCACGGTGACAAGCCCCATATCCTCGCCGCCGTCTAACAGTTCGGCAACGATTTCTTTAATTTCTTCTTTGACCGCCTCGGCACCGCGCAAATGCTTGTCGCTGACCGACTTTTTCAGGCGTTCGGTGATTTCCACGGCAGTCGGTACGCCGACATCGCTCATCACGAGAATTTCTTCGAGTTCGGCATAAAGGTCATCGGTGATTTCCTCAACATCGCCGAACAAATCGTCAATCGCGCCCGCCATTTTGTTGCGGGTTTTGGTAAGTCCGAAATTGATTTTACTGAAAATGCCCATCGCTTTTTTCCTTTCAAACAAAATGACACGGGTATTGTTTATTTGTAGGGGCGTGCATCGCGCGCCCGCTTGATTGTCATTCTGCGCCGGCAGGCGAAGGATCTCTTTTCTGCTGCACTTTGTTTTTTGAGATTCTTCACTTCGTTCAGAATGACAAATTTTATTTTGCTGTGATTTTTCGGAACGGTCAAGACCGTTCCCTACGCATTTGTCGCTCGGTCACGCGTACAAAGGTACGCGAGATTGCAGGGAAAAATGCGAAAAACAGCCAATACACGCAAACTCCGGCGTAGCGTAAGATTTTGATGCAGTGTGCATTTTCCCGACGGCGACGCGTACAAAGGTACGCGAGATACCGGAGGGAAAATGTGCAATGCGCAAAAGATTACGCGAGCATCGGCGTAGCTTGATTTTGCTTGTATTGTGCCTTTTGCGGCGGCGAAGTGTCCTCCGGCGTAGCGTAAGATTGGTTGTATGGTGGCTTTTTGCACTGGCGACGCGTACAAAGGTACGCGAGATTGCAGTGCGAAAAGTCGGCAGACAGCCAAGATTACGCGAGCCCAAGTTGTTTCGCCATTTCGGCGGTTTTTAATTCCAGCAGTTTCGATACACCGCTCTCCTGCATGGTCACGCCGTAAAGCACGTCGGCTTCTTCCATGGTGCCGCGGCGGTGCGTAATCAAAATAAACTGCGTGTTTTTGGTCATACGGCGCACATACTGCGCGTACCGCGACACATTCACATCGTCGAGCGCCGCTTCAACCTCGTCAAAAATGCAGAACGGCGCGGGCGTGACTTTCAAAATCGCAAACAGCAGCGAGATGGCCGCCAAGCCTTTTTCGCCGCCTGAAAGCGGTTCGATACTTTTTAAGTTTTTCCCCGGCGGCTGGACTTTAATCTCAATATCGCTTTCGAGAATATCGTGTTCGTCGGAGAGCAGGAGTTCCGCCCTGCCGCCGCCGAACAATTCTGAAAAGGTTTCGCCGAACGCGGTGTTGATTAAACGGAATTTGTCGCGGAACTGCTGTGCCATATTGTCGGTCAGTTCGCGGATTAACTTGTTGAGTTCGTCGCGCGAGCGCTCGACATCGGAAATCTGCTCGGACATAAATTCGTACCGCTCGGAAACCTCTTTGTATTCCTCAATCGCCGAAACATTGACCGACCCGAGCGCGCGGATTTGCCCTTTTAATTCGTTCAGGCGCTTATTTGCCGCCGAGAAATCCTCGATTTCGATTTCCAGCGCCGCCGCTTCGCGCCGTGTCAGGCTGTATTCTTCAAACAGTTTGGCGGTAAGGTCATCATACTCTTTGCGCATCGCAATTTTGCGCTCTTCCAAACGAGCAAGTTCCCCGCTTAAATTCTCGCGCTCCACGGATTTTGCGCGCTCCAAGGTGCGCAAATCGTTGGTTTCTTTTTCGAGTGTGTCGCGCTGTGTCAGCAATTCGTCAATTTGCGCGCGGGATGCACCGTTGTTTTCCCGTAAGGCCGCGGCGTTTGCTTTTAAGTTTTCGATATTTTGAAGAAGTTCGGCGTTCTTTGCCTCGTACGCGGCGATTTCACTGTCCAAACTGCCTTGCTTGTCGGTATGGCTCAATTTACGGTTTTCCAAATGTTGCATTTCGTCTCGTGCGGATTGTGCGTCCTTTTCGAGCGCCATAATTTGCAACCGTAATTCCGACGCCTTTTGCGACAGCGATTCCCGCGCGGCGGCAAGCGCCTCGCGGTCGCCCGTCAATTTTTCGAGCGCCTGTTCCTTTTCGCGCAATTCGGCAGTTTGTGTTTCCAGCGCCTCTCGCGCGGCGGCGGCATTTTCAAGCACGGTGTCAATGCGGTGTTCGAGCATTTCTTTTTCTTCCGCCAATTCGCGCACCGTGCCCGATACGGACGAAAGTTGTTCTTCGGCGAGTTTTAATTCACCCTCACAGCGGATTTTTTCTTCGTTCGCACGCAACAGGTCGCCCTGCGCGCCCTCCATTTCCGCACGCGCGGCGGCGAGGTCCTCGGTGAACAGTTTATAGTCGGACTGCATGGTAGCCAATTCGGTTTGCGCCGCGTTTAAGTCTTTTTGCAGTTTTTCGATTTCGTTGCCGCGGCTTAAAATGCCCGCATTTTGTGTGCGCGAACCGCCCGTCATCGAGCCGCCCGCGTTAATGACCTGCCCGTCGAGTGTGACAATACGGAAACGGTAGTTATACTTTTTCGCAATCGCGATTGCCGCGTCCATATCCTCCGCCACAACGGTTCGCGCTAATTGCGCGCGGATAATTTCGGTATATTGTTTATCGGTTGTGACCAAATCCGCCGCCATACTGACAAAGCCGTATTGGTCATCCAATCCCTTTTCGGTGAATTCGCGGGCGCGGATTGCCGCAATCGGCAGGAAAGTGGCGCGCCCCGCGCGGGATTCTTTCAAAAACTGAATGGCGCGCTTGGCGTCGTTTTCGGTATCGGTAACGATATTCTGGATTGCCGCGCCGAGCGCGGTTTCAATCGCCGCGGTGTATTTGGGCTTGACGGTGATGAGTTGCGACAGCGGCCCGTGTATGCCGCGAAGTGCCCCGCGCGCAGATTCGCGCATCACCGCTTTAACTGCGCCCTGATAGCCCTCCATATTCTTTTCGAGGTCGGAAAGCAAGCGGATACGGTCTGCCGTTTTGTGTACCTCGCGTTCTTTTTCTTCGATATTCTGTTTTATGGTTTCGGCTTTTTTGGCACGGCTTTCAAAGCGCATCGAGTAGCCGTCCATTGCGTTTTGCACGCTTTGTATGGTTTCCAGGCAATCGTTCAGCGCGGAGAGTGCCTTTTCTTTGTTTTGCTTGTAGGTTTCGTAAGTGTCCTGCCGCCCGCCGAGTTGCGCCTCAATCGCCGCAATGCGGGTGCGGATTTCCTCCACCGAGGAATTTGCGGTTTCGGCGGTCACGCGGTTGTCGGCAATCGCCACAGACAATGCGGAAACCTCTGCGGAAAGCGCAGATGCCGCTTCGGAATACTGCGCGGCGTCGCCTGTGTTTTTGTCCTGTTCGGCGGCGAGGGCGGAAAGTTCCGCCTGCAAGTTCGCCGCCGCCTGTTCGCTTTGCTCGGCGGTGGCGCGGCATTCGGCAATGCGTTCTTCCAAATGCTGTTCGGTTTCGTTTTCGGACAGTTTGTCCGCTTTCAGGCGCTCCATTGCCTCGGTATTATGTAAAACGGAGTTTTCCTCCACGCGAGCCTGTGCATCGAGCGCAGACGCCTGCTCCTCAAAATGCGCGGCGGCGTTGCGGATTTCTTCAATCTGCACATTGATTTCGCGCGTTTTCTCGGCGGCGCTGTCAATCTTTTCGCCGATGATTTCCAATTCGTCTGCCGCCGCTTTGTGCCCTGCCTCGGCGGTGGCGATTTTATGCTCCTGCTCGCGCAGGCGGTCATTGGTTCTGTCAATCGTGTAAAGCCAAGTGCCGATTTCAAGTTGCTTTTTTTCCTCGGCGAGCACCAAAAACTTTTGTGCTTTTTCGCTTTGCGTTTTTAAAGGCCCGACGCGCCCTTCGAGTTCCGTCAAAATATCGCGCAGGCGCAACAGATTTTCCTCCGCGGCGGCAAGGCGCTTGTTCGCGTCGTTGCGGCGGTAGCGGAAATGGGAAATCCCCGCCGCTTCTTCGAGCATATCGCGGCGCTCGGCGGCTTTGGACGATACCATTTCAGCAATTTTGCCCTGCCCGACAATGGAATACCCGTCGCGTCCAAGCCCTGTATCCATAAACAGTTCGTTGATGTCGCGCAAGCGGGCGTTTTCGCCGTTGATAATGTATTCACTCTCGCCCGAACGGTAGTATCGGCGTGTGACAGACACTTCGTCTGTGTCTTTCGACAGCGTACGGTCTTTGTTGTCAAAGCGCAGGGTGACCTCGGCATAGCCTTTGGCTTTGCGCAGGTCCGTGCCCATAAAGACGACATCTTCCATTTTCGACCCGCGCAAATTTTTGGTGGACTGCTCGCCCAGCACCCAGCGCACTGCGTCGGAAATGTTGCTTTTGCCGCTGCCGTTCGGCCCGACAACCGCGGTAATGCCCTTATTAAATTCCAGCACGGTTTTGTCCGGAAAAGACTTAAACCCCTGCATTTCCAGCGACTTTAAAATCATAGCCTAATTCCTTTATTTGAATTTCGTAATCCTTTAAAAATATGTTACCCTTTATTTTACACCGAAAACCGAGATTTCGCAATGCTTTTTCATTTCTTTTCTGCTGCCCCTTGGCTTTGGAAAGGGATTTTTCGGGGACTTCGATAAGATATTCCCCGTCGCGCGGCAAGGCGCGCAATTTTTCAAGCATGTTTTGCAAATAAATCTCGCCCTCGCAAAGCTCGCGAAACGCGGGATGGTATGCGCCCGCAAGATACCCGTTCTCGACATTGCCGCCGCTGTGCAACCCCAAACGAATGACGGGAATGCCCGCCTCATGAAAGCGCAACAGCAGTTTTGCGCAAAGGGGAACGGCTGTTTCTAAGGTCTGCGGGGTGTAGTCGCCGCTTTTATAAAGCGCGGCAAGGTGCGTGCCCTCTAACACCACGGTGGGGTAAATCCGCACGCAGTCGGGTTGTAAAGCAATCAGTTCCTCTGCCGAGCGCAAGTCGGTTTCATCATCGCTTGCATACAGCCCCGTCATCATTTGCAACCCTAAGGAAAATCCCGCTTCGCGGATAAGCGCGGACGCACTTCGCACATCGTTTGCCGTGTGCCCGCGGCGGTTGGCAAGTAAAACTGCGTCGGACATACTTTGCGCGCCGAGTTCAATCGAAGTCACGCCGAAATCTTTTAATTCGGACAGGATTTCACGGTCGATACAGTCGGGGCGCGTGGAAATGCGCACGCCGCGAAAAAAACCGCCCTGTATATACGGCAATGCCGCAGCCAAAAGGGCACGCATACAGTCCCTTTCGATTGCGGTAAAACTGCCCCCGAAAAACGCAATTTCGCTTTCTTCGGGATTGCATTTTTGACTGTTTACGGCGATTTCGCACGCGCGGCGCACATCGTCGGGCGTCGGGGAACTGTTTTCCCCCGAAATCGTCTTTTGATTGCAAAAACTGCACGCGTGTTTGCAACCCTTGTGCGGCACGAACAGCGCGACATTAGCGTGTTTCAATGCCCATCAACTCCAACGCCTCTTTGGCGGCGTTTTGTTCGGCTTTCTTTTTACTGCCGCCGACGCCGCGCCCCAACACATTGCTGTTTAAATGCACTTCCATTTCAAAATGCTTGTCGTGGTCGGGCCCCGATTCGGACACGAGCACATATTCGAGCGCCTCGCCGTGGTTTTGCTGTACCACCTCTTGAAGCATCGTTTTGTAGTCTTTAAAGGTCGGCTTTGCCTCGACATAGGGCACCACAAAGCGCAAAACAAACTTTTTGGCTTCGTCTATACCGCCGTCCAAATAAATCGCGGCAATGACCGCCTCAAACGCGTCGGAAAGCACCGAAGCGCGGTTTCTGCCGCCGGTGCGTTCCTCACCTTTGCCGAGTTTTAAGTATTTGCCGAGTTCGATTTCTTTGGCATAAGCAAACAAACTTTTTTCGCACACCGCATAGGCGCGCAGTTTTGTCAGTTCCCCTTCGGGGAAATCTTTATGATTGGCAAACAGATATTCCGCCGTGATAAAGCCCAAAACCGAGTCGCCCAAAAATTCCAACCGTTCGTTGTCGCCCGTGCCCACATGGTATTCGTTCGCGTAAGACGAATGCGTCAGCGCACGAGAGAGCAAATCGGGATTTTTGAATGTGTAGCCCAAATTATTCTGCAAGTTCTGCATCTTTCCCCTCACCTTTCCCCAAGGTTTTTGCAATCTCGCCCGCGACATCGCCCGTCACACAGTCCACAGCCTGCCGCACGGCGTTTTTAATCGCGTAGGCATCGGACGAGCCGTGCGCTTTAATGACGGTTTTCTGCACGCCGATAATCGGCGCGCCGCCGTACTTTTTGTAATTCATTTTTTCCGCAAAATCGTCCATACCCGACTTCACACCGAGGTAGGAAAGCATTGTCACGGGATTTTTCTTGAACATCGTTTTGAGCTCTGTCGTAATCATTTTGGCAACGCCCTCGTACATTTTGAGAATGACATTGCCCGTAAAGCCGTCGGCGACAATCACATCGGCTTTGCCGAAGGCAATATCGCGCACTTCAATGTTCCCGATAAAGTTTAAATCGGACGCTTGTGACAGCGCTTTGTAGGTTTCCACCTGCAATTTGGTGCCTTTGGTTTCCTCTGTGCCGATATTGGCAAGCGCCACGCGCGGATTTTCGACACCCAAAATCTTTTGCATATAAATATTGCCCAAATGCGCAAATTGGCAAAGCATCGGCACACTGCATTCCACATTCGCGCCCGTATCGACCAAAATAAAGGGCTTTTGCGCCGAGGGCATCACACCGCCGATAACCGGGCGTTTTACGCCCTTGATGCGTTTGACAATAAAGGTCGCACCCACAAGCAAAGCGCCCGTACTGCCCGCCGAAACAAAGGCGTCACCTTTGCCGTCGGCAAGGGCTTGCAACCCCACCGCCATCGAGGTGTTTTTGCGCGATTTGATAATCTCGGTCGGCTGGGTTTCCATCTCGAATATTTCGTCTGCCTGTAAAATTTCCAATGCAGTAATATCTAAATTGTTTTCCTTGGCACAGGCTTTGATTTTTTCAGTATCCCCGACCAAGGTGACCGAAACACCGTATTCTTTTTGCGCGTCCAGCGCACCTTTGAGGATTGCAAGCGGCGCGTTGTCACCGCCGAATGCGTCTATCAATATGTTCATAGCCCTTGTTCCTCCCTAAATTTTTGCAAATCCGCTTCGGCGCGGTCGGCAAGCGCGGTATAGCGCAAGGCTTTGTCGCGGATTTTTTCTGTAAGCGGCGGCAGGACGCCGAAATTGGCACCCATCGGCTGAAAATCGCGCACGCTCTCGTCGCTGATATAGCGTGACAGTGCGCCCATCATCGTGGTTTCGGGTAAAATCACCGTTTGCAGAGCCTGTAAGCGCCGCGCGGCGTTGAGCCCCGACAAAATGCCCGACGCGGCAGACTCCATATACCCTTCCACGCCCGTAATTTGCCCCGCAAAGAAGATTTCGGGGCGGCTTCGTAAACTGAAATCGCCGTTTAAGTGGCGCGGGGAATCTAAAAAGGTATTGCGGTGCATTACGCCGTAGCGGACAAACTCCGCGTTTTTAAGCGCCGGGAACATCGAAAATACGCGCTTTTGCTCACCGAATTTCAAGTTGGTTTGAAAACCGACCAAATTGTAAAGCGTGCCTGCACAATTTTCTTTGCGCAGTTGCAAATTCGCCCACGGACGGTGCCCGGTTTTGGGATTGGTAAGCCCCACGGGCTTTAACGGCCCGTAGCGCATGGCATCTTTCCCGCGCGAGGCGAGTACCTCAATGGGCATACAACCCTCGTAGACATCTTTGCGCTTGTCAAAACTGTGCAATTCTGCGCTTTCGGCGGTTACGAGCGCTTCGTAAAACGCCTCATACTGCGCCTTATCAAGCGGGCAGTTGATATAATCGTCCGCCCCGCCGCGGTCATAGCGCGATTGGGTAAACGCCTCCCCCATATCTATGCTGTCCGCGGTGACAATCGGCGCGGCGGCATCATAAAAGGACAATCCGTTCCCCGCAAGTGCGCGTATTGTTTCGCTGATACCGTCGCTCGCCAGCGGCCCTGCCGCGATAATCACCGTGTCATAGCCGTCGGGCAGGTCGGTTACCTCTTTGCGAATGACGGTAATATGCGGATTTTCTTCGATTTTTTTCGTAATATATTTTGAAAAACAGTCGCGATCCACCGCCAGCGCGCCGCCTGCGGGCACGCGCGACTGCAAGGCGCTTTCGACACACAAAGAGCCGAACGAAGCCATTTCCTCTTTCAAAAGCCCCGCGGCGGAATTGTGCCGTTCGGCTTTTAAGGAATTGGAGCAAACCAGCTCCGCAAACCAATCGGTTTTGTGCGCGGGGGAGCGTTTTTCGGGCTTCATTTCGTAAAGGTCAACCGCAACGCCGTATTTTGTAAGTTGCCACGCCGCCTCAACGCCCGCAAGTCCTGCGCCGATGACTGCCGCTTTCATTCGTCATTTTCTCCCGTATCGTCTTTCTTTTTGCGTTTGCGCTCGGCTTTTTTCTCAAAACCGCAGCCTTCATTTAAGCACGCGAGCACGCCGCCCTTGCGCTTAAACAGCGATTTGCCGCATTGGGGGCAGACTTCGTCGGTGGGCTTATCCCAAGTCATAAAGTTGCAGTTGGGGTAATTGTCACAGCCGAAGAAGGTGTAGCCGCGCTTACTCTTTTTCTGAATCACTTTGCCGCCGCAGACGGGGCATTTGGCGTTGGTCTCGACAACCAACGGTTTGGTGTTTTTGCATTCGGGGTAGCCGGGGCACGCCAAGAATTTGCCGAACCGACCGGTTTTTACCACCATCATTCGCCCGCATTTTTCACAGGGAATGTCGGTTTCGTCCTCTTTCAATTTGATTTTCACGCCCTCGGTTTTTTCCTTTGCGGCTTTTAAGGTTTCCTCAAAGCCGTCATAGAAGGTGTGGAGCATGGCGATGTAATCCACTTCGCCGTGCTCGACTTTGTCAAGGTCGCTTTCCATATTCGCCGTGAATTTCACATTGACGATATTCGGGAACTGCTCTTTCAAAAGCCCCGTCACCGCTTCGCCCAACTCCGTGGGTTTTAACTGCTTTTGTTCGCGGGTAACATATTCGCGCCCTGTAATCGTGGATACAATCGAAACATAGGTGCTCGGTCTGCCGACGCCCGTTTCCTCCAAGGTTTTCACAAGTGATGCCTCGGTGTAGCGTGCAGGCGGCTGGGTGAAGTGCTGGTTACCGAGCAATTCTTTTAATTTCAGCACATCGCCCTCTTTGAGCGCGGGGAGTTTGGACGCGTCCTCTTCCTCTTCGTCTGTGCCCGCGATATAGAGTTTCGTATAGCCGTCAAAGCGCACGGTGTAGCCGGAGGCGCCGAACAGGCAGTATTTGTCCGCTTTCGCATCCTGTTCGTTTGCGCCCTGAATTTCGACCTTAACGGTATCCTGCACGCAGTTTGCCATAAGGCTTGCCATAAAGCGTTTCCAAATCAGCGAATACAGTTTGAATTGGTCGGCAGTTAAACTGTCTTTTACTTTGTCGGGCGACAAAGACGGCACGGTCGGGCGGATGGCCTCGTGCCCGTCCTGCGCGGAGGCTTTGGTCTTATAGTACCGCGGTTTTTCGGGCAGATATTCTTTCCCGAAATTCTCCGCAATATAGGCGTTGCCCTCGGCGCGTGCCTCCTCGGAAATGCGCAACGAGTCGGTACGCATATAGGTAATCAAACCCATTGCGCCGTAGCCTTTCACTTCCATACCTTCGTACAGCTCCTGCGCCACTTTCATCGTGCGCTTGCCTTGGAAACCGAGTTTGCGCGAACCCTCCTGCTGTAAGGTGGAGGTGGTAAACGGCGGAGCAGGCGTTTTGCGGCGCGTGCCCTTTTTGACGCTTGTCACCTTGTATTCTGCACCGTCCAAGCGCGCTAAAATCGCGTCGGACTGTTCTTTGGTTTCCACCTTGATTTTGCCTGTTTCGTCGCCGACAAAGCTCGCCGCAAACGCGCGTTTTGAGCCGGGGGCGGTAAACTTCGCGTCCAGCGTCCAATATTCCTCAGGCACGAAGGCGCGGATTTCCTGCTCGCGGTCGACAATCAAGCGCAAAGCCACGGACTGCACGCGCCCTGCGGAAAGTCCGCGGCGGATTTTCTGCGACACAAACGGACTTAATTTATAGCCGACCAAACGGTCCAAAATGCGGCGCGCCTGTTGGGCGTCCACCAAATCCAAATCGATTTTTTCCGGATGCGCAATGCCGTTTTGCACGCTGGTTTTGTTGATTTCGTTGAATTTTACGCGGTTTTTGTCGTCCATATCCAAGCCGAGCACCGTGGCAAGATGCCACGAAATCGCCTCGCCCTCGCGGTCCGGGTCGGTTGCAAGGTAGACGCGGTCGGACTGTTTTACCATTTCTTTTAACTCTTTGACCAGCTTTTCCTTGCCCTTGACAATCGCATATTTCGGGGCGAAATCGTTTTTGACATCCACGCTCAGCTTTGCGGCGGGCAAGTCGCGGATATGCCCCACGGACGCCGTGACTTTATAGTCTTTCCCCAAATATTTTTGAATTGTTTTTGCTTTGGAGGGTGACTCCACAATTACCAAATTCGACATTTGAGACCTTCCTATATTTTCTTATATTTTTTACCTTGTGTTAGCGCGGCACAGCCGTACAGTTCCAACTCCGTCAACGCCGCAAGCGTGTCGCCGACCGAAAGGGCGGCGGTTTCGCACAGTTCGTCAATGTGCCGTTCGCCGTCACCCAAAGCGGCGTAAACTGCTTTGGCGTTTTGGCTTGCCGTTTCGGGGAGCGTTCCGACAGGGTGTGCGGGCGCTGTTCGCGGTGTTTCCTGTTGTCTTGCGGACGCGGGTGCACCGTGCGCAGGCGCGCCTCGGCGCAGCAGCATTTGCTGTAAGTCTTGAAACACGCGCTCTGCCGCTTCCAAATTTATCGCGTCAGAGTAAGTATAAACATATTCTTCCAAAATATCAAGCGGCGAAAATACGGGCTTTGCGCCGTCGTGAATTAACTTGTTCGCACCCGTAAAGGCGGAGGAAATGACATCCCCCGGTACGGCGAACACATCGCGCCCTTGCTCCATAGCATACCGCGCGGTAATCAAGGAACCGCTTTTTTCTCCTGCCTCCACAACCACCGTACCGAGCGACAGCGCGGAAATAATCCGATTGCGCAACGGAAAGGTCGTTCTGGACGCCGGCGAAAACGGCAAAAATTCCGTAATCAGCGCGCCGTTTTCGGAAATTTCGCGGCGCAATGCCGCATTTTCACGCAAATAATCCGTACCCAAGCCACAGCCGAGCACGGCAATCGTCTTGCCGCCCGCGCGAAGCGCACCCGTGTGCGCGGCGCTGTCAATGCCGAGCGCGCCGCCCGACACCACCGTTACGCCCGCCGCACTCAACGATTGTGCCAAAGCGGCGGCCACCCGTAAGCTGTAATTCGTCGCTTTACGCGTACCGACCATGGCGAGTTTCACTTCTTTTAGGAGCACTTCTTTGTCGCCCTGCAAAAATAATACGGGCGGAAAATTGCGGATTTCGCGCAGTTTTTGCGGGTAATACACGCTGTCAGGCGTGAGAATATCCCAGCCGTTTTCGCGGCAGGCGCGCAAAACACCGCCCGACTCGGACGGGGAATACTTTGAGAGCGCCGCAATCTGCTTTGCGGTCAGTATCCCCGACAGCCGCCATTCGACTGTGCCCGCCTCATACACGCCGCGCGCCGAGCCGAACACCTCTATCATATCCGCAATCGCGGCGGCAGGCCCCAAACAGCGCAACAGCCAAATCCAATAAATCTCGTCGTTCATTTCATCATTTCCCAAACGGTAACGGTTGCCGCCGCCGCGGCGTTTAAGGACTCCGCGTTGCCGCGCATCGGAATGGTGACGCGCTTTTGCGCCGCAGAGAGCACCGCTTCACGGACACCGTTGCCCTCATTGCCGATAATCGCCGCCGCGCCGCCGGAAAAGTCCTGCGCACAGATGCTTTCTGCCGTACAGTCGGGCACGGTGGCAAAGGTCGGCACGGTTTTGCCGATTTCCCGCACGGTTGCCGCCAAGTCATCGGTTTCAAACACGGGCAGACGCAAAAGCGAGCCCATCGACGCGCGCAACGCTTTCGGGTTGTAGCGGTCACACCCGCCGCCGACAATCAATCCGTTTACGCCGAATGCCTCCGCCGTGCGGGCAATCGCCCCCAAATTCTGCGGATTTTGCACCGTATCCAACACCACATATTTGCCGCCTTTTTGTATGGAAAGTGCCGTTTCGGGCAACATTTGTAAAACGGCAAAGACGCCTTGTGACGAAACTGTATCCGACAGTTTCGCGGCGACCTCGTCGGGGACGGTAAAAATATTCTGTGCCGACGCTACGAGTGTTTCGAGCCGTTCGCCGCCCTTCTGCTGTGCCGCGTCGGTCAAAAACAGCGTTTGCACTTGACAGCCGCTTTGCGCCGCATCCGCGCAAAGACGAAGCCCCTCGAGCGTAAAAAGCCCCTGCTCGCGTCGGTATTTTGCCGAGGCGGTCAGGCGACAGCAGTCTTTAATTTTCGCGTTGGTTCGACTTTGTAAGACAGGATATGCCAACCTGTTCCACCTCCTCTAAAAGAAAACGGAAACCACGCCCCGACAAACACAAGGCGTGGTTTTCGCTTATTTCAATGCCGCTTTTGCCTGTTCCGTCAGCGCGGTGAATGCCGCGGGGTCAGCGATAGCAATTTCGGAAAGCATCTTGCGGTTCAAGTCGATGCCCGCCTTTTTTAAGCCATTGATGAAGGTGGAATAATTCATCCCGTTCATTTTGCAAGCCGCAGAAATGCGGGTAATCCAAAGTCTTCTGAAATCTCTCTTCTTCTGCTTTCTGCCGATGTAAGCATATTGACCGGATTTCATCACCGCCTGCTTTGCGGTCTTGAACAGTCGGCTCTTGGAGCCGTAGTAGCCCTTTGCGAGCTTTAAGGTTTTATTTCTTCTTTTGCGCGTCATCATAGCGCCTTTAACACGTGCCATTGTAAGTTACCTCCGAATCTTTCTTTTGCGGGTACGCCGCTTTCGCTTATTTGTAGGGAATCAGACGCTTAATCTGCTTCTGATTGGTTGTATCCGCAACAGCCGTCTTGCGAAGATTTCTTTTTCTTTTGGTGCTCTTCTTGGTAAGGATGTGGGATTTGTTTGCATGTGCGCGAATCGGTTTGCCGTTTTTCGACAGTTTGAAGCGTTTTTTCGCTCCGGAGTGGGTTTTGATTTTAGGCATTTCAATTCCTCCTGAAATAATGGTTACTGTTTTACGGGCGCCAGGAACATCAGCATTTGTCTGCCCTCTAATTTCGCGGGCTTTTCAACGGTTGAAAATTCCTTGCACGCCTCGGCAAATTTTTCCATAGAGGCTTTCCCGAGTTCGGGGTGCGCCATCTCGCGGCCGCGGAAGCGGATGGAAACCTTTACCTTATTCCCTGCCTTTAAGAACTTTTCGGCGTGCTTGGCTTTGGTTTCAAAGTCGTGCGTATCAATGTTTAAGGACAAACGAATCTCTTTGATTTCGACAACCTTTTGGTTTTTGCGCGCTTCTTTTTCGCGCTTTGCCTGTTCAAAGCGATATTTGCCGTAATCCATGATTTTGCAGACAGGGGGTTTGGCGTTGGGGGCGATTTTTACAAGGTCGAGGTTTTTCTCCTCCGCCTTTTTGAGCGCCTCTTTCGCCGACATAATCCCGAGCTGCTCGCCGTCTGCGCTGATGACGCGGACTTCGCGGTCACGAATTTGCTCATTGATTTGCATTTCTTTGGTACTGATACCAATCACTCCTTAAAAATTCAAAAAAGCGTGAACGAAAACCCGTTCACGCCGAAAATACACACAAATTGCCCCGTAACACAGGGGCGTTTGCCTTGTATTGACCTGTTTCATACAAAACTCACAGGTGAGAACGGAACGGTTCTTCTTTATTGCTCGAATAGAATACACCATTTTTTTCGGTTTGTCAAGTGTTCTTTTGCATTTTTCATCGGGGGTTACCATATTAGTTAAGGTGAGGAGGGTGACACCGAGTTGGAGCCACGCCCTCCCCTGTTAAGGAGGCGGTAAAATGAAACGGTATATGCTTTTAACCAAACAATCCCTTACGGTTGGGCTGATACTGATGCTGTCGGCGGTATTTGTGGCGGCAGGCGTATCCCAACGGGTGCAAACCATACAGGCGGCAAAAACACAGGAGCGAAAACTGCCCGTATATTGCGTGGATACCGCCGAAAAAAAGGTTGCCATCACCTTTGACGCGGCGTGGGGCGCGGAGGATACGGACGAATTGCTGTCCATTTTAGACGAATACCATGCCAAGGTCACCGTCTTTGTCGTGGGGGATTGGGTACGCAAATATCCGGACGCGGTCAAAGCCTTTTATCAGGCGGGGCACACCATCGGCAACCATTCCGACAGCCACAAGGCGTACAGCAAGCTGTCCTTGGACGAAATTACCGCGGATATTGAAAAATGCAATGATGAAATTGAAGCCTGTATCGGTGAAAAGCCGAAACTGCTGCGTGCGCCGTCGGGCGATTATACAAACGATGTCATCACCGCCGCAGAGCGCCTTTCCATGCAGACCGTGCAATGGTCGGTGGATAGTTTGGATTGGCAAGGGTTAGAGGTCGCGGAAATGGTGTCACGCGTGACGGGGGCGGCGGAAAACGGGTCGATTATTCTGTTCCACAACGATGTCAAAAACACCCCCGAGGCGTTGCGGCAGTGCTTGCAGGCGCTGTCCGAAAAAGGGTACCAATTCGTGACGGTCGAGGAGCTTTTGTATTGGGACGATTATCGCATCGACAGCACAGGCAAGCAGCATAAATCGGCACAGTAAGGCGCGCAAAATGCGTGGCATTTCCGTGTAATCCGGGAAAGCGCAAGCAAGAGCGAAGACAATAGAAAACAGCGTGAAAATTGGGGTTTGTATTTGTGTTTACATGGTAGGGCGGGGGCTTGCCCCCGCCGTCAATTCACATCGAACCCCGCGGCGGGGGCAAGCCCCCGCCCTACCCTGAAAATGCATTTCGTGCGCGTAGTGGCGGGCTTCCACGCCCGCATAAAATCACATCAAAATCAGCGGGCGGGCGAACACAGTTCGCCCCTACGATTGGATAGACAAACCCCAATTTATCCACCCGCAAAAAACGCGGCACACTTTGCAAGTGTGCCGCGGGGTTTTTTTACCTATTTCACGCGACGAGGCCGATTTTCTTTGCCGCGCGGCGAACAAACAATTCCCGCGCCGCAATCGCGAACAAAAAGCCCAACAGCGCGCCTGCCGCCACATCGGACAGGAAGTGCCGCCCCATAATCATACGCGTAAAGCCCAAAAGCCACGTAAACGCCCACGAGAGCAGGAAGAACAGCCGCTCCTTATTTTTACAGCAATCCAAGGTGTCGCACAGCGTCAGGCTCAAAAACAGCGCCGCGCCGCTTGCCGTATGCCCCGACGGGAACGACGAGCCGCCGAAGCCCTTTTGATACCACGGGGTAAACATCGTAAAGGCACGGTCATCGTACACCGTCAGCATTTCGTAAAACCGCGTGCGTTCGACCAAATTTTTAATCGGGTCAATGCTCACACGGTACAAAATGCCGAATACAATCCCGCCGTATGCAAGCGGTTTTAAGGCGTGCAAGGTCTTTTCGCTGATTTTGCGCTTTGTAAAATATGCCGCCAACACATCAACCGCCAAAATCACCGTCACCAAAAACACCGTATACAGTACGGTTTCTTTTGTCTCGTCCGAGAACCAATGCTTCACCACATTTTTAATGAGCTTTTGCCAACTGAAAAAACCGAGCACCAAAAAGCCGATGCCGAAGCCCCAATTTGCGATTTTTAAAAGCGTCGCCTTTGCTTTTTCGGAAAGGCCGCCTTTTTTGCGGCGCAATTTGTCAATCAGCGCAACGGCGGTTTCACATTCCCATTCGCGCGTGGCATACAGCACCGCCGCGGCAGGCCCCCACAGCGCAAAGCGCGGCACCTCGCCGTAGTCCTGCAAAAATCGCGCAAAGCCGTTTTCGGGATTGTAAAGCGCACAGTCGATTTGCAAATCGTACACCGTGCCCACCGAAAGCAACAACAGCGACAGCCCGCAGAACATCGCAATCCAAAAGATGTACTCCCGTTTTTTCAGCATAGAGCTTGCCCCCTGTTTATCGGGCGGCGTGCTCCTTTTGCAATGCGGCGGCATTCGCAGGTACAGGCTCGCCCTTTATAAATTTCATAATATTGGCTTTGGAAAAATATTTGCGGTATTGGAACAACAAACACCCTTGATACAAAATGCCGCCCAAATACCCCGCAACAATATCGCCCATGGTATCGGTATTGCCGTGCTGGACATCCATATGCACAACACAGTCGGTCAAAAATTCAACGATTTCCCAAAATCCCGCGCCGAAAAACGCGAACATCCCCGCAAACAGTAGCACGAGCACAGGAATTCTCTCCGTGTGCAGGCGGTCAAAAATGCGATTGATGAGATACACGCCGATATACCCGAGCAACAGCCCGCTGATGAAATGCACCACGCGGTCGTAGCCGGGGAAACGGTCATACAGTTTTAAAATCGACCCCGCCGCCGCCGACAGCGTGAACAGATTGGCGGAAAAATAAATGCCAATCGGGAATTTCCACAGAAAAATCGCCAGCGCCACAACCGCCAGTTCCATCCCAATCATATCAAAGCGTTCGGCATTGGGCGGCGCACAAAGAGAAAAGGTTAAAATCACCGCCGACGCGCCAAAAAACACCGCCAAGCGGCGCAACCCGTCATTTTTGCGGTTAAAGGACTGTTCCGAAAGTTTTTTCATAAAATACACCCCATTTATTTCGGTTATTCCATACTATTTCCACTTTGGGGAGTATTTTACAAGTGAATTATAAACTTTTGTTAAACTTGTGACAAATTTTCAGGCGAATGACGCAAAACGGATTTCAGTATTCCGCGAAAAATTCGATATAAAAGATAAATTGGGATTTGTCTATCCAATCGTAGGGGCGGGTCTCCGCGCCCGCCCGTGGATTTTGCTGTTATTTTGCGGAACAACACTAAGGTTGTTCCCTACGGGTTGTAGGGGCGATTCACGAATCGCCCGCCCGCGGATTTTGATGTGATTCTATGCGGGCGTGGAGTTCGATGTAATTCTGCGGAACAACACTAAGGTTGTTCCCTACAATTTGTAGGGGCGATTTACGAATCGCCCGCCGTTTTTGCCCCTTCTGACGAGGGGGCTGTCAAATGCAACGCATTTGACTGGGGGAGAGATTTTTTTCCGTTTCTCTCCCTCCGTCACGGCTGCGCCGTGCCACCCGCTGATGGCGGCGGTCTCCCTCTGTCGCTTCGCGACATCTCCCTCACACTGTGAGGGAGTCGACCCTCGTCAGAGGGAGGAATAA
>JBJEPV010000221.1:0-4844 GCA_051881415.1 Candidatus Fimenecus sp.
TGTTTACTCAAACATAATTTTTGCATTTTCTGTTTACGAAATCGCTGTTTTACGGTAGAATAAGGACAAATTCGGAGGTTTTTCTATGAAACGAATACTGAGCCTGTGCCGCGCCGCGGTAGATAAATATCATATGATAGAAGAAGGCGACCGCATTGCCGTCGGGGTTTCCGGCGGGAAAGACTCGCTTGTGCTGTTATATGCCCTTTCGCGCTTGCGGTCGTTTTACCCGAAACATTTTGAAGTGGTGGCGATTACGCTCGATTATCAGTTCGGCGGTATTCCCGGGGATTTTTCGGCGGTGAAAACGCTGTGCAAAGACCTACAAGTCGAATACATTGTAAAACCCACCAATTTGTGGGAGGTTATTTTTGTCACGCGGCAAGAGAAAAACCCGTGCAGCCTGTGCGCCAAAATGCGCCGTGGGATTTTACACGATACTGCAAAAGCCAACGGCTGTAACAAGGTTGCGTTGGGGCATCATTTAGACGACGCGGCGGAAACCTTTATGATAAACCTGCTGCGCGGCGGGCAAATCGGTTGCTTCTCCCCCGTGTCATATCTGTCAAATAAAGATTTGTACCTGATTCGCCCATTAGTATTTGCGTCGGAAAAAGAGGTTGCCGCCGCCGCGCGCAGATGCAACCTGCCGATTGTGAAAAGCAAATGCCCTGCCGACAAGGTAACGGAACGGCAAACCGTAAATGAATTACTGCAAACGCTGGAAAAAGACTACCCGGCTCTTCACAAGAAAATCGTCGGGGCATTGGAACGCGGTGAAATCGACGGGTGGTAAACCGTTTTTGCAGGATTTTTCAGGAAAAACTGCAAAAAAAATTCAAAAATATACAAAAATGATAGATAAATATTCACTATTTTTTGAATTTGGTCATTTAATTTTCAACGATTAAAATGTTCAAAACTCTGTTCATAATGTTAAAAACTTTGATTTTTGAACATTTTTCCCACTAAAAAAAGTCGAAATCCTTGTAAAGTAATTCGCTTTACAAGGATTTTTCTTCTTGACAAGCATATACCTTTACATGTAAAGTGTTTTGCAAGTCAAACTGCATTTTCAGATGATTTTTGAATATAAAAAGCATAATTATAAAATCGCATCTCGTTTATATGCCGCCACATGCAATAAAGTTGCCTTGCCGCGGTGAGAACGGATGCGAATGCGAATTTTTCGCGTGGAATACGCTTTTTTCAGGCGGCAAATGCGTTTATAGCCGATGACGGTGTATTTTCCGACGCGTTTCCAGCGGTTACTCCCCTTTTTCTGTATGAACAAATCAAATTCTTCAATTTGTTGTCCCGTGGCAATGTTTTCCTGTAAAACAACGCTGTCAAAGCTTGTTTCCTGCCCAAAATCAATAATCAATTCCGGTTTTTCATCATCCAAAGCCGCCTGCCAAAAGTTTTCATCGTCAGACAAGGCAAAAGCGGCACGGTGTTCATTATCCACCTCACTTGTTGAGGAAGCGCGCGCATTTTTCAGCAGATTTTCAGGGAATTCACGCTTTAACAGCCGCCCGAATGAGTCCAAAACCATGGCATCCTCCGCATGGATTTTTCCCGTTTTGTCGGGAGGAATATTCAAAAGCAACGAGGCGTTGCCGCCCACGGAATTCAAGTAAATTTTATAGAGTTTATCAATGGATTTGACCTTGCCGTCCTCATTTTCATGGTAAAACCAACCGGGGCGAATGGAAGTGTCCACCTCCGCGGGATACCAAATCAAATCCGTTTCGCCTTTGATTGCCTTGCGCGAGCCTAAATCCAATGTCATCGCATTGTGCTTCTTGGCAAAGTTTTTATCGTCGGTTTTCTGTGATTTTTCCGCAATAAATTCATTGACGGAAAGCCAAGACGGCACCACGCTCCACTCGGACTTGCGGCATACGCCTGCCTCGTTGCCGATCCATCGCACATCGGGGCCGCTGATACAAATTGCGGCATTCGGCTGTAATTCCCGCATCAGCGCATAATACCCTTGCCAATCATATTTCTGCACTTTCCCGTTTTTGCCTTCCCCGCAGGCGCCGTCTAACCATATGCAGAACAGTTCGCCGTACTCGGTCAGCAACTCCCGCAGTTGATTTTTGTAATAGGTATTGTAAGGCTCGCCCTGCCCGTAGGTTTGCTCGTGTCTATCCCATGGGGAAAGATAAATGCCGAATTTCAATCCGTTGCGCTTGCAGGCGTCTGCGACTTCCCGCACAACATCGCCCTGCCCGTTACGAAACGGGCTGTTTTTCACGGAATACTCGGTATATTTGCTCGGCCAAAGGCAAAAGCCGTCGTGATGCTTACAGGTTAAAATCAACCCACGCATCCCTGCGGATTTCACAACCTTTGCCCATTGGTCTGCGTCAAAATCTGTTGGGTTAAACAGTGACGGTGACGCCGTACCGTCGCCCCATTCTTTGCCTGTAAAGGTGTTCATTCCGAAATGGCAAAAGGCATAAAATTCCATTTGTTGCCACGCTAACTGCCGCGGTGATGGCACAACCTTTGCCGCAAGCTGTACGCTTTGTTCCATAAATTTCCCTCATTTTTTAAAATGATATTCTTTTTTGTATTATAGCATATTCTGTAATGAATTTCAAATCAACAACCGCCTGCATCATTGTAAATTGACAGCGTTCGCTATAAATGGTAATATTATACTGTAATTTTAAGAATACATATAAATTTTTATGTATTTTTAACAAGGAGGGTTTTGTAAATGAAAAAAGTGGTTTCGGTCTTTTTAGTCGCCTTGCTGTTGGTATCCTTCCTACCTTATTCCGCCTTTGCCGCGGAAAAGGACACAACGCCGTTCATTGTTTTACAAGGGTACAGCGGGCCGCGTTTAGACGATGCGGACACAGGAAAGCAGGTTTGGGGATTGGACTTTTCCAAGGTAAAAGACCGTATTGTGGCGGCTCTGCCTGAAATTGCGGGCACTGCCGGTGCAACCTTTGCGGGAGATGCCACACAGCTTGTGGATATTCTCGGCGGAATTTTATTGGAAACCTTAGAGCCGATTGCCTGCAATCCCGACGGCACATCAAAATACAATGTCATTCCGCATATTCAGTCTGCCGAGCAAGCGCGTGTTTCTACGCTTCGCGCAAACGGCGAAGAAGACCTGATTGCCGAAAAAGAGCTTGTCGCCATGGTAGAAGCAGAGCGCGGCGCGGACAATGTTTTTATTTTCCATTTTGATTGGCGAAAAGGGCAAATTGCCTATGCAAAGGCAATCGACGAATTTGTACAGGAAGTTAAAGCCTTGACAGGGGCGCAACAGGTCGATATTTTCGGGCTGAGCCACGGCGGACAATGCGGCGCGTCCTACCTTTATTATTACGGCTGGAAAGGCGACGCACGCAAAGTGATTTTAGATGTTCCCGCAATCGGCGGTACAACCATGGTCGGTGACCCTTTGTGCGGAAACCCGCTGAATTTGGATTATGCAACCATATTGGAATTTGTGGAGCTTGCCATGGGGACGGAAGAAGAATTTGAATGGCTGATAAAATACATCGGCTATGAAAATTTGAATGCAGTGCTCACCGACCTTTGCGAGCGTTATATTGTTGATTTCATTAAATATATTCCGAGCATTTGGGATTTCTGCCCGCTTTCGGTCTATGAAGACGCCAAAGAAAAACGGTTAGACCCGATAGAAAATGCCGAAATCATTGCGGCATCGGACGCATTCCATTTCAGCGTGATGCAGCATATGTCGGAAGGACTGCGCCGTGCGCAAAACGCAGGTACAAACATTGCGATTATTACGAATTACGGGCACGAAAATGTGACGGGCAGCAATATCAATTCTGACTATATTATTGATACCGTTACCTCCTCCGGCGCAACCTGCGTTCCGTTTGACAGCCGTTTCCCATCAAGCTACACCGCACAAGAACCAAATTGCCAAAACAATAAGCATTTACACATTTCTCCCGAGCGCAATGTGGACGCGTCGACAGCGTATTTGCCGGATAATACTTGGTTTGTCAACGGACAGTTCCACGGTATGTATGTATTTGACCCGTACACGGTTGATTTTGTCAAAACTTTTTTCTTTACGGACACAATTCAAAATGTTTTTTCTGACAGCAAGTTCCCGCAGTTTAATTCCGCGCAAAACCCCGTAGACAGCCTGTATATCCGCTTTGACGGCACGGCACCGGGGTATCACAGCACGGCAGACCAAAAGCTGTTGGTGCGCAATCTGTCGGCGGAATATGACATAGCAATTCGTTATGTGCAAGTAAACGGCGCGAATATAGAAATAAAGCCGAATGCGTTGACAAGGATTGCCGCAGGCGAAACAGGATACATTACCCTGCCTGCCCACGAAATCGCGGATTGCGATACGCCGTTTGATATAACGGTAATTTACACGCTGTTTAACAATCAAACACAGTTAAAAAGTAAAACCTTTACCTTTACACCATTATCAAGCGAAGACGCAGTAAAGTATTCGTATTTAATTACCGCCGCGGACTTTACCGAAAGCAAGGACTTAGGCAGAACGGAGCGAAACACCGAAAATACGAATACAACGAGCTCTGATACGGGAACAACTGCCGACGCGCAAAGCGGCACGCTGACAGCACAAGACAATATTCCGAAAACACAGGGGCAGGCAAAAAACGCTCTCCCCTTTGCCCTGTTACCGATTGCCGCCGCTGTGAGCGCGCTTTGTATCGGCATTCGCCGTAAACGCGCTGAGGAATTTTAAAATAGAAAACACGGGAACAGTCTTTTCGGCTGCTCCCGTATCTTTACACATAAAGGCTCTATAATAAATGTTGGGGTAACCGAATAGAGCCTACGAAAAAAATAAA
>JBJEPV010000222.1:0-4829 GCA_051881415.1 Candidatus Fimenecus sp.
GGGGGGCGCGGGTGTCCGGTGGACACCTCTGCGAATGAAATGAGCAGAAGCGCTGTCTGAGCCGGCAGGCGAGTAATTCAAGCCCCCGCCCTACCGTGTAAATACAAATATAAATAAAAATTTTGATGACCTACAATGTAAATTAACGAATCAAAAGGCAGAATAAAATCGGCAAAAATGCCGCCGGCAGTAAATTCGCTACCTTGATTTTGGTTACTTTTAAAAGGTTCAGACCAATCGCCAAAATCAAAATCGAGCCGACGGCGGACATTTCGGTAATCATCGCGTCGGTTAAGAATGCAGAGACAAACTGCGCCGCCAGTGACAGCGCCCCCTCGTATATAAACAAGACCACGCCCGAAAAGAAGCACCCGAAGCCGAGGGAAGATGTAAAAATCAAAATCGTCACGCCGTCGAGCAGGGCTTTGGTGTAATAGGTGTCGAATTTGCCCTGCATACCCGCCTCAATCGCGCCGACAATCGCCATTGCACCGACGCAAACAAACAGTGTGGACGAAACAAACGCCTCGCCAAAGGAGGATTGGTCATTTTTCGTCAGCTTTTTCTGCAAAAATGCCCCGAAGCGATTTAAATGACGGTCAAGGTCAATCCATTCGCCCAAAAGCGCGCCTAAAACAAGGGAAAGCACCTCAACCAGCAAATTTTCGCCCGCAAGCGCGCCCTGTACGCCGATAAACACCACACAAAGGCCGAGCGCCGCCGTCAGCGTTTTTTGCAAGCGTTCCGGAATGCCTTTTTTGAAAAGCATCCCGAGCCCCGCACCGATAAAAATTGCCGCAGCATTCACCGCCGCACCGAGCAAAACCATGTGTACCCTTCTTTGTAGATAAAAATTAAGTATTTGTAATACTTCGTCATTCTGCACCGTTCGGCGAAGAATCTCATTGTGCACATTTTTATTTAGTGCTATCGGAGATCCTTCGCTTCGCTCAGGATGACAAATTGGGGTTTGTATTTGTGTTTATATGGTAGGGCGGGGGCTTGACCGTTCCGTAAAATCGTATCAAATTATGCGGGCGATTCGTGAATCGCCCCTACAACCGTAGGGAACGACCTTAGTGTCGTTCCGCGAAATTACATCAAAATTCCCGGGCGGGCGCGGATTTTCTCCGAAAACGGGCACCTTACGGCGGGAGCAAATTCTCCGAATTCAGGCACCCTTTTGTTTGCTTCGCAAACATTTCCCCTATCAGGGGAATAACCCCCGCCCTACTTTATTATAGCAGACATTTCCCCTGTCAGGGGAATCACCCGCCCCTACAAACGGGCGCGCAATGCACGCCCCTACGCCCGCATTGCATTTTGCCCGTTCCGTGTATTCCTCCACAAATCCCAATTTATGCACATATCTTATCCCTTTCCCCGCAGGGAAAAACAAAAAAAGACATGCTTTCGCGTGTCTTTTTCTTTGGAGGCGACACCCGGATTTGAACCGGGGATCAGGGTTTTGCAGACCCATGCCTTACCACTTGGCTATGTCGCCGTATTCTGCTTCGTGTCATTGGTGAAAAAAAGGACGCTTAAAACTGTTTTTAAGCGTCCTTTGGAGCGGATGACGAGGCTCGAACTCGCTACCTCCACCTTGGCAAGGTGGCGCTCTACCGGATGAGCTACATCCGCATTTATGGTGCCTCCGATCGGAATCGAACCAATGACACGGGGATTTTCAGTCCCCTGCTCTACCGACTGAGCTACAGAGGCAAATGTGGCGACCCGGAACGGGCTCGAACCGTCGACCTCTAGCGTGACAGGCTAGCGTTCTAACCAGCTGAACTACCGGGCCACATTGGTGGGAACAACAGGGCTCGAACCTGTGACCCTCTGCTTGTAAGGCAGATGCTCTCCCAGCTGAGCTATGCTCCCGAACTGCCGCCGTGATTTTGACGGCTGAATTAGAATATCACAAAACCGCCGCCGTGTCAACCGAAAAATGAAAAAATTTCAGAATTTTTTTCAAAAAATTTTTCGTTGCGGCGCAAAATACTATATCTTGTGTTCCCAAAAAATTCCACCCATATTTTCGCGTTTTTAGTGCTTTACTTTTCAAGTTTAGTGTGCTAAAATGTGAAAGAAGAATATCCAATTCGCTTTGTGCGGGAGGTTTCAAGCAAAATGGCAAACAGCAAAATTAAAAGTGACAATCTGGATTTTTTGTTCGACTGCATTCTCTCCCTGCAATCCATGGACGAATGCTATGACTTTTTCGAGGATTTGTGCACCGTCAATGAGTTGCAGGCGATTTCCCAGCGTATTGTCGTGGCAAAAATGCTTTCGGAAAAGCGCGTGTATTCCGACATCGTCAAAGAAACGGGCGCGTCCACCGCGACGATAAGCCGCGTGAACCGTTCTTTGCAGTTTGGTTGCAGCGGATACGAAAAGCTGTTTGAACGCGTGGCGGCGCGCAAAAAGGACGCACAATGAGTTACGAAGTCTTTGCCGATTTTTACGATGCGCTGACCGACAATGTCGATTATGCCGTCCTGTCAAAAACCATTTGCTCTCTGTTGGCGCGTTACGGGCGTGACAGGGGGCTTTTGCTTGATTTGGGTTGCGGCACGGGCACGCTGTCGGTTTTCCTCTCCAAAGCGGGGTATGAGGTAGTCGGCGCGGATATTTCGCCCGATATGCTTGCCGTCGCGCAGGAAAAGGCCTTCGCGGCGGGGCAGGATATTTTATTTTTATGTCAGGATATGACGCACTTGGATTTGTACGGCACGCTCGACGCGGCGGTCTGCACGCTGGACGCGCTCAACCATTTGCCGTCACGCGCGGCGGTGGAGGAAACGCTTCGGCGCATATCGCTGTTTTTAAATCCCGGCGGGGTCTTTATTTTTGACGCAAACACCCTTTACAAGCACCGCGAAGTTTTGGGGAACAATACCTTTGTGTATGATACCGACGCGGTCTACTGCGTGTGGCAAAACGAATTGCAAGCCGATGAAAAAACGGTGGATATTGCGCTTGACTTCTTTATTCCCGCAAGCGACGATGAGCCGATTTATGAACGCGAGAGCGAGCAATTCACGGAATGTGCCTATTCGGGCGCCGAATGGGAGGAAATGCTCAAAACCGCCGGCTTTACGGTGCTCGGCGTGTTTGACGGGTACACGGAAAAGCCGCTGACCGACACGAGCGAACGCGCTGTATATGCCGTGAGAAAGGACTGAAACGATATGCCGAATTTGGTTAGAATGATGGATACGGACGGTACGCTCTGCGTGCTTTGCGCCGACACCACCGAGACCGTGCGCGAAATGCAACGGTTGCACGGGACGAAAAAGGTGGTTTCGGCGGCGTTGGGCAGGCTTTTGACCGCCGCGTCTTTAATGGGCAGTATGCTCAAAGGGGAACAAGACAGTTTGACCTTAAAAATCAGCGCGGACGGCCCCGCTTCGCCCTTAACGGCGGTTTCCGACAGCAGCGGCAATGTGCGCGGCTGTGCGGGCAGGGTAGATGTGGAACTGCCGCTGAATGCGCTCGGGAAATTAGATGTTTCGGGCGCAGTCGGCAAAAACGGCACACTGACGGTGATGAAGGATTTGGGACTGCGTGAACCGTATATCGGGCAAGTGCCGCTTGCCACGGGCGAAATCGCCGAGGATATTACCGCGTATTACGCCGCCAGCGAACAAACGCCGTCGGTGTGCGGCTTGGGCGTGCTGTGCGACAAAGAAAACGAAGGGATTATAAACGCAGGCGGATTCCTCATTCAGCTTTTGCCCACGGCGACCGACGAAACGATTGACAAGGTCGAACGGGGCTTGGAAAAGATTAAGCCCGTCACGACAATGCTGTTTGAGGGGCTAACCCCCGAAGCGATTTGCCGCGCGGTTTTGCCGGAATTTACCTTAGAGGTGCTCGACACGGCCGAAGTCGGCTACCGTTGCACCTGTTCGCGCGAGCGTATGGAGCGCGCGCTTGTATCCACAGGCAAACAGGCGCTGTCGGAAATGGCAGAAGACCCCGAAACCGAGGTCATTTGCAATTTCTGCAATCAGAAATATGTATTTTCGCAAAGCGAAATGCAAGCCTTGGCGCGTACCGCAACGCGCGAATAATCGTATAGGTATATGCATATTGTAAATCGGAAAACCGTGCCCTCCCCACAATGCGGGGAGGGATTTTTTGTGTCATACGCGAGAAAAAAAGAAATAAATAATGAAAAATGGATACCGGATGTGCGCAGAAATAGCTTGTAGGGGCGGGCTTATGTGCCCGCGCGCGTTGGTGTCATTCTGAGGCGATAGCCGAAGAATCTCGTGCCGTATCGTTTTATTTTGTGCTGTTGGAGATTCTTCACTTCGTTCAGAATGACAAATTGGGGTTTGTGGGGGGGCGAACACATTACATTTCGTGCGTAGGGGTCGGCGTCCTCGACGACCCGTTGTAGGGGCGGGTTTCCACGCCCGCCCGTTATTCCTCCCTCTGACGAGGGAGGTGGCACGGCGCAGCCGTGACGGAGGGAGAGAAACGGAAAAAATCTCTCCCCCAGTCAAATGCGTTGCATTTGACAGCCCCCTCGTCAGAGGGGGCAAAAACGGCGGGCGATTCGTGAATCGCCCCTACAACCGTAGGGAACAACCTTAGTGTTGTTCCGCGAAATCACATCAAAATTCGCGGGCGGGCGCGGATTTTCTCCGAAAACGGGCACCTTACGGCGGGGGCAAATTCTCCGAATTCAGGCACCCTTTTGTCTGCTTCGCAGACATTTCCCCTAACAGGGGAATCACCCCCGCCCTACCCTAATAAAATGCATTTCGTGCGTAGGGAACGGTCTTGACCGTTCCGTAAAGTCGTATCAAATTATG
>JBJEPV010000223.1:0-4816 GCA_051881415.1 Candidatus Fimenecus sp.
CAAGACAGTATTGTGTATACCCGCCCGTATATGCACGGATACCGTTCGGGAGCAGTTCCAGCATTTTATTGGGAACGCGGCTTATGAAGTAGCGGTCATGCGATACGGTCAATAGGGTGCCCGTGTATTCTTGCAAAGCGCTGTCTAAGGCTTCTTTTGCTGTGTAATCCAAATGGTTGGTCGGTTCGTCCAAAATCAGAAAATTACTGCGCTCAAACATAATGATACAAAAGGCAACCTTTGCGCGGTTGGCGCCGGAAAGTTCGCGTATGCGCTTGAAAACGGCGTCCTCCTCAATCAACAACCTGCCGAGCGCACTGCGAATTTCCAAATCGGTTTTCCCGGGGAAACGGCGGTGAACTGCCTCCATAACCGTGTCGTTCAAGTTCAAATCGGCAAGTTCTTGGTCAAAATATGAAATTTTTACATTACCGCCGATGCGGATTTTGCCCGAATAGGGGAGTTTGCGTAAAATTGCTTTTAAAAGAGAGGTCTTTCCGACGCCGTTTGCCCCGACGATTGCAATTTTGTCCCCTTGGTTTACCGTGAACGATACGCCGTCATACAGTTGCTTGCCGGTTTGCGAATTGCCGACAAAAATCCCGACATTTTCCAGTGTCAATACCGACTTAAACGGTTCGTAATCATACGAGAATTGAAATTTTGCTGTCTTTTGCCGCGGGTTCGGCTTTGCGGCAAGCTCCATTTTTTCCAGCGCCTTTACCCGCGACCCGACGCTGTTGGTACTGCTGGATTTTGCCAAATTTCTGCGCACATACTCGCGCATTGCCTCCAATTCCTCTTGCTGTTTTTTATATTCTTTCTCAAGCCTGCGGATGCGTTCTTCTTTCTGCTGCAAAAAAGCAGAGTACCCGCCCTTGTAGCGCACAAGCTCGCCGCGCTCCAATTCGCAGATGTCATTGGCGACTTTATCTAAGAAAAAACGGTCGTGGGATACGACAACAACCGCACCTTTATAACCCTGTAAGTACTCTTCCAACCACGAAAGCATGGAAAAATCCAAGTGGTTGGTCGGCTCGTCCAAAATCAACAGTTCCGGATTTTGCAAAAGCACCTTTGCCATGGCAAACCGGATTTTTTCGCCGCCGCTTAATGTCTTGACTTTACCGTTTAAATCAAAAGCGCCGAATCCCAAGCCGTTTAAAACGATTTGAATGCGCACATCGGCATGGTATCCGTCTGCGGCAGTATAGGCGCCGGACAGCGCTTCATACTTTTCCGCCAGCGCCGCATACTGTTCGGTGTTCGGCTCGACAGATGCCAATTTCTGTGACAGAATTTCCAAATCGGCACGCATTTCGTATACGGACGAAAGCGCCGATTGAATTTCCTCCTGTAAGGTGTTCTCTGTGTTTAAAGCTTCGTTTTGCTTCAAATATCCAATCGACAAATTGCGCTTGGCGCTGTATTCGCCCGCATCGTACGGCAACTCGCCGCTGATGATATTAAGGAGCGTGGTTTTCCCGACACCGTTTACACCTAAAAGACCGATTCTATCCTTTGCCGAAATGGTTAAATCAATGTTTTTTAAGACAACTTCATCGGAAAAGCTTTTTTGAATTTGATGTATGGAAATCAGCATGATATTACTCCGTAAAAAAACAAACGGGGCAGGTGTGCTGCCCCGCACCTTATTTAATTAATCGTTCCACATCCTCATTCCGGCCGAGTACCATCAGGATTTCATCCGCCGTAAAAACATGGTCGGGATGGGGCAGAGGATGGATTGTTTCACCGACTTTAATCGCCAAAATACTGATGTTGTATTTGGAACGGACATTTTTTTGCAAAATGGATTTTCCAACCCAACTGTCCGGAACGCTGATTTCATAAATCGAGAAATCTTTGTTTAATTCAATATAATTAAAAATGCTGTCCGAGCCGAATTTGACCGCTAAGCGTTCGGCGGTTTCTTTTTCGGAGTAAATGACTTCATCTGCGCCGTTGCGCAACAAGAATTTGGCGTGCACATCGCGGCTGGCGCGTGACAAAATATAATTTGCACCCAAATCTTTGAGCAGTGCGGTGGTTTCCAGAGAATTTTGGAAATTATCACCGATGGTGACGACGCATAAATCGTAATTGTCTATGCCGAGGGAGTCTAAAAACATTTCATCCGTGGCATCGCCGATTTGTGCATTGGTCACATACGGCATAACAACATTGACGCGGTCTTCCACAATATCCACCGCCATGACATCGTTGCCCTGTTCGTAAAACTTTTGTGCCATATGGCGGCCGAATCTGCCAAGTCCGATAATTAAAATCGATTTCATAAAGCAATCTCCTTAACCGATGGTAATATTTTCAACGGGATATTTGGACGGTGTGGCACTCTGCTGGTCGTGGAATGCAAGCAAAATGGTCAGTCCGCCGACGCGCCCGAAAAACATGAGCGCCATTAAAACCAAATGGGATGCCGTGCTGAGACCTGCGGTAATTCCGAGGGATAGCCCGACCGTACCGATTGCAGAGGCGGTTTCAAACAATGCTTCTTTTACGGATATACCGTCAAACGCGCAAATCAGCATGGCACAGCCGAAAAACAGAAGTGTATATAACGCGGTAATGGAAATGATTTGTAACAGTGCATTGTCGCTGATTCTGCGTCGAAAACAAGAGATGTTTTTGCGCTTTTTAAATATGGAAACCAAGCTCGCCACAAGCATGGCGAGCGTCGTCGTCTTTAAGCCGCCGGCGGTGGAGCTCGGCGAACCGCCGATAATCATCAGAAAAATCATACACAGCACAGTGGCATCGGAAAGTGCCGTTAAATCGGCGGTGTTAAAGCCCGCTGTTCTTGTTGTGACGGTTTGGAACAGACAGGACAGCAAATAGGTCAGCGGTGCACCCGCAAAATTCGGATTGTTGCGTTCCGTCAACAACATAAATAAAAACGGGATGACAATCAAAGCGGCGGTTGTGACCAAAACAACCTTTGTATGCAGTTTGTAGCGGCGAAAACGAAACTTGTTGGTTTTTAAATCCGACCAAACGAAAAAGCCGATACCGCCGATAATGATTAAAGCCATGACCACCAAGTTTACCAACGGGTCTGCGGCATACTGCGTTAATGAGGAAAACGCGCCGTTGCCGCCCATTAAATCAAAACCTGCATTGCAAAATGCCGAAACAGAATGAAAAACTGCAAAATACAGCCCTTTCCACAAGCCATATTGCGGACAAAAGCGTATTGATAATAAAACGGCACCACTGATTTCAAAAACGGCTGCACCGATTAAAATGAATCTGGTCATGCGCACAATTCCGCCAACCTGAGAGGCATTGACAGATTCCTGCAAGGTGTAGCGACTGCGCAATCCGATTTTATGCTTCGTCAGCGTCATCGCGGAAATGGCAAGCGTCATAAAGCCGATGCCGCCAACCTGAATCATCAGTAAAATGATTACCTGACCGAACACAGACCAATAGGTATATGTATCAAACACCACCAAGCCGGTCACACAGGTCGCAGAAGTGGCGGTAAACAGTGCATCAAAAAAATTGGTCCAATGTCCGCTGCGCGCGGAAATCGGTAGGCAAAGTAAGACCGCACCAAGCAGAATGATGCAGAAATAGCCTAAAATGATGGTGCGCAAAGGGGATAATCTGAATTTTTTTGCAGTCTTTTTCATCACAGTGTCCCATATTCATAAAAATATCAGCAGTATTATAGTACAAGCCGAAACAAAAAGGAAGTGTTTTTCTAAATTTTTTCTTTTACGCCGAAACGGTTGCGCAGATACCGATATGCCGCCACAATCATGCGCATGCCGGAGGAAACCACCACAATGCCCGCTGTGATGCAAAGCGCAATTTGTAAGGTGTACGCCGCGGCTTTTCCGAATAATTGCCAATCCGTATTCAACGCGAATTTCATTGTGCTGTATAATGCGCCGCCCGGAATCATCGGGATAAAGCCCGGTACAAGGTAAGAAGTGGTCGGCGTCTTTTTGATTCTGGCAAAAATTTCAGCATAAACGGTCACAAAAGCGGCTGCAAAAAAATACCGTATCGGTTCACTTGTAAACCAAATGCCAAGCAGTAAAAATAAGCCCCAGGAGAGCATCCCGCCGAGTGCGGCAATCAACAACTTTGTTCGCCGTAAATTGAATAAAACGGAGAAGCCGAGTGATCCGAGAAAGGCGGTTACAATTTGTGTAATAATATCCATCGTACTCATTCTATCAGCCCCCCAAACAACAGTGCGGCAAGAATATATCCTGCGGCAATGCCGATGGCAATGACAACCGCTTCGCAAAAACGAAGAATCCCTGCCATAATATCGCCGCTGATGATGTCCCGAATGGAATTTGTCATGGCAATGCCCGGTATGAGCAACATAATATTGCCGATAATAATTTTGTCGGCATGCTGACCGAAGCCGAACGCAACGCAAAGAAATGTGAGTGCGCACAGAATAAACGAGGACACCACATTGGCAAACACCATATTTACCTGTGTACGGTCAATGGCATATACCACGGCTTTAAGTAATGCGCCGAGCAATGCGGCGGCGAGGGCATCGAACGGATTACCGCCGAAAAACAAGGTGAACGAGCCGGCAATCAGCGCGAAAGCAATGCATTCTATCCAAAACGGGTAGCGCTTTGTGTTATCAATCTGTTGTATTTCGCTGAGAATGTATTGCAACGCAGGCTTATCGGCACAAATTTTTCTCGACAATGCGTTCAAACTGTGTAATTTGTCTAAATCGGTTGTATATTTGTGTATGCGTAGAGTTTGGGTTAGGGTTTGTCCCTGAGCATCGGTTACCGTTGCAATAATGCTGGCA
>JBJEPV010000224.1:0-4795 GCA_051881415.1 Candidatus Fimenecus sp.
TTGTAGGGGCGATTCACGAATCGCCCGCATAATTTGATACGATTTTACGGAACGGGCAATGCCCGTTCCCTACGCACGAAATGCATTTTATTAGGGTAGGGCGGGGGCAAGCCCCCGCCCTACTCTATTATAACAAACATTTCCCCTATCAGGGGAATCACCCCGCCCTACCGATAAACAATTTGCATTGCAAAAAATTTACGGGGCGCCGAGTCGACGCCCCCTACGCACGAAATGCAATGCGTTCTCCCCTTCAAACTCCCAATGATTCAACCGTTTACAATGCAAGCCTTCTACAACAAAAAGCGCATCATACGATGCACTTTTGTTTGGCAACGGTAAAAAGGATTTGAACCTTTGCATACGGTAGAAAATTTGTGCGAAAATTTACAGAAATACAACAATATTATTGAAATAACTTGTGATGATTGCTATAATTTAAATTGCAGATAATCATAAAGGGGGATTATGCAATATGGACGAAAAGTTGAAACCGCTTTTTACGCCGTGGAAAATCGGGAATTGTGAAATTAAAAACCGTATTGTTCTGACAAGTATGGGCGGAACCAATCTGTTTGGCTGGATGGAAGTAAACCATTTCGATAAAATGGGTGCAAGATTTATTAAAGAGGTTGCGGAAAATAATGTGGGACTTATTTTACCCGGATGTCAGCCTGTTTATAATCCTATGCTTGGGCAATGGCTTTACAAGAACAAAAAAATGTATAAGGATTTGGCAAAGTGGATGCCTGAATTTCATAAAACCGGTGCAAAGTTGTTCGTGCAGCTTACCGCCGGTTTCGGCCGTTCTTTTACCATCAGCTCCATGATGGAAATGCTCTATACAAACAAGGCTTTGCGTTCCGTCAGTAAACCTTTTATGGATTTGGATAAAATTACTGCGGCGCCCAGTCCTTCCCCAAACAGGTGGTCTGACAAGGTGCCGTCCAGGGAAATCACCGTTGAGGAAATTCACGAAATGGTTGACGCCTTTGCGAAAACGGCGATACTGCTCAAAGAAGCGGGCGTGGACGGCGTTGAAATTCACGCGGTTCACGAGGGGTATTTGCTTGACCAGTTCACGCTGAAATATGTGAACAAAAGAACGGACGAGTACGGCGGTTCTCTTGAAAACAGATATAGATTTGCAGTTGACATTGTAAAAGCCATTAAAAAAGCCTGCGGAAATGATTTTCCGGTTTCGCTTCGGTACAGTGTCGTCTCGAAAACAAAGGATTTCAGAAAAGGGGCTTTACCGGGCGAGGTCTATACCGAGGTCGGCAGAGATATGGCAGAGTCTGAAATTGCCGCGAAATATTTACAGGATGCAGGCTACGATTGCCTGAACTGTGACAACGGTACATATGACGCTTGGTATTGGGCGCATCCGCCGATTTATATGCCTGAAAATTGTAATTTGCAGGATGTCGAGCATATCAAAAAATTTGTGGATATTCCTGTCATTTGTGCAGGCAGGCTGAATATACGCGATGCGGCAGCGTCCGTAGCCGCCGGAAAAATCGACGGCGCGGGATTTGCAAGACAGTTCCTTGCGGACAGGCAATGGATTACAAAAATCATGGAGGGCCGCGAGGAGGATATCAGACCTTGTATTTTGTGCCACAACGGTTGCTTTAATATGTGTCACTACAAGGGTGTGCCGAATGACCAAGAATTAAGTGACAGCCTGCACCTTGCAAGATGTGCGGTTGACGCCGAAGTTATGCAATGGAATAAGCATCATATCGAAAAAACAAATGCGCCGAAAACCGTGCATATTATCGGTGGCGGCATCGGTGGTATGGAGGCTGCAAGAGTGCTGAAACTACGCGGCCATAAGCCTGTTATACACGAAAAAGCAGATGTATTGGGCGGTACATTTATTCCTGCCAGCGCAGAATCCTATAAGGGAAAACTGCGGGATTTGCTGAAATGGTATCGCAGAGAAATGGAAAAACAGGGCATTGAAATTCATTTGAACGACGAGATTACGGATTTAAGTGTATTCGGAGAAGACAAGGTCATTGTTGCCACAGGCTCTGTTCCGAGACAACTGAAAAATGTGCCCGGATATGAAAAAATGATTGAGGGCTGTGCATACCTGAACGGGGCCGCGGTCGGGAATACCGTGGCGGTTGTCGGCGGCGGTCTTACGGGCTGTGAAATTGCTTATGAGCTGGCTCTTGAAAATAAAAATGTCATCCTTGTGGAAATGAAGGACGATTTAATCAGTCAAAAAGGCGTTTGTCTTGCAAATGCATCATATTTGCGGGAATGGTTTGCACTGCACAAGGTGCCTGTTTATTTGGAAACAAAGTTAAAAGAGGTACAGGCGGATAAAATCATCTGTACCGATAAGGCAGGCAAAGACTTTTCCGTGGCGTGTGCGTCTGTGATAAGCTGTGCAGGATATATTCCTGCTCCCGTAAAGGGCGGAAAAAATGTTTCCTATGTCGGGGATTGTGAAAGCATCGGCAATTTGCGTTCCGTGATTTGGGGCGCATATGAAGCCGCAATGAAAATATAATATAAGGACGGATCGCTATGGAATATAAAATGAAACTGACAAAGGAACAGGCGGAAATTCTGAACGGCAGTAAAGGGGAAACGCTTGCCAAGGTTATGGAAACGCTTGTTCGTTACGGCGAATTGTTCGGCGCTGATGAAATGGTGCCTGTAACCGGTACATATAATCACTTGGTAACCTCCTTCGGTCTGAAAGCGCTTACGCCTGTTTACAGCCTGATGGAAAGGCTTATTGAAACGGGGGCGGTGTCAAAGCAGAAATTTACTGCGGACCCAAGGCCGCTTGACAAAAACGTGCCTTCCAATTTTTTACAAAACTTTATCTTTAACAAGTTTATGTACACCAAGCAGGATTTTTACGAAAAGCAGTTAAACGAGTTGGGGCTGATGGATGCAGACGCCTTTACCTGTACCTGCTATATGGACGAAGTAGGCAATACGCCGAAAATGGGCGACATTCTTTCTTGGTCTGAATCTTCTGCGGTTGTGTATGCAAATTCCGTTCTCGGTGCAAGATGCAACAGAAATTCCGGGATTATTGATTTGATGGGTTCTATTGCAGGCTGTGTTCCTTCGTTCGGGCTTGTGAAGGACGAAGGCAGAATGGCGGACTGGGTTATTGAAATCAAAACAACAAAAAAACCGGAAGCACAACTTCTCGGCTCCGCAATCGGTATGAAGGTTATGGAAGATGTGCCTTATGTAAAGGGGCTTGACAAGTGGCTTGGCGAAGGCTTGTCGGACGATACGAAAACTTACCTGAAAGATTTCGGCGCCGCAACTGCGTCAAACGGTGCCGTCGGGCTGTATCATATTGATAAGATTACGCCCGAAGCCGTTGCGCAGGGGGAAGCCTTGTTAAAGGATACTGCACGGGTTTATGTGATTGATGATGCAGAACTGGAACGCGTTTATGACAGTTATCCTGTGATTTGGAAAAATAAAAATGCCCGGCCGAAACTTTGCTTTATGGGTTGCCCGCATATGAGCCTGAATCAGCTTGTCACCTGGACCGAACGGGTGGAAGAGAGCCTGAATCAGTATGGAAATAAAAAGGTGGTCATTCCGACTGTATTCACGGCGGCGCCGAAGGTTTTGGAAGCATTTCAAAAAACGCCTTATGCAGAAAGACTGAAAAAGACAGGTGTAATTACAAGCTATATCTGTCCGCTTATGTATATGAACAATCCTTTGTGTACGGCTATGCCGGTGATTACATCCAGCAATAAGCTAAGAACTTACACCAGCGCACGGTATTACACAGACGATGAGATTCTTGTGCAGATTACGAAAGGAGAAAAATAAAATGAAAACGTTTCAAGGAAGAACGGTTTCTCCCGGCAATATTACGGCCGAAGCGCTCGTTTCGCATAACGGTTTGAATACACTTGCTTCTTTCCAAAAAGCATTGCAGTTCGGCGATAAAAAGGCCACCTGCGGTGACCAAAACAATCCCGACCTCTACGGGAAGGAAATGGCTGGCAAGGCACTTTGCCTGCCGCAAACCATTGGCTCCACAACCGGTGGATTGGTGCTTTACTGTGCCTGTGCCATGAAGCGTCAGCCGGCCTGTATGCTGTTTTCAGAGCCGATTGATTCTCTTGCGGCGGCAGGCGCGGTGCTGGCAGATGTTTGGCTGGACGATACATCTATGGTCGTCATCGATTCATTAGGTGCTGAATTTTTGAACTATGTGAAAGACGGTATGAAAATCACCGCAAAACCTGACGGCAGCGTAACGGTTGAATAATTTGTATGGTTCTGTAAAAGCTGATTGCGTGATTTCGGAATCAGCTTTTCTTTGCAATTTGCCGCATACAGGGATTTATTTTCAATAGAATGAAACGGACGGAAAATACATAGGAGGAAATATGATTTACACAAATTGGATGTCTTTCATCAAAGACGATGTGCCTTTGACAAGGCTTGTGATTCCCGGCGCACACAATGCAGGCAGTTACGGTATGAGCGCAATGGCAGAATGCCAAAAGGACAATCTGTTTGTTCAGTTTGAGCACGGTATCCGGCAATTTTGCCTGCGGCTGAACACAAACAGAAAGGGTGAAATTGTTTTAGCCCACGGTATTACCAAAGGGGATTTGTTTGAAAATGCACTCAAAGACATCAAAAGGGCTTTGGATATGTATCCCGGCGAGTTCATTCTTTTGGATATACGCGAGTATTATCCGCAGAAATTCGGCCCAATTACATTAACCTACAAAGCGGACAAAAATAAGGTGGATGCCCTGCTGGAAAAATATATTCAACC
>JBJEPV010000225.1:0-4674 GCA_051881415.1 Candidatus Fimenecus sp.
TCTCCTCTTGAGTTTATTTCTAAAAAGTGTTGCACTTGATTTGACAATTTGCCGAATAAAAGGAGCGCGGCTACGCCGCTAATCTAAATTAAAATTTGCATTCCCGCCGATAAACTGCACATGTCCGCATTTCCGCCCGCGTAAAACATACGCGGGCATTTCTTTTGTATTTTCCAAATTTTGCATACAAAAAATTTGTTTTATTCCGTGTTTTTTCGCGGATTGACAGTTGATAAATTCCAAACGAAGTGTTACAATAAACAAAAATGGGGGAATATTTGATTTCCTTGTGAAAGGTGATGGTAAATTTATGCAAATGACCTTCCGCTGGTTCGGCAGCGAAAAGGATACGGTGACTTTGGAGCAAATCCGTCAAATCCCCGGGGTTACGGGTGTTGTGCCTGCACTGCATTATCTGCCGGCGGGCGAAGTGTGGCCGATGGAGGACATTTTAAAAATGAAAGCCGAAATCGAAGCCGCGGGGCTTACGATGGAGTGCATCGAAAGCGTCAATGTGCACGAGGATATTAAAATCGGCTTGCCGACGCGTGACAAATACATTGAAAACTACAAAACCTGCATCCGCAATCTCGCAAAGGCGGGCGTGAAGGTAATTTGTTATAATTTTATGCCTGTCTTTGACTGGACGCGCACCGACCTTGCCTTGCAAATGTGCGACGGCGCGACCTGCCTTTCCTATGACGGGGTGCAAATCGAGGGCAAAACCCCCGAGCAGATGTTTAAAGAGATTGATGACAATTCCAACGGTTATGCGATGCCCGGTTGGGAAACCGAGCGTATGCCCGAAATCAAGGAACTGTTTGAAAAATACAAAAATGTCACCGAAGACGATTTGTGGAAGAATCTGATTTATTTCTTGGAGCAGATTATGCCCGTTTGCGAGGAATGCGATGTCAAAATGGCAATCCACCCCGACGACCCGCCATGGAGCATTTTCGGCTTGCCGCGGATTATCACAAATTTGGACGCGCTCAAAAAACTGCTTGCGGCTGTGCCGAGCAAATACAACGGCTTGACTTTCTGCACAGGCTCGTTGGGGGCGAATCTCGAAAACGATTTGCCCGCGATGATTCGAGAGGTCGGCGACCGTATCTATTTTGCCCATTTGCGCAATGTCAATGTAGAGGGCAGGCATTTCAACGAAACCGCCCACGAAAGCGCGGCGGGGTCTCTCGATATGTACGAAATCGTGAAAGCCTTGCAGGAGGTCGGCTTTGACGGATATATCCGCCCCGACCACGGCAGAATGATTTGGGGCGAGGTGGCGCGCCCGGGTTACGGGCTGTTCGACCGTGCACTCGGTGCGGCATATATCAACGGGCTTTGGGAAGCCGCAGAAAAACAGAAAGCAGGAAAATAAAATGACACACGAGAATTTAAAGGGCAGAGTTGCCGTAGTGACCGGCGGCGGCGGGGTGCTTTGCGGCGATTTCGCAAAGACTTTGGCACGCCAGGGCGTCAAGGTTGCCGTTTTGGATTTAAACGAAGCGGCGGCACAAAAGGTTGCCGATGAAATCACCGCCGAGGGCGGCACGGCGATTGCCGTGGGGTGCAATGTGCTCGAACCCGAAAGTATGGAAAACGCGCGTGCGGTGATTAACGAGCAGTTAGGCACTTGCGACATTCTCTTAAACGGCGCGGGCGGCAACAATCCGAAAGGCACCACCACCAAAGAGACCTTGGAAGCAGTCGATTTGGTCGAAAAAGACGAAAACATCAAAACCTTTTTTGACTTAGACCCGCAGGGGATTTCGTTCGTGTTCAATCTGAACTTCCTGGGCACACTCATTCCGACGCAGGTGTTTGCCCGCGATATGGCGCAAAAAGAAAATGCCTGCATTGTGATGGTGACCTCGATGAACGCCTACCGTCCGCTGACGAAAATCCCCGCGTATTCGGCGGCAAAAGCGG
The DNA here is from genome assembly GCA_051881415.1 of Candidatus Fimenecus sp. Taxonomy (GTDB): domain Bacteria; phylum Bacillota; class Clostridia; order Oscillospirales; family Acutalibacteraceae; genus Fimenecus. The sequence continues at coordinate 1,933 of JBJEPV010000225.1, forward strand.
CGGTCAAGAATTTTACCGAGTTTATGGCGGTGCATTTTGCCGAGGTCGGCATTCGCGTGAATGCGATTGCACCGGGATTTTTCTCGACCAATCAGAATAAAACCTTGCTTTGGAACGAGGACGGCACCCCCACGGCACGCACCGGCAAAATTCTTGCCGCAACCCCGATGAAACGCTTCGGCGAGTCGCGGGAATTAGAGGGCTCGCTTTTGTTCTTATGTGATGAGGACTATTCGAGCTTCATCACCGGCACGACGATTATTGTGGACGGCGGTTTTAACGCGTATTCCGGCGTGTAATTCGGATAAACTGGTAAGAGAGGATTTGGCGAGATGATTTGGTTTTTAATCGCGGCGCTTTTACTGCTTGCGGCATTTATTTGTTTGATTCGATGCTTTGTGCTGCGCAGAAAAGCGCATACCGTTTCCGAAAACGGGAAAACGGCGGCGACCGAAACAAAAGATATGACCGTGATAGAAGGCAGCTCGCAAAGCAATCCCGTATACGAAAAAAAGGCGAAGCGGATGCTGATGATCGGCATTGTTTTGCTGGCGCTGACCGAAGCGGCGATTCTCATTGCCGACAAGGTCACGGCTTAAAAAACGGAGTGAAAAAAATGGATTTACAATTAAAAGCACCCGGCACTTATACCTATGATATGATTTCTTTGGGCGAGGTGATGTTGCGCCTGGATCCCGGCGAGGGGCGCATTAAATGCGCGCGAAATTTCCGCGCGTGGGAAGGCGGCGGCGAATACAATGTAGCGAGAGGTCTTCGCCGTTGCTTCGGCTTAAAAACGGCGGTTGTCACCGCATTTGCCGACAACGAGGTCGGCAGATTGGTCGAGGACTTTATTTTGCAGGGCGGCGTGGACACTTCGCTGATTAAATGGGTGCCCTATGACGGCATCGGCAGAAGTGTGCGCAACGGCTTGAACTTTGTGGAGCGCGGCTACGGTATTCGCGGTGCGCTCAGCGTTTCCGACCGCGGCAACACCGCGATTGCGCAATTAAAGCCCGGCGACGTGGATTGGGACTATATTTTCGGCACTTTGGGTGTGCGCTGGCTGCACACGGGCGGCATTTTTGCGGCGCTTTCCGAAACCACGGCGCAGGTTGCCATTGACGCGGTAAAAGCGGCGAAAAAATACGGCACGGTTGTGTCTTATGACTTAAACTACCGCCCGTCGTTGTGGAAAGACATCGGCGGCAAGGAAAAGGCGCAGGCAGTCAACCGCGAAATTGCAAAATATATTGATGTGATGATCGGCAACGAAGAGGATTTCACCGCGTGCCTGGGCTTTGAAGTCGAGGGCAACGACGCGAATTTGAAATCGCTCAACATCGAAGGCTATTACAAAATGCTCGGCGAGGTTGTGAAGGTGTACCCGAACTTTAAGGTGATTGCCACCACGCTTCGTACGGTGAAAACCGCAACCGTCAACGATTGGTCGGCAATCTGCTATGCGGACGGCAAAGTGTACAACGGGCTGTCTTTACCCGGTCTTGAAATTCTCGACCGCGTCGGCGGCGGCGACTCGTTTGCTTCGGGGCTTATCTACGGCTTGATGACCACCGGCGACCCGCAAAAAGCGGTCAATTACGGCGTGGCGCACGGCGCGCTGGCGATGACCACCCCCGGCGACACCTCGATGGCTTCTTTAAAAGAGGTTGAAAATATCGTGAACGGTGCAGGGGCACGCGTACAACGGTAATGTACTCGTAGGGAACGGTCTTGACCGTTCCGCGGGCGAACACAGTTCGCCCCTACGCGAAACAGAATTAAAAAAAGTATTTTCATTTGGAGATGCAATTATGGACAAAGAAAAAATCATTACCCGAATTCAGGACTGCGGCATTGTTGCGGTTGTCCGTGCGGAGTCTGTGGACAAGGCTATCCGCATTACCGACGCGTGCATCGAAGGCGGCGTGGCGGCGATTGAACTGACCTTTACCGTGCCCCACGCGGACAAGGTAATTGAAGAACTCGCCAAACGCTACACTCCCGACCAGATTATTCTCGGCGCGGGCACGGTGCTGGATGCGACCACCGCGCGTATTGCGATGCTTTCGGGTGCGGAATACATCGTCAGCCCCGCCCTTGACCTTGATACTTTGCACCTTTGCAATCGGTATCGCGTACCGATGATGCCCGGTATTATGAGCGTGCGCGAAGGCCTTTTGGCGATGGAAAACGGCGCGGATATTTTGAAAGTATTCCCCGCCGACCTGTTTGGCCCCAAGATTATTAAAGACATTAAAGGCCCCATTCCCTATGCCAAAATGATGCCCACCGGCGGTGTCAATGCGGACAATGTCGGTGAGTGGATTAAAGCGGGCGCAGTTGCCGTCGGCGCGGGCTCGTCGCTGACTGCCGGTGCAAAAACAGGCGATTACAAGAAAATCACCGAGACCGGCAAGCGGTTCATTGAGAACATTAAACTCGCCCGCGCAGAGCTCGCGGCGAAATAGTTTCTTTTTCCGCCGCGTGTGACGCGGAGCAAATCGTAAATTTACTTTGTAGGTAAACGTTACAATTCCTCTCGAATGGGAATTGGTGCTTACAGAAAGCGGCGGTGCGTGCGGCTCGCTGTATCTGCATACAGCGTCGCCTTCGCGCCTTGTCTTGCGAAAAAATAAATTTATTTCGATACGAACGGTGGGTATCGCGTAGGGACAGGCGTCCTCGCCTGTCCGCGGGCGAACACAGTTCGCCCCTACGCACAAAATGTATTTTACCGCG
>JBJEPV010000226.1:0-4650 GCA_051881415.1 Candidatus Fimenecus sp.
TTGAAACGGCAGTCGGGCTGACGCCCGACAACGATGAAAAAGTGAAAAGCCGCCGTACTATCAAATTTTCGGCATATTGTGTTCGACTCTCCTCACCTTAACGAAAAAGCAAAAGGAGCGTTTCAAAATGGGTTACCTGGACAAAATTAAATTGGCAAATTATTCGCGGGCAGAGGATTGGCTCAATTCCATTTCGCATATGGTCGGCGGCGGGCTTTCGGTGCTGGCACTGCTTTTGTGCCTGATTCGTGCGATTGTTGTGCGGCGTTGGGATTATGCCGTTTTAAGTCTTGTTTACGGATTTACGATGATTGCAATGTATTCGTGCTCGTCCGTGTACCACGCCCTGCGCCCGAACCGCGGCAAAAAGGCGATGCGTATGGTAGACCACGCGATGATTTACCCGATGATTGCGGGCACAATTACACCGTTTGCGGTGTTGGTGATTGCGCCCGTCAAGCCCGTGCTCGGGTGGGTGATTGTCGCCGTGGCGTGGGTGACGGTTGCCGCCGCCGTGCCGATTACGTTAACGCTTTTCAATAAAACAAAAGTTGTGCAAATGGTGCTGTATTTGGCGCTCGGCTGGATGATTATTGTCGCCATCAAAACGCTTTGGGAATATTTTGACCGCACGGGCACGATTTTGATGATTGCAGGCGGCGTGCTGTATACGCTCGGCGCGATCATCTACGGCATCGGCGCAAAGAAGAAGTATTTTCACAGCGTGTTTCATTTCTTTGTGCTGGCGGGCTCGATTTTGCATTTCTTTTCTCTGTATTTATATGTATTTGTTAAATAAGCTATCCGAAACGATAGAATCGGAAAATGCAAAAAACAGTTGACAAGGCTTGACAATTCTGTTAAAATACCATTTGCCGCATATTGGGGGCGTGCTGTATGCACAGAAAACAAGCGTGCTTGTGCCCACGGTAGCGAGTCTATATTTAAGGTAGGTTAAACTATGTACGCAGTAATCGAAACAGGCGGCAAGCAGTACAAGGTACAGCCCGGCGACGTCATTTTCGTCGAGAAGCTTGCAGTCGAAGAGAACGCCGAAGTGACTTTTGACAAAGTCATTGCAGTCGGTGCAGACGACGGCATCAAGGTCGGTAAGCCCTATGTGGAGGGTGCAACCGTTTCCGCCAAAGCCCTCAAAAACGGCAAAGGCAAAAAGGTCGTTGTGTTCACTTACAAACCCAAAAAGAACGAAAAACGCAAAAAAGGCCATCGTCAGCCCTACACCAAGGTTGAGATTGCCGCAATTAACGCGTAACGATGATTTGTGCAGACTTTCATTTCGGCGAAAACGGCGTTTCGTTTACCGTGAAAGGCCATTCGGGGCGTGCAAAAGCGGGTGAGGATATCATCTGCGCGGCGGTTTCCTCGGCGGTCTATATGGCGGCAAACACCGTGACCGAGATTTTGGGCCTTTCCCCCGAAATCGCCGAACGCGACGGGTTTTTATCCCTCGCGCTTACAACCCGTGCCGAAGCGAAAGCGGCGTCCCCCGTTCTCGAGGGGCTTTGCCTGCATCTTGCGGGCTTAGAAGAACAATATCCCGATTATATCCATGTTGAAAGAGGTGCTTTATAATGCTTAAAATTAACATTCAGCTGTTTGCACACAAAAAAGGTATGGGCTCGACCAAAAACGGCCGTGACTCCGAATCCAAAAGACTCGGCGTAAAACGCGCCGATGGGCAGTTCGTGCTGGCGGGCAACATTCTCGTCAAACAGCGCGGTACACATATCCATCCCGGTGAAAATGTCGGTAGAGGCTCCGATGACACCCTCTTTGCCAAAATCGACGGCAAAGTGAAATTTGAAAGAATGGGGAAAGACCGCAAAAAAGTCAGCGTTTATGCTGTGGAGCAGTAAACGAAATTCTTTTTTATGTTGTTTAAAGGACAGTAACAACCGTTACTGTCCTTTTTTCACCGATTTGCAAGCAGGAAAATATAACAAACTGACAGAAAATCCAACAAAAAGGTTGAATTTTTCAAAGAATCCATATATACTTAATATCGATGCACGAAAAGAAAGGAATGCGTTATGGAGTTGAATTTTGCCGCGCCGTGTTTGTTCGGTTTGGAAAGTTTGGTCGCCGACGAATTACGGCAAATGGGCGCAGAAGCGGTCACCGCCGACAACGGCAGGGTGTTTTTTGCGGGCGATGAAGCCTTGCTTGCCCGCGCCAACATCTGCTCGCGCTTTGCAGAACGCATTCTTGTTGTGCTCGGCAGTTTTGAGGCGCATACTTTCGAGGAACTGTTTCAGGGCGTGAAAAATCTGCCGCTGGAAAATTGGATTGGCGTGCAGGATGAATTCCCCGTGAAAGGGTACAGTTTAAAGTCCGATTTGTTTAGCGTGCGCGACTGCCAGGCAATCATCAAAAAGGCCGCCGTGGAACGCTTAAAAGGCGTATATGGCGTAGAATGGTTCGCAGAAACGGGCGCGCGGTATCGGCTGGATTTTTCCATACTCAAAAATCAGGTGCATATTTTTTTGGACACCACGGGTGTGCCGCTTCATAAACGCGGTTACCGCCCGACGGCGAATGACGCGCCGATGCGCGAAACCTTAGCGGCGGCACTGTGCGCGCTGTCCCGATTGCGTCCGTACCATACGCTGTACGACCCGATGTGCGGGTCGGGCACGATTTTAATTGAGGGCGCCATGCTCGCGCAGAATATCGCCCCGGGGCGCAAGCGTCCGTTTGCGGCGGAGCGCTTTTTGCAAATTCCCCGGGAAATTTGGGCGGCAGAACGCGAAAAAGCAGAGGCGGCGGTTATAGATGCCCCCGATTTTATCGCTTACGGGGCGGATACCGACCGTGCGGCGCTCAAAACCGCACGCGAAAATGCCCTGCGGGCAGGCGTGTCCGACAAAATTGTGCTCGAATACGGCGATGTGCGTAAGTTCCACCCCAAGACCGAGCGCGGCACGCTGGTGACCAATCCGCCGTACGGCGAACGGCTGGCGGATGCAAAATACGCCGCCGAGCTCATCCGCGAAATGGGCAGGGTGTTCGAGAGACGGCACGGATTCAGTTACAGCATCATCAGCCCCGAGGCGGAATTTGAGGACTTGTTCGGGCGCAAAGCCGACAAGCGCCGAAAACTCTATAACGGTATGATCAAATGCCAGCTGTATATGTATTTTAAATAAAGAATTTCTGTATGGGAAGTGAACGGAAATGAGACATATTTTTATCGTCAATCCTGCGGCAGGCAAGGGCAGTGCGGCAAAACGGATTATCCCCGAAATCGAGGCGTATTTTGAAAAGCACCAAGACCTCTCGTGGGAGATTTATCAAACCACCGCCCCCGGTGACGGCAAAGACTACGCCGAAAGCATTGCCAAAACGGGCGAACCGGTGCGGTTTTATGCCTGCGGCGGCGACGGCACGCTCTATGAAGTGGTGAACGGTGTTTACAAATATCCGAATGCGGCTGTGGGGATTATCCCCTTGGGCTCGGGCAACGATTTTGCGCGCGTGTTCGGCGGCAGTGACAAAATGTTTGACATCGGCGCGCAGGTAAACGGCGAAACCGTAGCGTTTGATTTGATTGACGCGGGCGGGCATGTTGCGATTAACCAATGCTCTATGGGGCTGGACGCCGAGGTGTGTGCCAAGCAGGCGTATTTTAAGAAACTGCCGGGCGTCGGCGGCGAGTTTGCCTATACCTTGTCGCTGTTTTATTGCTTGATGCGTCGGTTAAAGAGCGAATTTAAAATTGTGGTGGATGACAAAGAAACCTACGAGGGCACAATGCTGTTTTCGCTGTGCGCGAACGGCAGATGGTACGGCGGCGGGTACAAAGGCGCGCCGAAAGCCGTGCCGAATGACGGGCTGTTGGATTTCGTGATGGTGCGCAAAACCGTCGGCCGCTTAAAATTGGTCGGTTTGGTCGGGCAATACAAGCGCGGCGAGCATCTCGGTTGGGATTTCACCACCTTTGTGCGCGGCAAAAAAATGCAGATTTTCAGCAAAAAGCCCGCCGCGGTCAATGTGGACGGCGAGTGCGAATATGTAACCGAAAGTACATTCCAAATTTTGGAGGGCGCGCTGCAAGTCATTCTGCCCGATAAGGCGGCATATCTGCAAACCGTCGGCAATGATGCAGACGAAAAAGAGCCGGCTTTGTTAAAATGATGTAAAATCGGCGCAAAATTTGTGTAAATCGTGCATTGCACTTTTATACAGTAAAGCGTATAATAATTGTAATTTGATAGAAAAGAGTGTCAGGGCGGCACTCTTTTCTGTTTCTATTTTGCCGATTGCAAACGGATTCGGGGAACGGAGAGATTGTATGAAAAAATATATGAAAAAGTCCGAAATTTGGACTTTCGGCATCGGGTTGTTCGGTGTCGCCTTAATGACGGGCTGGATGCCCGACTACACCGCAACCTTCTTTGCGGACTTTGCTTTTAAGGGCAAAGGCTTTGATACCACCACGATGGGCAATATGATTTCCACCGTGTTTTTGGTGGCGGGCTTTGTCGGTGCGATTTGCGAATTGGTTATCGGGTATTTGGTCGATAATACCCGTACCAAATTCGGCAAGGTCAAGCCGTGGGTGGGCTTCGGCGTGGTGCCGTTGGCGCTGATTTCGATGCTTGTGTTTGTTGCGCCGAATACCAACAGCCA
>JBJEPV010000227.1:0-4626 GCA_051881415.1 Candidatus Fimenecus sp.
ATATGCAAAAAGTGTGCAAGTTTTTTATAACTTACACACTTTATTTTACAATCTCAAAGCAGGAGCGTAACGCTGATTATCAAGATGTAACTGACGAATTTTTTTCGGATGATCACATTTACTATATTGATGACGGATTTGTTGGTTTTTCAGATTATTCGATTATAGGCGATGAATATTCTGATTCTGGTTTTGCACCATATGCTGTTGCGATTCATATTGTTTATTTTGCAGACGATAAAACTTTAAGAGTGAAGCATTTTGTTTCTGACTCAAATGATGATATTTCAAACCCTGCTTTGAAATTTTATCAGGCTGTTGAAAAATTAGCAAAATGGTACAGAAACGAAAAACCAAAAATCGAAATGACTTTTGGTCTTAAAGCATTTTTGGATCATTACGATAACCAAACATATCCTGGTTTAGGAACTGTAAAAAAATTAGCCTTAATGCATCATTTGGAATTGATGAGCAAACATTTGGGTGAGGGCAAATAATATGTATTGTTGCAGCAATTGTTTCTGCGATTCGGAAATTAAAGCCATAATTGATGGTAATAAAAAAATTGGAAATTGTGATTTTTGCGGGTCTAAAAACGCTAATGTTTATGAAATAGGGCAAGATCAAACACTTTCGGATATGTTTGATGGATTGCTTGATACATACATGCCTGTATCCAATCTTCCAGATGATTTTCCAAAAGAATCAACGGATTTAATCAAAAACATTCTCTGTTATAAATGGCACATATTCAATTTAGAAGCTGATGGTATTTATAAATTAATAACGGCAATCTGTGCTGATAGATATGCCGAGGAATCGGAACTTTTTGATAGTCCGGTGGGCATACCTCAAAGTCAAGATTATGAGTACCTTGAAAGTAATTCTATTTTAAAAAATCACTGCTGGGATGATTTCGTAGAGGAAATAAAATTTAGAAACCGTTTTCATAGTAATTATATTAACACAGATATGCTATTTACTTTTTTGCGATGCGCAAGCAAATCGTATAAAGCAAGGAAAGTGTTTTTTAGAGCAAGGATTTGCCCGGATGAAAACGGTTATACCAAGAAAGAAATGGGCCCTCCGCCAGACGGTAAATCAAGCAGCGGCAGAGTAAATCCAACAGGCATACAAGTTCTTTACTTGTCTAATTCGCAAGAAACAACATTGTACGAAATCCGAGCAGGTGTTTACGATTATGTTACTGTGGGTCGCTTTGTTCTATGCGAGGATATTGATGTTATTAATTTGGCCGGCATTGATAAGATCAGTCCATTCATTGGTGTTCAATATGGATTTGACTTCACTCAATATGCTATTAATATCGAGCATTTAAAAATGATTGGGCAAGAAATTGCAAAACCATTACGAAATGATAATTCTTTGGATTATCTGCCAACGCAATATATCAGTGATTATATTCGTAGCAAAAAGTATGACGGTATTGAGTATGTGAGTACAATGTGTCCAAGCGGTGTGAACTTGGCGATTTTCGACAAGTCAAAGTTCAAGTGCACTGGAGTATCAGTTTATGACGTGAAAACTATCTCTTACACATATGATAGATTGAAATAAATTAACGAGGCAAAGGAATTTTCCTTGCCTCGTTAATTTATTGCTTGTTTTTCTTTTGGTTAAAATTAGGATACTCTTTGAAAACAATAAATCCGAACCCATCTCCAACTATGAGAAGGTTCGGATTTATACTGTTTGGTGCGGATAACAGGAATTGAACCTGCATGAAGTTGCCTTCACTAGAACCTGAATCTAGCGCGTCTGCCAGTTCCGCCATATCCGCATATTAAAATCGAGTGAAAACTCGTTTTAAACATATTATTTATTTTTTTACAGGCAGCCGCTTTCGCGTGACTCTTGCGGTGCCCGAAATTGCCTGTGCCTTGGGGCGGCACGCAATTTCGACCGCTGCGCCTTTTCAACCTTCGCTTCATCCTCCGCAGGAGGCGCTCGGTTGAAAACTGCCAGTTCCGCCATATCCGCATATCGTGGTTTGCTCTCTACATTTTACACGGGGAGAGCGCCCGAGACGGAGCATATCGCTTTTTCCGCTTTCGCCAAACCGAAAAGCCCGCTTGACGCTAAAATATAATAGCACGAAAGCACAGTAATGTCAATTGATTTTTTTGAAAATTTATTGCTTTTCTTTTGTGCGCGGCTCTTGCAAACGGCAATCGTGCAAGTAAACCGTATCCCTTGACAGCCCATAGCATTTTTGTCTATAATACAAATGAAAGGGGAGATTTCCGTGGCGGATACAGCGGTGCCAAAACGGCTCGATTACATTGATTTTATGAACATTTTTGCCTGCTTCGGGGTGGTGTGTCTGCATTGCTCGGGGTTGGTGTTTCAGTTTTCCGAAACCCGTGCGTGGTTTGTGGCGATGCTCCAGCAAACCGTGTTTCATTTTGCCGTGCCGGTGTTTTTTATGATTACCGGCACCACACTGCTTGAATACCGTTCGCGCTATTCCACCAAAACATTTTTCAAAAAACGGTTTACCAAAACGGGTATACCCTTTGTATTTTGGTCGCTGTTTTATCTGTTCGTGCCGATGGTGCTCGACAAAGCGCCTCTCCCCACCTTTGAAGCGGTGCGCAACGCGATTTTTAATAACGGTGCAAGTTATATTTTCTGGTTTTTCTATGTGATTTTCGGTATATATCTTTCGATGCCGGTGCTTTCCAAATTAGCAAAGCCCGAAAATTTTCGCCAAATTGCGTATTTGTGCTTGCTTTCGTACTGCTTTGGCGGCATTTTTCCGTGTATCACCAGATTTTTACAGCCGATAAACGGCGGGATTGTGCCGACAATTGCGACGGGGTATCTCGGCTATCTGTTCCTCGGTTGGCTCATTCGGCACGAATCTTTTTCACGAAAAATCCGCATAGCGGTGTATGCAAGCGGCGTGCTTGGAGCGCTTTTGATGTTTTTCGGCACTTGGTGGCTGTCGCGGAAAACAGGTGAGTTGGATATATTCTTTATGGAATACGGCTCTGTGGCGTGTTTCCCGCTTTCGGCGGCGGTGATGCTGTTTGCAAAGCATTGCCGTTGGGAACGCGTATGCAAAGTTATACCGAAAAAGACAGTGCGTGCGCTTTCAGGGGCGTCACTTGGGGTTTATGTTCTGCATATGTTCTTTCTGAATTTGGTGGAACGCATAGGTGTTTTGGCAACGCATCCGGTGTATTATATGGCAATTATCCCGTTTGCGATTTATGGAGTCAGCGTTTGTGCGGTACTGTTGCTTTCCAAAATCCCGCTTATAAAATATATTGTCCCGTAAAAATACAGCCGCTTGTGCGTTGGCATAAGCGGCATTTTTTATGGTTGCATCTGTTTCCAAAGGAAGTTTGCAACGCCGTCTTGCTCGTTGCTCTCGATTACGGCGGTTGCCTTTGCTTTGAGTTCGTCCACGGCATTTTCTACGGCATAGGCTTCATCGGCGGCGGCGAACAGCGTAACATCGTTGTAATTGTCGCCGAATACCACCAACCTGTCCGCGTTTACCAACGCTTTTACCGCATTTGCACCGTTCGCTTTCGACGCTTCGGCGCTGTATACTTCCAAAAACCAATACTCTGTATAGGTGTCGCCGTAAAAGGAAAAATGCACACCGTCAATTTTCTCCAAAAGTTCGGTAATCGGTTTAAGACTTTCATAGGTGTCCACCAAATTCACATACACCGCGTGCTGACCTTGGGGGATTTGTAAATGCTCTGTACGGTAAAACCGCTCGCCGAGCACTTTTTTGCGTGCATGGTAAAAATCACGGTTGATTTGCAAATCCAAGCGCGTGTACTGCACGGAAATATGCCCGTCCTCTCCGTACAAAAACAGCATCGGCGCTTTGTTACAGGCTTGAAACGCCGCCACAACTTCCGAAAAAGCGCGGGGCGCAATTTCGTGAAAGGAAACAATTTCGTCTTTCCCCAAATCATATAAAAACACGCCGTTCATTAAGATAAGCGGTGCGGGAAACGAAAGCCCTTGCAGTAGGTCTTTCACCGTCAAACTGCTTCTTGCGGTAGCGACCGAAAAAAGCAGTCCTCTTTGCGTAAGGGTGTTGATCATGCGGCGGCTCTTTTCTGAAACCGTGCCGCTGTTATCAAAAAATGTACCGTCTAAATCCGTAACATATAAAGTGCGCATAAATTCTCCGTTCATTTTTGTCGGTTGAAACTTTTTTGCTTTTGACCGAACAGTATTATATAAAATTTCGGCGGATTTTGCAACCGTTCTGCTTTACAGCAACGGCAGAATGTGGTATATTTGGAATAAACCAATGAACGAGGGCGGGGATTGTATGAAAACCAGAGGGCTTGCGGATTTTCGCGCCGAATACAATATTTGGCGCAAGGATTTAGCCGGGGAGCTCAACTTGCGTGAAGGGGAGCTGGAACGCTTGGAACTGACGGGCGAGGTACCCGAAACGGTGGCGCAAATGCTGACCGAAAAATATGCACTTCCCGAAAATTATTTCACAGAAGACATAGAACGCGCGGCTGTGCTTGCCGCGGCGGCAGAACGGTACGAGCCGAAAAATCCGTTTGCGTACTTTTTAAAAGTCGGATTTATCTGGGAATTGCTGGTGGGATTGGCGTTTTA
>JBJEPV010000228.1:0-23084 GCA_051881415.1 Candidatus Fimenecus sp.
CAGCTGCATATTTGTTCGGATTACGGTGGAAAAAAATCAAAGACAAAAAAACAGTGTATCGCGGTGTAGTTTCATTTGTGTTGGCATTGCTTTTGGCGCTTTCGTCCATAGGTGTTTTGAAAGTGGTGCAGACGGGGGGCAATGCATTAAAAACTTGGCAATATGAACACGAAATCAAAAACGGTGAATATGACGAGTCTAAAATACCGGAAATCATCATCGGCAGAACGGATTCGGATATCAACAACGATGTCAGCAACCGTCGCTTTGCGATTTGGCAAAGTGGGTTGGAAATTTTCAAAACCAGCCCGTTGTTCGGGATTACTTTCCGCAATTATGTGCCGTATGCAGAGCAGAAGTTGCCGGAAACCTATATTGTCAACAATGATTCCGGGAAATTCCAAAGTATGCATAACAGCTTTGTTGATGTTTTGGTCAGTCAAGGTGCGTTGGGTATATTCCTGTTGCTTTGCTTTATTGCATCGGTGCTAACCGTGATTTTCTGTTATTTCTTTAAAGCAAAAGGGGAAAAATACAAATACAATACTTTCCTGTTGCTGTGCTTTTTACCCGTCTTTGTTTCAATGATGTTCTATTCGGAGACTTTTTATATGAATACGGGCGGGGCGTTTCTGTTTTGGTCTTTCTTAGGCTATTTGATGCATTCTCTCAACCAAACACACGCAAAATTATCTCTCAAAAAAACCAAATAAGGAGTAATTTCTATGCCGAAAGTCAGCGTAATTGTGCCTGTTTACAATGTTGCGACATATTTGCCGAAGTGCGTTGAATCGATTCAAAACCAAACCGAAAGGGATATTGAAATTCTTTTGGTAGATGACGGTTCGACGGATGACAGCGGTGCGATATGTGACGCGTATGCACAAAAAGATGCGCGTATCAAGGTGTTCCATCAGGAAAATGGTGGGTTGAGTGCAGCACGCAACACGGGTATAAAAGCGGCAACTGCTGATTTATTGGTGTTTATTGATTCTGATGATTATGTGGATGCGGATCTAATTGAAGTCGCTTATAAAAAGTCGGTCGAAACAGGCGCGGATATTATCGCATATGGGTATCAAAAAGTAACTCCGCAAGGGGAGATTAGTTACACATATCAATTCCCGGAAGAACTGACAAAAGAGGCAACAAATATAGAGCAAATGCCGGACTTGCTTTTGATGACACCTTCGGCTTGTAATAAAATGTTTCGTAAATCTTTGTTTGATAAAATTTTATTTCCGGAGCGGGTTTGGTATGAGGATTTACGTACAATTCCAAAGTTGTATCCGCAGGCAAATTCCATTTGTTGCATACCGCGTTTTTTCCCCTATAAATATTTGACGCGTGATAACTCTATTATGACAAGCGGCAATATTGAAAAGACAAAAAATGACCGTATAGCGGCAGTCGATTCCGTGCTTTCTTTCTATAAAGAAGCAAACCTTTATGATAATTATCAAGCACAGTTAAATTGGTTATATTTTTTCCACGGCTATTTTTTACCTTGCCGTGAAATTATGAATTTTTCAGGAGAAACCGTGCCGGCGTTGCGTGCGCTGAAAGCCAATCTTACGGAAAAAGTTGCTGACTTTATTCCGCAAAACAGCCCGTATTTTTCGACTTTGACAAAGCGTGAACAGTTGATTTTTTCGTTGCTGTACGGTGAGCGTTATACTTTGCTCAAACTATTCGTTTTTGTAAATCAAAAATTTAAGAAATAAATGGGGTATTTCGATGGAAAAGGTTATTACAATCACAATTCCGTCTTATAATGTTGAAAATTTCTTAGAGAATACACTCGATTCTTTCGTAATAGACCGTGTATTACAAGATATTGAAGTTTTGGTTGTCGATGACGGCTCAAAAGACCGCACAGCGGAAATCGCACAGCAGTATGCAGAAAAGTATCCCGATACATTCCGCGTGATTTCCAAAGAAAACGGCGGGCATGGCTCCACTATCAATGTCGGCATTCAGGAGGCACGCGGCAAATACTTTAAAGTGGTTGACGGCGACGATTGGGTAGATACGGAAGGCTTTGTCACACTTGTAAACGCCTTGAAATCTTGCGATTCCGATTTTGTGTTTACGAATTATTATGAATATTATGAGGATATTGCAAAAACAAAACCGATTACCTTTGATTTCATTGGACCAAACCGTGAATATGCTTTTGCGGAAGTTTGTGAAAAGAATCTCCTTCCAATGCACGCGCTGGTCATCAAAACAAGCATTTTAAAGGATAATCACATTCGCCTTGATGAAAAGTGCTTTTATGTGGATGTTGAATATGTATTGTTCCCCGTCCCGTTTGTGAAAACCGTGACCTTTTTTGATTGCTATGTGTATATGTACCGCCTGGCGCTCGATACGCAAAGCGTCAGCATTAAAGGTTTCCAAAAACACAAGGATGACCACACCCGCGTGTGTCTGCATTTGTTGGAATTTGCCCGCGAATATAAAAACCAGTCGGATGCCGTGCCGCAGTATGTAAATTACATTGAAACACGCGTCGCTGAGATTGTCCGCACGCAAAGTACGATTTATTCCAGTTTCCCTTGGGATGACAAAGCGGTGATTGCCGAATTTAAGGATTTTGATGCAAAAGTTAAGGCGATAAATCCCGATGTATATGTGCGCTCGGGCAAAATCAGCAAAAAACTAATGCTGCTTCGCAAAACGAATTTCAAGTTTTATAGGTTTATTCAATTTTTGAGTGAGAAAGCAAATGGGTAACCCCATTTTGAGGGCATAAATATGAAAGTGAATTTGAACGGGGATTGGTCATTCCGAGAAGCGGAAAAAGGTGAATGGCAAAAGGCGGTTGTACCCGGTTGCAACTATTTGGATTTGTTGCGCCTTGGGCAAATTCCCGACCCGTTTGTCGGCACAAATGAAAAAGAGGTGTATTGGGTTGCCTGCACCGATTGGGAATATCAAAAGGCGTTCGATTGTTCGGCTGAGCTCCTTTCGTGTGACAGAATCGATTTGGAGTGCAGTTGTTTAGACACGATTTGCGATGTCTATTTGAACGGCGAGTGTATCGGTCACGGCGAAAATGCACATTTAAAATATGCTTTTTCCGTAAAGCCGTATTTGCAGGCACACAATACCTTACGCATTTTGTTTCATTCGCCTGTTAATTATGTGAAAGAAAAACAGTCGGTTGAAAAATGTCCGCGCAACAGCAACGGGCAGGACGGCATTCCGCATATTCGTAAACCGCAATGTCATTTTGGGTGGGATTGGGGCCCCGTTTTGCCACCCAGCGGCATATCGGGTGATATTGCCGTTGTCGGATACAACACGGCAAAAATTTCCGATGTTTTGATTACGCAAACCCATAGTGACAATGCCGTGCGGCTCGATATACATACAGCGTTGGATTGCTTTTCGGGAAATGCCGGCTTGCATTGCCATATACGCGTACTTTCCCCGGAAAATCAAGTGCTTTTTGATGAAATCAGTTCTTTAAAACCGGGCGATGCTGCCGAAAATACGATTGCGATTGAAAATCCGCAGTTGTGGTGGACGCGGGATTTGTCCGATGCCGAAACACAACCGTTGTATACGGTTTCGGTAGAGATCTTGAATGCTAACGGCACGGTCTTCGATAAAATCGAAAAGAAAATCGGCTTGCGAACGATTGAACTCAACCGCGAGCGAGACGAATACGGTGAAAATTTTCAGTTTAAAATTAACGGCGTACCGTTGTTTATCAAGGGTGCGAATTGGATTCCCGCAGACAGTTTTATCAACCGCTATACCGATGAGCGTTTGGAATACGATTTGCAGGCAGTCAAGTTTTCCAATATGAATATGTTGCGCATTTGGGGCGGCGGGTACTATGAAAGTGACGCACTGTATGACAAATGCGACCGTGACGGAATTTTAGTGTGGCAGGATTTTTGCTTTGCTTGTCAACCATATCCGTTTTTTGATGAAACACTGCTTGAAAATGTGCACAAAGAAGTGGAATGCAATGTGAAACGCTTGCGGCACCACGCGTCTTTGGCACTTTGGAACGGCAATAACGAAATTGAAACGATGTCGATTGCTTGGCGCACGCGTTTCAACTATATGGAATGGACGGAAAAGTTTTTTTATCACATCTTGCCGGAATGGATGCAGACGCTGGATACGCAAACGCCGTATATTCCGGGCAGTCCGTGCGGCACGGCATATATGAAGGGCTTTGATCGCGACAATGTCGGGGATACGCATTTGTGGGCGGTTTGGCACGGCTTACAACCGCTGACCTATTATCGCAAGCGTATGACACGGTTTTGCAGTGAATTCGGCTTTGAGAGCCTGCCGGATTTAAAGACGATTGAAACCTATGCAACGCCAAAAGACTATTCGTTGACCAGCGAAGTTTTTTCCGCGCACCAAAAATGCAACAGCGGCAATATGAAAATGGCCTACTATATTACTTCGCGTTTTCGCTTGCCGAAGCATTTTGAAGATTACATTTATCTCTCGCAAATTTGCCAAGAGGAATGTGTGCGTGACGCGACCGAGCATTGGCGTCGCAATCGCGGGCGGTGCAACGGCTCCATGTATTGGCAGTTGAATGATTGTTGGCCGGTTTGCAGTTGGGCAAGTATGGATTATTTCGGGAATTACAAAGCATTGCAATACTGCGCGCGCCATTTTAACGCGCCCGTAACCCTTTCTTTGGAAGACTCTGCCGACTGCGTGCACATCTTTGGTATCAACGATACAACACAAGCTGTAAATGCTTGTTGTGTGCAATATGCGTTGATGGATTTTAACGGGAAAGTACAGACAACAGGGGAGTTGTGCCCGGTGGATTTGGGTGCGCTTGAAAGCCGTTGCTTGGAAACACTGCAAATTGCCGATTTGCGCGAATTCGGCAATTTGAAAAAGTGTGTTCTGGTTGTACGGCTTGTGCATCAACAAGAGATACTTTCCCAAAAGACCTTGCTGTTTTCACCGGAAAAGGATTTGCATTTGCCGAAAACACAGGTGGAAATGCAGGTGCAAGTGCAAGGCAATCAAGCAACGCTTACTCTGCAATCCCAAAGCTATGTACGCTTTTTGCAAATCTATTCCAAATCCAACACACAGCCGTTTTCCGACAATTATTTTGATTTGTTGCCGGGCGAGCCGAAAGTGGTTACCCAAGTTGTACCTGACGGTACAACGGCCGAAGATTTGCAAAAGGACATTTCTTTCTTTGGTGCAGGGGATATTGTGCCGAACGGCAGTCGATTGTCTGACTTTGTTACCAAAGCAAAGGTGTTTTTACAGCCTATCAACTTCGGCAGTTATATGTATGACCACCGTATACCGCCCGATTTGAATTTAAAATAATCTTTTTAAAATCCGCAGGAATTTTTCTGCGGATTTTTTATAATATAGTATTGACAATTCATATGAACGATGATAATATATGAACGTAAATTCATATGAAAGGAGACGCATTTGATGCACAACCATGACCATACCGTCGCATTGGATTACGCGCGAACGAAATTGCCGAAGGACGAGGCACTTTGCGATTTGGCGGATTTATTTAAAATCTTCGGGGATACCACCCGTATGAAAATTTTATTTTCTCTGTTTGAGCAGGAACTTTGTGTGCGAGAAATTACCGAACTGTTGGGGATGACACAGTCGGCAATTTCACACCAATTAAAGGTTCTAAAAGACGCAAAACTGATTGCCAACCGCCGCGAGGGAAAAACCATCATTTATTTTTTAGCGGATGACCATGTCCGTTCTATTATCGGGCAAGGATTTGAGCATTTAACCGAGGAGGATATACAAAATGATGAAAGTATATAGATTTGAAGAGTTGGATTGCGCCAACTGTGCCGCAAAAATGGAAGATGCCATCAATAAAATGCCCGAGGTAAAACGCGCGACTGTAAACTTTATGACGCAAAAGCTGACCTTGGAAACAGAAAGCGAAATCACGGTGGATTTATTGAAAAAGATTGAAAAAACCTGCCGCAAGATTGAACGCGACTGCCGACTGATTTATTGAGGTGTGTTATATGTCCCGAAAACAAAAGCGAAACGTATTTCGTATTGCCCTTGCCGCAGTGTTTCTTGTCGTTGTATGGGTATTGCCGACCGATGGTGTTGTGCGTTTGCTTACATTTCTTGTCCCATATGCGATTGTAGGGTATGATGTGGTATTTGAAGCCTTGCGTAACATTGTGCACGGGCAGGTATTTGATGAAAATTTTTTGATGTCGGTTGCGACAATCGGCGCATTTTTCGTTGCAGATTACCCCGAGGCGGTTGCTGTGATGCTGTTCTACCAGGTCGGCGAGCTGTTTCAAAGCATTGCGGTCGGGAAAAGCAGAAAATCCATTGCCGCTTTGATGGATATTCGCCCGGATTATGCCAATGTTCTGCGGGACGGAGAGGCAAAGACGGTTTCTCCGGTTGAAGTCGAAGTCGGGGAAATTATTGAAATCAAGCCGGGCGAAAAAATTCCGTTGGACGCAGTGGTTACCAAAGGGGAGACAACGGTGAATACCTCCGCCCTGACTGGGGAAAGTGTTCCCGTGACCTGTCGCGTGGGAGATACTGTCATCAGCGGATCCGTCAATCAAAACGGACTGATTGAAGCAAGGGTGACAAGTGTATTCGGGGAAAGCACGGTTTCCAAAATATTGGATTTGGTTGAGAATGCAACCTCTAAAAAAGCGAAAAGTGAGAATTTCATTACGCGATTTGCCAAATATTACACGCCGTGTGTGGTGTTTGCGGCGCTTGCACTCGCGCTGATTCCGCCGTTGCTTTTTAAACAGGAATTTTCTGTTTGGGTGACGCGAGCGCTGACCTTTTTAGTGGTTTCCTGCCCGTGTGCGCTGGTTGTGTCCGTACCGCTGACCTTTTTCTGCGGGATTGGCGGGGCTTCAAAGCAGGGCGTGCTGATTAAGGGTGCAAACTACTTAGAAGCGCTTTCCAAAGCGGAAACGGTTGTGTTTGACAAAACCGGCACGCTCACCAACGGTACCTTTTCGGTAACGGCTATACACCCTCGTCAAATTTCGGAAGGGGAACTGTTAGACATTGCAGCGGCGGCAGAAAGCTTTTCTTCCCATCCCATAGCCGTTTCCATTTTGAAGGCGCATGGCGGGCATATTGATAAAAGCCGTATCGGCAGTATTGAGGAGCTTTCCGGACGCGGCATTCATGCCGAGATTGACGGAAAATCCGTATATGTCGGGAACAGTGCTCTGATGCAGTCTGTCGGTGCTGATTTTCACGAATGCAAAACAGTTGGAACCACGGTGCATATTGCCGTAGACGGCGTATATGCAGGGCATATTGTTATTGCAGATACCGTAAAGCCTGACGCCAAATCCGCTGTGGAACAGTTAAAGGCTTCCGGTATTCGCAAAACGGTTATGCTTACGGGCGACAGCGATAAGGTCGGTCAGGCGGTTGCCAAAGAACTCGGTATTGACGAAGTCTACACACAGCTGATGCCCGACGATAAGGTCGAAAAGACAGAAAAACTGCTCGCAGAAAAGAGTCCAAAATCCACCTTAGCGTTTGTCGGTGACGGCATTAACGATGCGCCCGTGCTTGCGCGTGCCGATGTCGGGATTGCCATGGGTGCGCTCGGCAGTGACGCGGCGATTGAAGCGGCCGATGTGGTTTTGATGGACGACAAGCCTGCAAAACTCGTAACCGCCCTCAAAATTTCCCGAAAAACCATGCGGATTGTGCGCCAGAACATTGTGTTTGCACTTACAGTGAAAGCGGTTGTACTGCTTTTGAGTGCGTTCGGTCTTGCAAGTATGTGGTTTGCCGTGTTTGCCGATGTCGGCGTGATGATTTTGGCGGTCTGTAATGCTGTGCGCGCCATGCACTGTAAAAAATGAAATTCCGAAAGGAAAACGAGAAACCCTATATCGGTTTCCCGTTTTCCTTCTTTTTTCTTTTAAAGAAAGTCTTGTACTTTTTTGCAACATTTGATACAATATTTTTGTAATAATATGTGTTTATTTCTGCGAGGTGTTTTTATGAAAAAAACAGGTGCCAAACAAGCGCTTTGCATACTGCTCGCGGCTTTGTTACTTGGGCTTTCTCTGCCTTTTACGGCTTTGCCTGTATTTGCAGAAGATGCAGTTTTTTCTTATTCGGTTTTATCGGAAGATGAAAAAACAGCCGAAATTGCCGGCTATACAGGTACAGCCGAACAAGTGGTCATCCCTTCGGCAATAGATGGTTATCAGATTGTGCGAATCGGTGCTTATGCATTTATGGAAAACAACACAATGGAATCTGTTTCGTTGCCGGAAACGGTTGAAGAAATCGGCGAGGGCGCATTCGGTGTGTGTGAAAAACTGACAGACATTACTTTGCCGAGTAGCGTTACAGTGATTGAACCGTTGGCTTTTGCCGGTTGTACATCTATGACGGCTATCTCTGTTTCAAGCCGAAATCCCGCTTTTACTGCGCGTAACGGCGTATTGCTGAATAAAGAGGGTACTCGACTGATAGCCTACCCGGCAGGGAAAACGGATGCGGCATACAGTGTGCCCAAAAGCGTTGCGGAAATTGCGGAATTTGCATTTTTCAGTTGCTTCCATTTGCAGGAAGTGACCGTTCCGCAAAGTGTGAAAACCATCGGCATTTCTGCATTCCAAGGCTGTGCCGCATTGCAGAAAATTTCGTTACGGTATGGGCTGGAAAGCATTGGGGAATACGCATTTAATGAATGTT
The DNA here is from genome assembly GCA_051881415.1 of Candidatus Fimenecus sp. Lineage (GTDB taxonomy): Bacteria > Bacillota > Clostridia > Oscillospirales > Acutalibacteraceae > Fimenecus. The sequence goes on from JBJEPV010000228.1 coordinate 8,719, forward strand.
CGGCGCTGACGGAAATTTCGCTTCCCTTTGGTGTTACCGCACTTGAAAACTCGACCTTTGAAGGGTGCTCTGCTTTGGAAACCGTTTCTTTGCCCAATTCTTTAAGTACAATCGGTGAATATGCCTTTGCAAGTTGCCGAGGCTTAAAGCAAATTGTTTTGCCGAACAGCGTTTCTGCCATTGGAAAAAGCGCGTTCAGTGGGTGTACTGCCTTGGCTTCGGTCAACATTCCGGACAGAGTGACTGCGATTGAGGCGTATACATTTTCAACCACAGTAGCGCTGAAAGAAATTACCGTTCCGAGCAGTGTAACTGCGATTGATGAATTTGCTTTTTCTTATTCGGGGATAGCTACGATTTACGGGTACAGCGGCTCGGTCGCCGAAACCTTTGCAGCGCATAACGGTTTATCGTTTGTTACGATTCAGCCGCCGACGGGTATTCCCGGGGACTTAAACCAAGACGGCACTTCCGATTTGACAGATTACGCATTGCTGTCTTCAATAGCCATCGGCGCACAGTTCCCAACGGCGTTGGAAACGGAACTTGCGGATTTAAATGCGGATACAGCGGTAGATTTCTTTGATGTTTCGCTGTTGAATTTGGTTTTAAACGGGGATTGCAATTTGCCCGGTGATTTTGACGGGAACGGCATTTGCGATGCGACAGACGCCACAATGTTATCGGCATATCTATCCGGCGACACAGTCTTGACGGATAGGCAAAAATCGGCGGCGGATATAAACTGTGACGGTGCTGTCACGGATGCAGACGCAGTTCTCCTTGCGAAAAGAGCAGAAATGTATCAAGAATATCAAGATAGCTTATCGGCATAAACAAAAAACACAGCAGACGGGATCTTGTCTGCTGTGTTTTTTTGCATAAAAGCGTCTGTACGCCGTTACTGTACTTTATAGCCTTCCGCTTCAACGGCGGATTTGAGTACATCATCGGCAACATCTTTACGGAGCGTCACGATAGCCGTGCCGCTTTTGTGGCTGACCTTTGCGTTCTCTACGCCGTCAATCGCCTCCAAAGCCGATTTGACATGTGCCTCGCAGTGCCCGCACATCATGCCGTCGATTCTTAATGTTTTTTCCATGTTGTTTTCCTCCTTTAAGCCGATAAGCGGCTTATTTTTTTGCTTTTTATTTTGTTTATAGAGCTTAAAAAAGTTTAAACGAAGTGCATTTGTAACCACACAAAAACTCGAAAGGCTCATAGCCGCCGCGGCAAACATCGGGTTTAATGTCCAACCGAACAGAGGAATCAGAGCACCTGCCGCAAGCGGGATACCGATTGTATTATACAGAAATGCCCAAAACAGGTTTTCGTGGATGTTTTGTAAGGTTGCACGGCTTAACCGAATTGCCGCAGGAACATCGGTTAAACGGCTTTTCATCAAGACCACATCTGCCGCATCAATGGCAATATCCGTACCCGCACCGATGGCAACGCCCGTATCTGCCCGCACAAGGGCGGGGGCGTCGTTGATACCGTCGCCGACCATCATGACCTTTCCGCTTGTCTGCAAATTACGAATAACTGCTTCCTTCCCGTCGGGGAGAACGCCTGCAATGACTTCGTCTACGCCCGCCGTCCTGCCGACCGCATTTGCTGTGCGTTCGTTATCTCCTGTCAGCATCACCACACGAATTCCCATATTTTGCAGTTCCTGTATCGCTTGCGGGCTTTCTGTTTTTACTGTATCTGCAACGGCAATAACACCTAAAAATGATGTGTCGGTTGCAAAAAACAACGGTGTTTTGCCTTGCGCTGCGAAATGGTTTGCCGTTGATACTGTAGAAGCTGGTATTTCCGCTTTTTCGGCGATGAAAGCATAATTTCCGCCGAATACTTGCCGACCGTCTGCAATGCATTGTAAGCCCTTTCCGGGTAAAGCCTGAAATGCCGAAATTTCTGCAAGCGGTACGGTGTTTTGCTCACCGTATGCCGTAATCGCTTTGGAAAGCGGGTGTTCGCTTTGCTGTTCCAAAGAGCAAGCAAAATGCAACAGACTGTTTTCATCTGCTGTTTCAGCAGGGAAAATATCCGTGACAATCGGCGTGCCGTTTGTAATTGTTCCGGTTTTATCCAAAACGACAATTTCGGTTTTGCCCGCTTGCTCCAAAGCCGCGGCGGTTTTAAACAGAATTCCGTTTTTCGCGCCTTTTCCGTTCCCGACCGTCACAGCCACAGGCGTTGCCAATCCCAAAGCACACGGGCAACTGATAACCAAAACAGAAATCCCTCTGGCAAGCGCAAAGCCAACACCTTGCCCAACGCATAGCCATACGATAGCGGTGATGACTGCTATAACGATTACAATCGGTACAAAAACGCCGGAAACGCGGTCAGCCGCTTTCGCAATCGGTGCTTTGGTTGCGGCGGCATCGCTGACCATTTGAATGATTTGAGAAAGTGTCGTATCCGCGCCGACGCGCGTGGCACGGCACCGCAAAAATCCCGATTGATTGATCGTCGCGGCGGTCACGGTATCTCCGACTGCTTTATCCACAGGGATGCTTTCACCGGTCAACGCCGATTCGTCTACGGCGCTGTTTCCATCCAGCACGACACCGTCTATTGGAATGCTTTCGCCGGGGCGTACCGCAAAAATATCGCCGATTTTTACCTGCTCAATCGGCACGGTCACTTCTCTTTCGTTTTGTAAAATGACTGCCGTTTTCGGCGCCAACCGCATTAAACCTTTGAGCGCGTCGGTGGTTTTCCCTTTTGCACGCGATTCTAACATTTTCCCGACAGTAATCAGGGTTAAAATCGTCGCGGCCGACTCAAAATAAAATTCGTGCATCCAAGGCATTGCGGCACCGGTGCCGCCCGAAATCTGCGCTTGTGACATCGAAAACAGCGCATAAACACTGTAAATAAAAGCCGCACCTGCACCGAGTGAGACTAATGTATCCATATTCGGCGCGCGGTGCACAAGCCCTTGAAATCCGCTGATAAAAAACTTTTGGTTAATTACCAGTATTGCAACACTCAACAGCAGTTGCACAAGTCCGAATGCTATCGGATTTTCCGTCAGTACGGCTGGCAGGGGAGCGCCCAACATATGCCCCATGGAAATATACATCAGCACTGCCAAAAATCCTACGGAATACAGAAAGCGTTTTTTCAATTTCGGCGTTTCGGTATCCTTTAAGATTTCGTCATTTTGCGCCACATCGTTCTGCGGCACTTGTGTTTTTAAATGTGCACCGTAGCCTGCATGCGTAACGGCTTCGATAATTTCGGCAGGGGAGGCGTCACCCTCAACCCCCATAGAGTTCGTTAAAAAGTTGACACTGCAAGCAGTTACGCCCGAAACTGCTCTCACAGCCTTTTCTACACGGGCACTGCAAGCCGCACAACTCATGCCCGTAACGGTATATTGCGTCATAATACTCCCTTATTTCATCAGTTTTTGCAAGGTGGCAAGTAAATCATCCACCGTTTCGGTTCTGCCTGCTTTGATATCGTCTGCAACACAGGTTTTAATATGCGTAGACAGCAGTTCTTTGTTGAACGCGTTTAATGCGGCATTGGCGGCGGCAACCTGTGTGATAATGTCTGTGCAATAGGCGTCGTTTTCCACCATATTTTTAATGCCGCGAATTTGCCCTTCAATGCGGTTTAAACGATGTATCAGTTTTTTGTGTTCTTCCTCTGTGCGCTTTTTTGTGCGTGCACAGCAAGTACAGGCTTTATCCATATATACAGTCAACTCCCTGCGTTTTATACCCCATAGGGGTATTTTTAGTATATACCCTATACGGGTATATGTCAATACTTTTTTCCAAATTTGCGGCTTGCAAAAAAGCAAGAAAACACATCTTGCAAATGTAAACACTTTTTGCTATAATATCTGCAATATGCGGGTATGGTGGAATTGGCAGACACGCAAGATTTAGGATCTTGTGCCGAAAGGTGTACAGGTTCGACCCCTGCTACCCGCACCAGAAAAAAGCACGCTTCGGCGCGCTTTTTTCAATGATATCCGTTCTCTGCGGTCACAGGTGATATACCTGTCGGTAGGATATCTGCTTCGCAGATGCTATACGCTTCGCGTATTCGGGAACGGATATATATCGTATTTGCGAAGCAAATATATCATACGGCATCAGCCGTATATCTTATCGCGTCAGCGATATATCCTTGCTGTGTTTTCTTGTCGGTTCAAGTCCTTATCTACATTTTACGCTGGCATCTGTCTTGCTACCTCTTGACAAAACGAAAAACCGTTCTCGATTGAGGGCGGTTTTTTGTTTTGTACTCTTTATTTTTCATCTTGTTTATGTTTACAGTAGATTTTTTCCGTGAATTATGCTACACTGTGTTTAGCAGTTTGAAATATAAAACGGAGGGAAAAATAATATGTCTATGCGCTCCATATTTACAGACAAGGTGGATAAAACCTGCCCCTTACCCGAATATCCGCGGCCGCAGTTGGTACGGGAAAATTGGCTGAATTTGAACGGAGAATTTGACTATGCTGTTTTGCCGCGTGCTGAGAAATGGGCGGAAAAGTATGACGGCAAAATTTTGGTGCCCTTTGCAATAGAAAGTATGCTGTCCGGTGTGGAAAAACCGCTGTTGCCGAGTGACCGTCTGTGGTATCGGAAAGTTTTTACCGTTCCCGAAACCATGCAGGGCAAGCATATTTTACTGCACTTCGGCGCGGTCGATTGGCAGTGCAAAGTGTATATTAACCATACGCTTGCAGGCACGCACTCAGGCGGCTACTGTGCGTTTTCTATGGACATTACCGCATATTTGCAAGACGGCGAAAATGAATTGGTTGTGTGCGTATATGACCCGACCGATGCGGGCTGGCAGCAGCGCGGCAAGCAGGTTATTGAGACACACGGCTTTTGGTACACGGCGACCTCGGGCATTTGGCAGACCGTTTGGTTGGAGGCTGTGCCGGAGGTCTATGTTACGAAACTTCGTTTTTTGCCGGATATTGACAAAGAGGTTGTCTCTCTATCCGCTGAATTAAACATCGAGAGGGAAGTAGAACTTTTCGCTACGGTAACTTTCCAAGGGGAAACCGTATTTTCCGACACCATCGAAGCAAATGCGGAACTTCCCTTGCCGAACGCAAAACTTTGGAGCCCTGAGGAGCCGAATTTATATGATGTGGCATTAGAAGTGCGCCAAAACGGCAAAACGGTGGATACTGTGACAAGCTATTTCGGTATGCGAAAATTCAACATTGCCAAAGACGAATTCGGCGTTGTACGGTTGTTCTTAAACAACAAGCCGTATTTTCAGCGCGGACTTTTGGATCAAGGCTATTGGCCCGACGGCGGTATGACCCCGCCCACGGATGAAGCCATGATTTTTGATATTTCCGAAATGAAGCGATTGGGCTTTAATATGCTCAGAAAGCACATCAAAATTGAACCTTTGCGTTGGTATTACCATTGCGACCGCTTGGGAATGCTTGTTTGGCAGGATATGATGAGCGGCGGCAAATACATCGGCGATTTTTATGCCGGATTTTTACCGAACATCGGGATTTTACATGTGAAAGACGATAAATACAAGGTGTTCAGCCGCGGGGAGAAAAAATGGCGTGACGATTATAAGCGCGAGCTTTCCGAAATGGTAGATTTGCTGTATAATACGGTTTCTTTGTATGCTTGGGTGCCGTTTAATGAGGCTTGGGGGCAGTTCGACGCGCTGAAAATTTGCGAATATGTCCGCCATATGGACAGTAGCCGTGTGGTGGACCACGCCAGCGGTTGGTATGACCAGGGCGGCGGCGATATTCAGAGTATGCATAAGTATATTTTGCCCATTCGTATGCGCAAACTCGATGACCGCGCGTTTGTCATCACAGAATTCGGCGGCTATTCGCAAAAAGAAGCGGGGCATATGTGGAACCCGAAAAAGGCGTTTGGGTATTTGATGTTTAAGGACAAAGCATCTCTTTCCGCCGCCTATGAAAAACTGCATAAAAAGCAGGTCATTCCGTTAATTGAAAAAGGCTTGTCCGGCACGATTTATACGCAGGTTTCCGATGTGGAAAATGAGGTCAACGGTATTTATACATATGACCGCGCCGTTTTAAAGACGGACGAAAAAACGGTTATGGCTGTCAATAAATTGATGCGGTACTGAACATGGGGGAATGCTTGTGGATACGCAGAAAGTGAAATTAAACCAAAAACTGAAATTGCTGCTCGTTTTGGATTTGTTGGTACGCGAAAGCGACGAAAACAACCCTGTGGATATTGAGCAAATTTTACTCTATTTAAAAAATCACGGGATTGTCTGTGAACGCAAGTCTGTCTACAACGACATCAGCATTTTAAAAGAGTTCGGGTACGATATTCTACATACCAAAACCCCGAAAAACGGCTATTTTTTGGCTTCCCGAGATTTTGAGGAGGCGGAAATCCGTCTGCTGTATGATGCAGTGCAGGCGGCGAATTTTATCTCCCCGAAAAAGAGCGCCCAACTGTGCGAAAAGATTCTGAAACTGTTAAGTGCGAGCCAAGCAAAAGAAATTAAAGGGCAAGTATATGTTGAGAACCGTACAAAGTCCACAAATGAAGCGATTTATTACAATGTGGACAAATTAAACCGCGCCATTCTGCGGGGGAGAAAGGTTTCGCTTGTGTACCGCCGCCGGAAAATTACCGACCAAAGTGCCTTGGAGTTTGAAGAAAAAATTCATATTTTAAGCCCGTACGGGATGATATGGAAAGATGATCACTATTACTTGGTTGGCAATAATGTCAAATATGATAACATAATGGTGTTGCGCGTTGACCGTATTCGCGCGCTTGAAATTTTGGAAACCGAGCCTGTTCGCCCGTTTTCTGAGGTTTCTTCGTATAAAACTTACTTTGACACGGCAGACTATGCAAAAACCCATTTTAACATGTTCACGGGTACAACCGAACGGGTAGAACTTATCTGCCATAAGGATTTAATCGAGCCGGTGCTTGACCGTTTCGGGGAGGATATACGCATTATGCGTGTCAACGACGAAAAATTCAAATTGACGGCCGATGCCGCCGTCAGTGAGGGTTTGGTTTCGTGGATTATGCAGTTCGGCGGGAAAATGCAGGTTGCAAAGCCGCAATCTTTGAAAAAAATGGTGATGCAACGCGCTTCGGATGTGATGAAATTGTATGTGATTTAATCGCTTGTGCATTATTCACAAAAATTTTTAGATTTTTTTCAGCACTTATCCGCCCTGCCACTTGCAAAAAAAGGAAGTTTGTTATAAAATAAACAAGGTTAATATTGGTTAATCATACTATCTGAAAGGATGATAAAAATGAGCGCACTCAACAAAATGACCGTTGAAGATTTAGACGTTAAAGGAAAGCGCGTATTGGTACGTTGCGATTTTAATGTCAAAATGGAGAACGGCGTCATCACAAGCGACAAGCGCATTGTTGCCTCGCTTCCCACCATTCAGTATTTAATTAAAAACGGTGCAAAGGTTATTCTTTGCTCACACCTCGGTCGTCCGAAGGGCGAAGTAAATCCCGAGTTTTCAATGAAGCCCGTTGCGGCAAGACTTTCCGAGCTTCTCGGTCAGGAAGTTAAAATGGCTGATGATGTTGTAGGTGAAAGCGCACAGAAACTCGCCGCAGAGCTTAAAGACGGCGAAGTATTGTTGCTTGAAAATGTTCGCTTTGAGCCCGGTGAAACTAAAAATGATGTTGAGCTTTCCAAGAAGTTCGCCGCTCTTGCAGATTTGTATGTAAACGATGCATTCGGTTCTGCACACAGAGCACATTCCTCCACAACAGGCGTTGCAGAATTCCTTCCTGCGGCTTGCGGTTATCTTATTCAGAAAGAAATTCAGTTTATCGGCGGCGCGCTTGAAAATCCGAAGAGACCCCTTGTGGCTATCCTCGGCGGTGCAAAAGTTTCCGATAAAATCGGCGTTATCACCAACTTAATTGATAAGTGCGATACTTTGATTATCGGCGGCGGTATGGCGTATACCTTTATGAAGGCTTTGGGTCACAGCATCGGTGATTCACTTTTAGAGGCTGATAAAGTTGAGCTTGCTTCCGAAATGATGAAAAAAGCAGAGGAAAAAGGTGTTAAGTTCTTAATTCCCGTTGACAATAAGGTTGGCAGAGAATATAAGGCGGATACAGAGGCAATGGTTGTCAACTCCGACGAAATTCCCGACGGTTGGATGGGACTTGACATCGGACCGAGAACACAGAAAATCTTTGCGGACGCTGTCAAAGACGCAGGTACGGTTATTTGGAACGGGCCTATGGGTGTTTCCGAGTGGGAAAACTTCGCGGCAGGTACGGTTGCGGTTGCAACGGCGATTGCAAACAGCGGCGCAATTTCCATCATCGGCGGCGGCGACTCCGCGGCGGCAATTCAGAAACTCGGCTTTGCTGACAAGATGTCTCATATCTCCACAGGCGGCGGCGCATCCCTTGAATACCTCGAAGGCAAAGAACTTCCCGGCATTGCAGCATTGAACGATAAATAAGAAAAATAACGGTTACAGGTGGGTATTTTGTACTCACCTGTAAACTTGTAAAAAGGAGTAAAATTTCATGAAAAAAGAACTTCGTAAAGCAGTTATCGCAGGTAACTGGAAAATGAACAAAACCCCGTCCGAAGCAAAGGCACTTATTGAAGAAATGAAGCCTTTGGTTGCAGACGCAAAATGTGATGTTGTACTTTGCGTTCCGTTTATTGACATTCCCTCCGCTGTTGAGGCCGCAAAAGGCTCAAACATTAAAATCGGTGCAGAAAATGTCCATTTCAAAGCATCGGGCGCATATACAGGCGAGGTTTCCGCTGATATGCTCAAAGAAGCAGGCGTTGAATATGTAGTTATCGGTCACAGCGAAAGAAGAACATATTTCGGTGAGACCGACCAAACTGTAAACCTTCGTTCTCTCGCCGCTTTGAATGCCGGTTTAAAAGCGATTATCTGCGTTGGTGAAACTTTGGAACAGAGAGAACTCGGCTACACCGAAACACTCCTCAAATTCCAGACCAAAATGGCGCTTACCAATGTAACAAAAGAACAGCTCCAAAATGTTATCATCGCTTATGAGCCTGTTTGGGCAATCGGCACAGGCGTTACTGCAACAGCAGAGCAGGCAGACGAGGGCAACGGCTTTGTCCGTGCCGCAATCGCAGAAGCATACGGTGCTGATGTTGCGGAAACTGTTACCGTACAGTACGGCGGTTCTATGAACGCAGGAAACGCGGACGAATTGGTTGCAAAAGTGAATGTGGACGGCGGCCTTATCGGCGGCGCTTCTTTGAAAGCTCCCGATTTCGCAAAGATTGTTGCGGCTGCTTCTAAATAATTATATTTCAAGGTGACATTGATGAAAAAACCTGTTGTTTTATGTATTATGGACGGCTTCGGTTATAATCCGTCCGATTACGGCAACGCTATTGCTGCCGCAAAAACACCCCGTCTTGACGAAATTTTCAAGAACAATCCCATGACCTATATCGGCGCATCGGGCATGGATGTCGGTCTTCCCGACGGGCAGATGGGCAACTCCGAGGTTGGGCATACCAATATCGGTGCAGGCCGCGTTGTGTACCAGGAACTGACAAGAATTACAAAATCCATTCAGGACGGCGACTTCTTCCAAAATGATGCATTTTTGAAAGCAGTTGAAAATTGCAAAAAGAATGACTCTGCACTGCACCTTATCGGGCTTTTGTCCGACGGCGGTGTGCACAGCCACAATACACATTTGTATGCACTTTTGGAGCTCGCTAAGAAAAACGGTCTTGAAAAAGTATATGTTCACGCCCTTTTGGACGGCAGAGATGTGCCGCCGTCATCAGGTGTTGAATACATCGAACAGTTAGAGAATAAAATGTCCGAAATCGGCGTGGGCAAAATCGCTACGGTTATGGGCAGATTTTATGCGATGGACCGTGACAATATGTGGGACAGAGTCGGTATGGCATATAATGCAATGGTCAACCGTGAGGGCATCCCCACCGACAGCGCATTAGATGCTGTGAAGAAATCCTACGAAACCATCGATGAGGACGGCAAAAACTTAACCGATGAATTCGTGCTGCCTACCGTCGTTTCGGGGGGCGCACCCATTTCGGCAAACGATTCCGTTATCTTCTTCAATTTCCGCCCCGACCGTGCGCGTGAGATTACAAGAACCTTTGTTGACCCCGATTTCAATGGATTTGATAGAAAGGCGTTCTTCCCGCTTTACTATGTTTGCATGACACAGTATGACGCGGAAATGCCCAATGTGGAGGTTGCTTTTAAGCCGGAAACACTTACCAACACAATGGGTGAGTACCTTTCCAAACTCGGTAAGACACAACTTCGCATTGCCGAAACACAGAAGTATGCCCATGTGACCTTCTTCTATAACGGCGGCGAGGAAAAAACCTATCCGGGCGAGGACAGAATTCTCATTGACTCCCCGAAGATTTCCACCTTCGACTTAAAGCCTGAAATGAGTGCTTACGAGGTTTGCGACGCGGCTTGCGAGCAGATTTTAAGCGGCAAGTACGATGTGGTTATTCTCAACTATGCAAACTGCGATATGGTTGGTCACACAGGCATTTTTGATGCCGCTGTCAAAGCGGTTGAGGCTGTGGATACCTGCGTCGGCAAATTAGTCGATGCCGTTATGCAGATGGACGGCGTAATTTTGATTACCGCTGACCACGGCAATGCCGATAAAATGTATGAGGACGACGGTTCGCCCTTTACGGCGCACACCACAAATCCCGTTCCGCTGGTTGTAGTCGGCACAGACTGCAAATTAAAGCAACATGGCGGCAGACTGTGCGACCTTTCGCCCACAATGCTTGATATTATGGGATTGGAACAGCCTAAGGAAATGACAGGCGTTTCTTTAATCGAAAAATAATCGTACGAACAGTGCGGCAAGCACAAAACTTGTGCTATCGGCACACAGCGCGGCAAACGCTGTGTGCCTTGTTTTTTTGATGCCGACCGCGCCGTAATACACCGCGATGGCATAAAAGGTGGTTTCCGTCGAGCCGGCAATCACAGAAGCAACGCGCCCGATATAGGAGTCTGCGCCGTAGGTATCTAAAATCGTCTGAAATGCGCTCAAAGAGCCGCTTCCCGAAATCGGGGATAGCAGACAAAGCGGCAAAACTTCGGCAGGGTAATGTAATTTTTCAAATATTGGGGAAAGTGATGTTACAATATATTCCATTATGCCGCTTGCCGTTAGCAAATTGACAGCGAACAACAGCGCAAGAAGTGAGGGGAGTAGCTTTACGGCTGTTGCAATCCCGCTTTTTGCACCGTCTAAAAAGGCATTGAAAACAGGAATTTTTTGGAAAAGCCCCGCCAGAAAAACCGCCGCGATAAAGAACAAAAGTATATAATTCCCAAAGTCATTCATGCAAAAACCTCTCCGCCGCACGGCAAATTAGAAGCCCGACACTGCAAGAGAGCAGTGAAACGATTGCGGAAACAGGCATAATCTCCATCGGTGATGAAGAGCCCGCCTCAAAACGCAACATCGCAACCGTAGTCGGTATCAGTCGAATACTTGCCGTGTTCAGTACCACAAAACGAATCATATCGTTTGTCGCCGTGTCTTTACAGCGTTCATTTGCTTTCAGCCGCCGCATGGCCTCTAAGCCAAGCGGTGTAGCGGCGTTTCCCAAGCCCAAAATATTTGCCGTCATATTCATGGCAATGGCGCTTTTGACATCTTCATCTGTTTTATGGTTGGGAAACAGCAAATTCAGTAACGGCGAGAGCATTTTTTGTATACAATCGGTTACACCGCCGCGCTGTGCAATTTCCATAATACCGTCCCAAAAACAGAACATACCGAGCATTTTCAAGGTTAACTCCACCGACTCCTGTGCGGCAGAAAAAACGGCAATTGCGGTATCGGCAACGGTTGCATGCACAATGGAAAAAGCAATGGAAATCAGCACTAAAACAGACCACAAAACATTCATCATTTTCCTCACCTGACATATCCTATTTTCTTTGAAAAAAAACTATGCCAGATATTGACAAATTTGTCACAAAGTGCAATAATTTAGATAATCTTCGTGGATTTTGGAGGTGTAATATGAAGTCTACCGGAATTGTGCGTGGCCTCGATAAAATGGGGAGAATCGTCCTACCGATGGAAATTCGTAAGATGCTGCATTTGGTTGACGACAAAAGTTTTGTGGAATTTTACACAGATGCGGATATGGTCATCCTGAAAAAATATACGCCCGCATGTATTTTCTGTGACAGTGCGGACGATTTGATAACTTATTGTGATATGAAAATTTGTAAAAACTGCCTTTCAAAGATGAATGCCCAAGCAACAGAACAAGAAGAAAAATCATAATCCTATAAAAAAGCAGTATTCCGAACATTCGGAATACTGCTTTTTGCTGTTACAAAACGATTAAAGATTATTCACATGGAAGCTTAATGTCATTAAGCTGTCCGAAAGATGGACATTTTCCACCGCTACCTGCGGGTGATTTGCGGCAATATCATAGTGGCTGAAATTCCAAAAGCCCTTAATACCGAGTTTTACAAGTTCATCGGCAATTTCTTTTGCGCTTTCGCTCGGGATACAAAGTACGGCAACCGTCGGTTTGTTGTCTTTGCAAAAATCATACAGCCCGTTAATATGGCGAATGGGGATATTGCGCACCATTTGCCCGGCAAGGGCCTCGTTTTTATCAAAAATCCCAATCAGGTTAAAGCCGCGCTCTTCAAAGGACATATGCGCGGCGACAGCTCTGCCGAGATTACCTGCACCGATTAAAACGGTTTTCGCTTTTTTATTGACCCCTAAAATGTTGCCGATTTCCGTGTAAAGCTGTTCAACATTATAGCCATAGCCTTGCTGACCGAACCCACCGAAACAGTTTAAGTCCTGGCGAATTTGAGACGCGGTAAAACCCATACGCTTGGAAAGCTCGCCGCTGGATACACGCTGTACGCCCGCGCGCTTCATTTCCCCTAAAAAGCGGTAGTAGCGCGGCAGACGTTTAATGACCGAGATGGATACATCACCTTTCGCCATATTGATTTTCCTACGATACGGGCAAAATAAATGGAGAAATGCGGTTGTATTTGCCCGAACCCGTTCCTTTCATTCAAAATTTGAAAATGGATTATTCGGAAAGCCGTTTAACGGTTTCCATGACATAATCGCCGAATGCGCTGCAAGTTGCCCCGTCAGCTCGGCCGGTAATGGTCAGTTTTTTCTCTTCAAACATACAAATATCCAAAGCGCGTTCCAGCAAATCTGCTTCCTTTTGTTTGCCGATGTGGGAAAGCAACATCACACTTGCGCGAAGCATCGAGCAGGGGTCAGCGTATTGCCCGCGCCCTTCCCGAATCATACGCGGTGCCGAACCGTGAATGGCTTCAAACATAGCATAGCGCTTGCCGAGATTGGCACTGCCTGCCGTGCCGACACCGCCTTGGAATTCAGCGGCTTCGTCTGTAATAATATCCCCGTACAAATTCGGCAGAATGAACACCTTAAAGTCTTTACGGCGTTTTTCGTCAATCAGTTTTGCGGTGGTAATGTCAATGTACCATTCGTCGGTTGTGATTTCGGGGTATTCCTCGCCGACCTTTTTGCAGATGCGCAGGAATTTGCCGTCTGTGGTTTTGATAACATTGGCTTTGTTGATAATAGAAACACGCTCTTTGCCGTTTTTGCGTGCATATTCATACGCAAGACGCGCAATACGTTCACTGCCTTCGGAGGTGGTGACAACAAAGTCAATTGCCAAATCGTCATCCACATTGACGCCCTTTGAGCCAACGGCATATGCACCCTCGGTGTTTTCGCGGAAGAAAGTCCAGTCAATGCCTTGCTCCTTCACCTTTACGGGGCGAACATTTGCGAACAAATCGAGCGCCTTGCGCATTGCCACATTTGCACTTTCAATGTTCGGCCACGGGTCGCCCGCCTGCGGGGTGGTGGTCGGTCCTTTCAAAATGACATGGCAAGCCTTCAATTCCTCTAACACATCGTCCGGAATGGCTTTCATCACTTTGACGCGGTTTTCAATCGTTAAACCGTCAATCGTGCGGAATTCCACCTTGCCGTTTTTTACATCGTCTGCCAAAATGTATTCGAGGACGCGTGCCGATTCTTTCGTAATAATCGGGCCAATGCCGTCGCCGCCGCAAACGCCGATAATGATTTTATCAAGTTTTTCATAATCAATAAAGTCTTTTTCCGCTTTAATGCGGTCGGAACGCGCGGACTGTTCACGCACCAATTCTTCAAATTTTTTCAGTGCCGCCTGCAAATTCTCTTCTGTCATTTTTGTCTCTCCTTATAAAGATTCTCTTGTGTAGTTGAGTAAGTCGCCCGCGAGGATAATGTCCTTTTGGC
>JBJEPV010000229.1:0-23027 GCA_051881415.1 Candidatus Fimenecus sp.
GTTTATGGACAAATATGACGGAGTAACCGAATGAAAACCGTATTGGAAACAACGGTGCGGGTGACCCCCGCACAGGAAAAAACGAATATTATCCTGCCGTTTGTTTTGGAAAACGAAGCGGCACAGTTAAAAATTATCTATTCCTATGCGCCGAAGTTGTCAGACGGCGAAGCGGCGGCAGAAGCGGCGGAACGGTGCTTACAGCGCGACGCGGGTGCATACCGTGCGCAGTACCCTGCGGCGGAAACCTTTTTGCCGCTGAAAAATTTGATTACGCTGTCTTTGGATGACCCAAACGGCTACCGCGGCGCGGCGCACCGCCAGGCGGACAGCCAAGTCCATATTGTAACGGAAACCACCGCCTCGCCCGGCTTTTTGGCGGGCAAACTGCCTGCGGGGCAGTGGCGGCTGGTGCTCAATGTGCACGCGCTTGTCACGCCGTTTTGCGACTGCCGCATAAGAATCGAAGTCGAGGAGGCGGTCGGGAATGGATAACGAGAAAAAATGGTTTCCTTGTGAACTGCATTGCCACACCGTCCACAGCGACGGCGATTTTACCGTGGAAACGCTCCTGCAAACGGCGCGCGAACGGGGTTTAGACGGAATTTGTCTAACCGACCACAACACCACATCAGGCTGGGCGGAAATCCCGACGGACAGCACGCCCGCGGTGCTGTGCGGCATTGAATGGACGACCTATTTCGGGCATATGCCCGTGCTTGATTGCCGCGAATATGTCGATTGGCGCGACGCGACACCCGAAAACATAGATGAGAAACTTCGTTCCGTGCACGAGCACGGCGGGCTTTGCGGTATGGCGCACCCTTACCAAATCGGCACGCCGATTTGCACAGGCGGCTATTGGGAATTTCAAGTGCAAGAGTATACTTTAATAGATTACATAGAAGTATGGGCGGAGGGCGCGCCGTATTATAACGCCGCGAACAGCCGCGCGCAAAAAAAGTGGCAGTCCCTTTTGGATAAGGGCTATCACATTGCCCCCACCATGGGGCGCGACTGGCACCGCCCGACCAAGAATATGTACCCCACGGCGTGTACCTATCTGTTGTGCCCCGACGGTGCACTTTCACCCGAAAAGATGAAAACCGCTATCAAAAACGGCAGAACGAGTGTCTGCGTCGGCCCGCTGTTCTGTTTTGAAACCGCAAGCGGCGCCACCGTGGGCGATACCGTAAAATCAGGAAAAACCGAACTGCGGTTCTGCTTGGACGATACGCGTTACCGCGCCTCCAATCCCGAAAATCAATTTATCCCGCGTGAAATCCGCTTGCTTTCAAACGGCGGGGCGGAAATTTTGCGCTTGCCCGTGGCACCGGGAGAAAAGACCTGCACGGCAACGGTGCAGTTTGCGCGCAACCGGTACTACCGCGCCGAACTTTGGGGCGATACGGACGGGAAGCCAAACACACAGCTTGCCTTGACGGCGGCAATCTATACAGAGGAATAGGTGAAGCGTATGGAAACAACGGAAAAGACAAAGGTTGTGCGCGAACGGCGGTATGTCAGTGTGCGCGAAACGGTGCTGTACGGCGTGGCGAACGGCGGGCAGTGCATCGGCTACAATATGGTGCGTTCCCAACTGACCTTCTTTTTGGTCACGGTGTTCGGTGTGCCCGCGCCCGCGGTTGCGACGATGATTTTCGTGATGGGGCTGTGGGACGCGTTTAACGACCCGTTAATGGGTACGATTGTCGACCGTACCCGCACGCGCTACGGAAAACTGCGCCCGTTTCTGTTATTTGTCCCCATTCCGTTGGGGATTGCCACGGTGGCTTTTTTCGGCGGGGCGGAATTTTTGTCCGGTGTGCAGTCCGATGCCGTAAAAATCGTGTATATGTGCATCACCTATTTCGTATGGGAATTTTTCTATACCATTGGTGATATTCCGTTTTGGGGGCTGTCGGCGGCGGTTTCGCCCAACCCCGAGGACCGTTCCCGCGTGATTACCTCGGCGCGCTTTATTTCAAGCATTATCGGCGGTCTGCCCGGCATTTTGGTTTCGATTTGCATTGACCTGTACCGCCGCGGCATGGTGCCGTGGGATTTGCGGCAGGTGTTTTTGGTGCTCGGCATTGTTGCGGGTACCGTCGGTATGGGCTTATTTTCCCTTGCGGGCATTTTCTCCCGCGAGCGCGTGGTGCAAAGCAACGACGAGCCGAAACTGTTAGATTGCTTTCGCTATCTGTTTAAAAATAAACCCCTGCTTTTGTTGGTGCTTGCGTCCGTCATCGGCACCGTCGGCGGCATCGGCGACACCTTTATGCAGTATTTTTACGCGCTGTCGCTCGGTACGGCAAGTTTGTCGATTATCGCGGGCATTCCGGGCACGATTGTGGGCTTTTTCACCTACGCGTTGCTGCCGAAACTCGAAAAACGGTGGAGTTCCAAACAGATTGTCATTCGTATGACGGTTTTAAAGGCTGTGGTAACCACCTGTATTTTCTTTTTAGGCTGCCGCCATTATACACAACCGATGATTATTGTGCCGCTGTTGGCATTGCAGGGCGTGTTCACCAGCGCCATCGGCAGTGTCAGCATGGTTGTGCCGACCAAAATGGTCGGCGACACCGTTGATTATATGGAGTGGAAAACCGGCGAACGCGGCGAGGGTATGAGTTTCTCGCTGTTAACCTTTATTGCGAAGCTGACCGGCTCGTTAAGTACGGCGGCGGCGACCGCGATTATTCCGATGATCGGTCTGCAACAGGTCGGTGCGGAAATGGTGCTCTCGGAAGGCGGCGCGGTGAATACGCGCTTTTGGCTGTGGGGCTTGGTGACGATGATTCCCGCCGTGCTCAATCTGTTGTCGCTGATTCCGTATATTTTCTATGATTTAGAGGGCAAAAAGCTCGAAACGATACATAAAGAAATGCGCGAACGCCGTTTGGAAATGCTGAATGCGGGCGCGAAATCCGCCGCGGAGGAATAAAATATGCGGTATACGAAGTGTCAAAAAATATTCGGTGCGTTGCTTGCGGCGGTGCTGTTGGTTTGCACACTGCCGTTGTGCGGTTTTGCCGAAACGGAGGAAAACGCTTTGCAGTTTCACAACGGGAAGTTTAAAATCCTAATTTTGTCGGATGTGCAGGATACCGACACCCCGCAAAAAGAAACCACCGCGTTTTTAGAGGCGGCGCTCGACAGCACCAATCCCGATTTGGTGGTTCTGCTCGGCGACAACACCGCAGGCTGGTGGAAAGGCGTGGACAAAGAAAAAACGCAGGCGGCGGTGGATGCCGTTGCCAAACCGATTGACAGCCGCGGCGTTCCGTTTGCGTTGGTGTTCGGCAACCATGACCACGAGGGGCTTTGCAGTGACGAAAACGGCATGACCGAAGAAGAGGCAAAGCAGTTTTTGCTTTCCTGCTTTCAAAAATACGAGACCTGCCTTACCGTGGCGGGCGAGGATTTAACGGGGCTTTGCAATTACAATTTGCCGATCAAAAGTTCCGACGGGCAAAAAATCGCCTATAACCTGTGGTTTATGGACTCGAACCCCTACACGCCCGAAAGTGAGGGCGGCGGATACGGCTATGTGCACCCCGACCAAATCGCGTGGTACGAAAAAACCGCCGCGGAGTTAAAAGCGCAAAACGGCGGCGAAACAGTCCCTGCCATGCTGTTCCAGCACATTGTTGTGCCGGAGGTCTACGATATGCTCTCGGAGGTCGAACGCGGGACTGCGGGCGCGGTGCGCGGCAGCGGTATTTGGAAGGACAAATACTATACCGTGTCCGACGCGGTGTATCAAGGCGCTTTAAACGAAGGACCCTGCCCCTCGAACAAAAACGGCGGGCAGTTTGACAGTTGGCTTCAAACCGGCGATATTGTCGCCGCCTTTTTCGGGCATGACCATGTAAACGATTTTGCAGGGGTTTATAAAGGCATTCACTTAGTAGCCACCCCCGCCGTGACCTTTTACAGTTACGGCAACCGCCGCGGTGTGCGGACAATCACCCTGGACGAAGAAAACCCAAGTACATTCACCTCGGAAATTCTGACTTTTGCAGACTTAACCGATTTAAAAGTCACAAATCTTTACAAAGCCAATCACGGCTATTACGAATACAAATATCGCTTTTTGCCGATTGCGCTCGGCGTGCTCGGCGGCGCGGCGGTTCTCGCCGCGGGGGCTTTTGGGCTTCGTAAAGGCTGGAAAAAACGAAAGGGCAGAGGGTAACCTATGGAAAAGCAGAAAAAACCGACGATTTATACCGTGGCAACGGCGCATCTCGATACTGTTTGGAATTGGACTTTTGAACGGACGGTCGAGAAATACATTCCCGCCACGCTGGATGACAACTTCAAGTTGTTCGAGAAATACCCCGACTATGTGTTCAGCTTTGAGGGTAGCCGCCGTTATGAATTGATGGAGGAATACTACCCCGAGAAGTTTGAAACGCTCAAAAAATATGTGGCGGACGGGCGTTGGTTTGTCACAGGCAGTGCCTACGAAAACGGCGATGTCAATGTGCCTTCACCCGAGGCGCTGTTTCGCAATATCCTGTACGGCAACGGCTATTTCCGCGACAAATTCGGCAAAACGAGCGTCGATATTTATTTGCCCGACTGCTTCGGGTTCGGCTATGCCTTGCCGAGCATCATCAAGCACGCGGGGCTGTTGGGCTTTACCACGCAAAAGCTGACTTGGAGCTCCGCCTACGGCATTCCGTTCGATTTGGGGTTGTGGCAGGGTGTGGACGGCAGTCAAATTTATGCGTCTTTGGACGCACAGAATTACGCCGCAACGCTCAAAACCGTACGCGGGCACAAAAATGCCCCGAACAAACTGAAAAACAATCTCGAAAAATACGATTTGCCGTTTACCTATTTATTGCACGGCACGGGCGACCGCGGCGGCGCGCCGGCGGAAGAGTCCGTGAAAACCGTGGTGTCGGAAAAGCAGAAAAACGCCGAAAGTGACACGAATGTCGAAATCGTCAGCGTGGATAAAGTATTCCGCGTGATGGACGAAGACCTTACCGCCGCGCAAAAGAAAAAACTGCCCGTTTGGAACAACGAACTTGTGTCTACCGACCACGGCGTCGGCGGCTACACCTCGCGCGCTTTGGGAAAACGCTGGAACCGTAAAAACGAACAGCTTGCCGACGCGGCAGAACGGTTTTCCGTTGCCGCCGCTTGGTGCTCGGCGGGCGCATATCCGCAAAAAGAACTTGAAACCGCTTGGAAACGCGTCATCGCGCACCAATTCCACGACGATTTGCCGGGCACCTCGTTGGAGTGCGTCTACAAGCGCAGTTGGAACGATTATGCGCTGTCGTTAAATCAGTTCGGCGGTCTGTATGAATCGGCGGCAGAGAATTTGGTGCGCCAAATGACCGTGCCGTTTAAACGCGGCGTTGCCGTAGCCGTAACCAATCCCACGCAGTTTGTCCGCACCGAAACGGTCGAATGTACGGTGGACGCGTTGAAAGATGCAAAGTTTGTCTATGTGAAAAATGCAAAAGGCAAAGCGGTGCCGTCGCAGATTTCGGGCGGCAAAATCCTGTTCTCTGCCACCGTGCCCGCAAACGGCGCGGCGGTATATTGTATCACCGCCGCCGACAAGCCCTATTCGGGAGAAACGGCGCTTTCGGTGACAGAACGCACATTGGAAAATGAAACCTATAAGGTCACCTTAGACGACAACGGCGACATTGCCTCGGTGTTTGACAAAACACTCGAAACTGAATTGCTCAAACACCCTGTGCGTATGGCGTTACACAAATACAACGGCTCGCACCCGTGGCCTGCGTGGGAATTAGATTACCCCGAGGTCATGGCAGAGCCCGTCGCATACGCCGCCGCACCGCAGTTTAAAATCGTTGAAACCGGCAGTGCACGCGTGTGCATCGAAACCCGCCGTACCGCAGGCGCGTCGGTATTCGTCCAGCGCATTTCTTTGGGCGCGGGGGAAACGGTGGTGCGTGTCGAAAATGAAATCGAATGGTACAGCCCGCGCACGCTGTTGAAAACGCCGTTTTCGTTTACCGTGCAGAATGAAACCGCCTCGTACGATTTGGGGTTGGGCGTTATTCGCCGCGGCTTGAATACCGAAAAACTGTATGAAGTCCCCGCGCAGAATTGGGCGGACATCAGCGGTGCGGATTACGGCGTGTCGATCCTCAGCGACTGCAAATACGGTTGGGACCACCCCACCGCCGACACATTGCGCCTGACAGGGGTACATACGCCGCGCGGCGACTTTTTACCCGACAGCCACCAAAGTTATATGGATATGGGGCGAAACGCTTATGCCTTCGGCATTTTCAGCCACAAAGGCGCCGATCTTGCCGCGACGCAACAAGCGGGCATCTGCTTTAATCAGCCGATGCGCGTATTTTCCGCACCGCTCGCGCAAACGGGCATTTTGGAAAGCGAATTTTCCTTTGCCTCGATTTCCGACGACGCGGTACTGTTGCGCGCCGTGAAATGCGCCGAGTGCGACCGAAATACCGTGATTGTCCGCGTGAATGAGGGCGCGGGCGAAAAACGCAAAGATGTGCGTTTGCGCGTGGGCGCAGGTGTGCGCAAGGCGTGGATTTGCAACGGTTTTGAAGAAAAGCAAAAGAAAGCGAAATTAGAAAACGGCGAGGTTGTGTTTGACATTGCCGCCTTTGCCCCGATGACCTTTGCGCTCGAATTAGAGCCGCCGAAAGCGGCGGCAACACCGAAACAAAGTGCACCGATTTTGCTTTCCTGCACCGAAAAAACCGCGTCCGCGAACGCTTTGCGCCGCGACGGAATTTTGGTCGGCTGTACCGTGCCGCAGGAGCAATTCCCCCAAACGGTGCGGTGCAAAAATACCGTATTTACCCTTTCTGCTCAGCCGCAGAATGCCCTGCGTTGCTGTGGGCAAACGCTTTTGTTGCCCAAAGGCACAAAAACCGTTTCGCTGTTGCTGACGGCGGTCGGCGGCGACACGCGCGTGCAGTTCAGAAACGGTGAACATACCGAAACCGTCTTTGTGCCCGATTGCTTTGAAGCGCTCGGCGCGGGCGATTTGGTACGCACCAAGACCTCGGGCTATGTGAAAAAATGCACGCTGGCGTATGAATTTACGCATATGCACAAAGCGAACGGCGATGTGACAGCGAAACAGTGCTATCTGTTTTATGCACAAATTCCCGTTTCGGGCGAGGCGCTGACGCTGCCCGTCGCGGAAAATGTATTGCTTTTCGCCGCGTCTGCTTCACCGGAAACGCCGTGCGGCAAAGCCTTACAGCCGCTGTATGACGATTTCAAGAAAACGGCGATTTCCTATACGCGCCCGCCGTATGAAACCGCAGTCAGCCGCGCGTATCATTTGCTGTCGGCGCTCGAAAGCGTCAAACCGCTGAAACCGTGGTTGGAGAAATTATAATGGATTGTTTGCGTGTAGGGAACGGTCATACCGTTCCGCAAAATCACATCAAAATCCGTGGGTGAACACCGCGTAGTGGCGGGTGATTCCCCTGTTAGGGGAAATGTCCGCGAACGCGGACAAAAGGGTGCCCGTTTTCGGAGAAAATCCACGCCCGCCGTGGGATTTGCGGTAGATTGACGGCGGGAGCAAGCCCCCGCCCTACATTATAGCGGCTAACATCCGGCAACCGGACCGTAGGGAACGGTCGTACCGTTCCGAATATTTATTATGCAGCATAAAAATACCCCGCCCATACCGAAAAACGGTATGGGCGGGGTTGTTGTATAAAGACCAATCCGAAGAATAGGACTTTTGCAAAGGAAGTTACCTCTCGGGCAGGTAATATTTTGCCTGCGCGTCCCAAAGGCGGCGGTATTCGCCGGCTTCGTTTCGGAGCAAATCCTCGTGCGTGCCGTATTCTGTGAGTTCTCCTTTTTTAAATACGGCAATCTTGTCGCAAAAACGGCAGGAGGAAAGGCGGTGCGAAATGTAAATGGCGGTTTTGCCCTCGACAAAATCGTTGAATTGCTGATAAATCCGATGCTCTGCCACGGGGTCAAGTGCGGCGGTCGGCTCGTCGAGCACCACCACAGGCGCGTTTTTATAAAGCGCGCGCGCCAGCGCGATTTTTTGCGCCTCGCCGCCCGAAACCTCTACGCCGTCTTTATCAATGTCTTTATAAAGGGCGGTATTTTCCTTTTGCGCCATACGCTCCACGCGTTCGAGCGCGTCGGCTTCGGCAAGGCATTGCTTGAAACGCACCGCGTCGGGCGTTTCACCTGCGGTGAGGTTGTCCGCCACCGACAAAGAGAACAGTTTGAAATCCTGAAACACCACCGAAAACAGTTTCCGACAGCATTCTGCGGACAATTCCTTGATATTCACGCCGTTGACGAGAATTTCGCCGCGGTCGGCATCATAAAGCCTGCAAAGCAGTTTGATAAAGGTCGTTTTGCCGCTCCCGTTGCGCCCGACCACCGCCAGCCGTTCGCCTTTGTGAATTTTTACGGAAATATTTTTTAAGGTGTCGCTTTTTGCCGACGGATAGCGGAAATATACATTTTTAAATTCAATTTCAACTTCCCGCAAATCCACGGTTTTGTCGCCGTAGTCCATGGCGGATTTTGTGTCGGCAATGCGGAAGAAGTATTCAAGATTCGGCACGATTTGCGCGTTCCTGCCGAAGGTGCCTGCAATCGCCGTTACGCCCGCAATCACCTGCATAAATGCGCCGGTGTAGCGCACGAGCGCTTCCATATCAAACAGCCCCAACAGCCCCTTCACGCCGATAAAGGTGTATACCCCAAAGCCCACTGCCGCGCCGATCACCGCCATATATGCACTTGCGGCGGCAGATTGCTTGGAGGTCTCGTGTAAAATGGTTTCGCCCTTGGTTAACAGTTCGGCGGTGGCTTCGCGCGAGATGAGGGCTTGCTCTTTGTAAAGCCGCACTTCTTTGCCCGAATTGTAATTCGACAAAATATCGCGGTAACGGTGGAACAGACGGTTCAATTTGCCGTAGCGATACTGCGACTGGAACCACACCTTGCTTGTGTAGTTGGTTAAAAATACCGTGCATACGGCGCTGACCCCAATGGCGGCGACCAGCACCGCGAAAAACCACGGGGAATGGACAAACCCTTCGCCGGTTTTCACAAATCCGAGTTTGAAAAGCGGCCACAAAATTACCACCGCCAAAGTCAGCGTCACAGCGCCGGAGATAAAATCGTTTACCATCCACGCAACCTGCGAAAAGGCGGAATAGATTTTGTCCATCGACTCGGAATGTAAGTGTACCAATTCCTGAAATGCGCTGTCTTCGAGTTTGGCGTAATCCAGCGTGAACAGTTTGTTTTCAATCGCCAAACGCTCTTTTTGCGACAGCCGTGTGCGCGACACCTGTAAGGCGAGGTTGAACCATTCGGTCAGAAGCTGAAATAGGAAATTCAAGCCGATACACAGCCCGACGCTGGTAAACAGTGCCTCGGACGAGTCGCCTGCATACAGTTGTGCCACAATGCGCGCGGAAAAATACACATTGATAAACGGGCGTATGCCGCGGCAAATGGACGCAAGGAGGGTAAGCGGCAGCATCAGCGGCTCAAAGCGCATAATTTGGCGGAAGGCTTTCAGGTAATAGCGTACCGTTTTCATATCGCGTCGCCCTCCTCCCGATAGTAATAACTTTGCAGTTGATACATTCGGTAATATTTGCCTTTTTTCGCCATTAACTCGTCGTGCGTGCCGTATTCGGCGATTTTGCCGTCGGACAAAAACAGGATTTTGTCGCAAAAACGCGTCGAGGAAAGACGGTGTGAAATAAAGAACGAGGTTTTGCCGCCCGAAAGCGCATTGTACTGTAAATACAACTCGTTTTCGGCAATCGGGTCGAGCGCGGCGGTCGGCTCGTCCAAAATGAGAATCGGCGCGCCTTTGTAAAGTGCCCGCGCAAGCAGAATTTTCTGCTTTTCGCCGCCTGAGAAGTCCGCGGCATTTTTATGTACGGTTTTGTCCATCAGCGTGTTTTCGCGGTCGGGGAGCGACTCGATTTTTTCGCGGATACCCGCTTTTGTAAGACACGCCCACAACTTTTCACGGTCAATATCTTCTTCGTTTTGCAAGGTCACATTTTTGGCAATGCTCACGGGCAGGAAGTGGTAATCCTGGAACACCACCGAAAACAAATCGAAATAACTGCTTTGCGAAAAATCCTCTGCACGCGCGCCGTTGATGCGGATTTCACCGCTTGTCGGCGCATACAGCCCGCACAGCAGTTTAATTGCGGTGGTTTTGCCCGCGCCGTTTTCGCCGACAATGGCGATGTTTTCCCCGCGCTCCACCTTGAAATTCATGCCTTTAATGGTCTCCGATTCGCTGTCGCGGTAGCAAAAGTGCACATCACGAAATTCCACCGAATACTGTTCTGCGGCGGGGAAGTCGGGCTTTTCTGCGGCGCCTTTTTCGGGCGTTTCCAAATAATCGCGGAATTTCTGACATTCCAAGGTACAGCGAAGCAGTTGGTTGTATTGATAGGTTAACTGGGACACATAGCCCGAAAAGCCCGCGACAACGCCGAAGTAGAAAATGAAATCCGACACGGTAATGGTGCCGTCCTGTACGGCGCGGATTAAAAAGAAGTAGGCAACGCCGTCGCGCAGGGCATACAGCAAGGCTTGCAGTGCCGAAGTGGTATAGGTCACCTTTAAAAAGCGGTGCATAATTTTTGTATAACCTTTGAGCACATCGGCGGTGATTTTCAAAAACCAATCCCCCAAGCTATACAGCCGAATGTCCTTGCCCGCGGGGAATTCGTGGCTTGTCCGATAAAAATAGTTGAATTTCAACAGCAGGGGGTTACTGTCCTCGCGTGTGCGTTTGTCGGCGCGGTAGGTGGCTTGGTCTAAGAAAAAGCCGAGTAAGCAGGTTACCAAAATCAGCGCGAGCATAAACACGGGGAGTTTGTAAAGGAGTGCTACCGAGGTAACGATGCCGAACACCGCCTGCGCAAGACCGCAAACAACATCACAGAAATGCTGTGCCCCGCTGTAATTGCCGTTGACAAATGTGCCGCTACGCTCCAAGCGTTCGCGCCCTTTTAAACTTTCCACATCGACAAAATCCGCGGACATGGTTTTCTCGAACGACAGCACCGCATAGCGCATCCGCAGAATTTGCGACGAGCCGAGCAGTTTTTGCTCCATAAACGGCGCAATCCACGAAGCGCCCGCAATCCCCAAGCACAACAGCGCCACGCGCAAAACCAGCGTGGGAACAGAGACCTGCGCCTGAATACTGTCCATCATCACTTTCGGCGCAAAGGCGGAAAGCATCGGCACGGCAATCAGCGCGGGAATGCGCGCCGAAATATACAAATAACTGCGCTTGTGCCATTTGTACCAATTCCGAAGCATATAGATTACGTTGTCAAGCGTTTGTCCGCGTTGCGATTTCATCGTTCAGCGTCCTCCTAAGCCCTTTCAAAGCGTGATACAAGCAGTATACGGCTTTTTCCGGCGGTTTGCAAGTGGAAATACAGTAAGAAAGACGCACTTTGCACGGCTTTTGTCTGCTGCTTTTGCGGGGAATGTGAAATTCAGGCGGTTTCAAGTGCCGTGCCGGGGTAATAATGCGCCAAAATCTCTTGGTAATCCGCGCCTTGCCGCGCCATATAGTCTGCGCCGTATTGGCTCATCCCTACAAAATGCCCACTGCCCGACACGGTGAAGTGAAAACTGCCGTCCGAAAACGTTACCGTAAACGCGGGGGAGCGAAGCCCTAAAAGTGCACGCAAGGTCTGCCCCGTAACGGTCTTGCCGCCGACGCAAACCGCGGTGACCACGCCGCTTTCGCTGTCGGATACCTGCAAATCGGTTATCCATTCGGCGGGATTTTCGCCGAGCACGATTTCGCTGTCCTGTGCAAGGGCGGCGCGCACTTCGTCGGCGGAAAGGACGGTTTCCGTCTGTAAATCGGGCGAAAGGCGGTCGCCCGTGCTCGTTACGCTCACAAGATACGGCACATCACCGCCCCAGATATTTTTCGCGCTTTCGGTGCGCCCTGCGCACAGCGCAAAATACGCGGCGGTAATCGGTTTTCCGTCATAGGTCAGTTTTTGCCCGTATACCGCCCGAACGGCGGCAGAGAATTTTTCGGCATAGGTATCGTACTTGTCGCCCCATTTTTCGCGGCGCGTCTGTTCGTTATAATAGCCTTGGTGTAGCCCTGTGTCGTCGGTGATGTCCGCTTCGCCCGCCTTGCCGTCGGGATTTTCTTTTAAGCGTACCACATTGGTATACGCCGCGACCGCCTGCGCTTTGAGCGCTTCGGTCGGCGTGTCCGGCGGCAACTCGCACGCAAGACAGCCGACCAAGTATTCTACCGTGTCGGTTTCTATGACATTGCCGCTTGCCGCCTGCAAAACGGTTACGGTGTCTGCAACGGCTTCACTTGTATTTTGTGTTTTTGTTTGCCCGTCCCCCGAAAAGGCGGCAACGCCGGACTTTACCGTTTCGGCAAGACCGCCCGAAACATCAAACACCAATACGGGCAATGTAAACAGCAAAAGGGCAAGTGTTGCGCATAAAATTCCGAAAATCCGCATAAACTTTTCCTCACTTCTTTGATTTTATTGACTTTGCATAAAAATTGAGATACAATATTATATCTATTAAAAGGGCTAATATCGCATTTGCCCGCTAATCCCCCGCAAAGGAGGTCTTTCGGATATGGCAAACTATATCTCTCCGATTGACAACGACGCTCTTTCTACTTTATGCGAAGAATTGCTGAAAAATAACCGCATCCACCCCGAGGATTACCGCCGCTTTGATGTCAAGCGCGGGCTTCGAAATGCCGACGGCACGGGTGTAATGACGGGGCTGACGCGGATTTGCTCGGTAGAAGGGTATTATATAGACGACGGTGAACGGGTGCCCAAGGACGGGCGGCTCGTTTACCGCGGCATCGATATGAGTGAAATCGTCAAAAACTGTCAGGCGGAAAACCGCTTCGGTTTTGAAGAGGTCGCGTGGCTTTTGCTGTTCGGCGATTTGCCGACGCAAACACAGTTAGACCGCTTTTCGGCACTTTTGGCAGAGTGCCGCGAACTCCCGGATGAATTTATTGAGGATATGATTATGAAAGCGCCCTCGCCCGACATTATGAACAAGGTCGCGCGGTCGGTGCTGGCGCTGTATTCCTTTGACGAAAATCCCGACGATACCTCAGTCGAAAATGTCCTGCGGCAGTCCATTCAGCTGATGGCGCAAATTCCGACGATTATGGCGTATGCCTATCAGGTCAAGCGCCGCGCCTACGACCATAAAAGTATGTATATCCACCAAAATGATAAATCCTTGAAAACCGCCGAGTCGATTTTGCATTCCATTCGCTCCGACCGCAAATTTACGGACGAGGAAGCAAAGCTTTTGGATATTTGTATGATTATCCACGCCGAGCACGGCGGCGGCAATAACTCGACCTTTACCACGCGCTGTATCACCTCTTCGGGGACGGATACCTATTCCGCGATTGCGGCGGGGATAGGCTCGTTGAAAGGCCCGAAGCACGGCGGCGCGAACATTAAAGTGCACAAAATGGTGGACGATATGAAAGCGCACATCAGCGACCCCACAAACGAGGGGCAGGTTGCCGATTATCTTGCCAAAATCATTCAAAAACAGGCGGGCGACGGCTCGGGGCTTATCTACGGTATGGGGCACGCGGTGTATACGCTGTCTGACCCGCGCGCCGTGATTTTAAAAGAAAATGCCCGTGTGTATTCGCAAAAATGCGGCTTTCAGGACGATTTTCGCACGCTGGAACTGATTGAACAGCTGACCCCCGAGTTGTTCTTAAAATACAAAGGTGAAAAGAAAAAAATCTGCGCCAATGTAGATTTATATTCGGGGCTTATCTACGATATGTTGCGCATTCCGCAGGAACTGTTTACGCCGCTGTTTATGTCGGCACGCATAGCGGGCTGGTCGGCACATCGGATTGAGGAGTTGACCTCGGGCAGCCGCATTATGCGCCCCGCGTATAAAAATGTGTCGTTGCCGCGGCGGTTTGTACCCATTGCAGACCGTGTTGACAATCACGCAGTTCCCGCGGAGTATATTCCGCCCGAGGAACGGTAAAAATAGTGGAAAGAGGCTATGAATTATGCAGAAGAAAAAAGGTCGTACATTCGCGGGCATTGACGCAAAGGTGCTTGCCGTCACGCTCGGCATCGCCTTACTCGCGGCCATTCCGTTGCGCACGGTACAACTGTTTACCAATATGGAAAACTATACGGGATTTTTTGAGGAAGTCGATTGGACGGTGTATGTGGTGTATGCCGTGTTCGCCGTTGCCGCCGTTGTGTTGGCGGTGCTCCCTGCGCTTTCCGCCAAACTGCCCGCCTCGCGCCCCGTGGTGCAAAAAAATAAGGCGCTCGCGCTCGGCGCGTTTGCCTTTGCGGCAGGCATTGCCTACGATGTGGCGTTGGGGCTTGTCAAGGTGTTGCGCACCGTGAACGGCGTTACCGCAAAAACCGTGCTGACCGTGCTGTTCACGAACGGCATATTTGCGCTGCTTTTGCAGATTCTCTGCGGCATTGCGGCGTGTATCTTTATGGTGTTGGTTGGGCTTTCCTATACCGGCGAGCGCGCAACCTACGGGGAATACCGTTTGCTTGCGTTAATGCCGCTGTTTTGGACGCTGTTCCGCCTGGTGGCGCGGTTTATGACCAAGATCAGCTTTACCATGGTTTCCGAATTGCTGTTGGAGCTTGCCATGCTTTGCTTTATGATGCTGTTTTTGCTGTCCTTTTCGCGTATTTCGGCGCAGATTTCGCAAAAAGGCGAAATGAAAAAAGCCGTTTGCTTCGGACTGCCCGCCGCATTTTTTGCGCTGACTGTCGGCGTGACAAGGCTTATCTGCACCGTCGGCGGCAGAGCAGAGCTGTTGGCGGACGGGTTCCCGTTTTCGCTGGCAGACCTCGGCTTCGGCATTTTTGCCGCCGTGTATCTGTATGTACATATGCAGTACGGGCGACCCGCGTCGGAGGATGACGCCCTGCCCGAAGCATATGCGTCGCCCGAACAGCGCCCGCAGGATACGCGTTTGGACGAAAACTTTTTAGAGGAGTAAACGCAATTTGCTTTTTTTACAGAATGTGCAGACTGCCGCCATGCAGGTCGCTGTCTTGTATGTGCTGGTCGCCGTCGGCTTTGTCTGCGACAAAACGGGGCTGTATACCGAAAAAGCGGCAAGGCTTACCAATGATTTGCTGTTTTATATTGTCACCCCCGCGATTATCATTCAATCCTTTACCACGATTGCTTACACCCACGAGGCGCTCAAAAATTTGTTGCTGTCCTTTTTGGGCGGCACGGTTTTACACATCTTTGCCATTCTTATCGCGTTGCCGTTTTTCAGAAAAGGCGAAAAGCGCACGGCAAATGTGTATAAGTTTGCCTGTGTGTACGGGAATGTCGGCTATATGGCGTTGCCGCTTGCCGCAGCTGTGCTCGGCGAGGAGGGCGTGTTTTTCTGCTCGGGGGTGCTCATTCCGTTTAATATTTTCGCGTTTACCCACGGCGTGCGGCTGATGTCGGGCACATCTACCGAAAAAACAGGCTTCAAAATGAAATGGTTGCTGTTTAACCCCGGGGTTATATCGGTGCTGATCGGCTTGCCGCTGTTTTTGCTCGATGTGACGCTACCGCGGATTTTGGCAGAGCCCGTCGCCTATATTGCGAGCCTCAACACACCGCTTGCCATGCTGATGTTCGGCACCTATCTTGCCAAAACCGATTTACGAAAAATGTTTTTGCGCAAGGAAACCTATTTGGTGGCGTTGTTAAAACTGATTGCCGTGCCGTCGGCTATGCTGTTGGTCATGCGGCTTTGCGGCATTACGGGCGTGCTTTGCACGGCGCTGACCATTTCGGCGTCCGCACCCACGGCGAACAACACTGTGATGTTCGCCACGAAATACGGCAGGGATACCGCCGCGGCATCGCAGACGATTGCCGTTGTGAGTTTTTTGTCTGTGCTCACCATGCCGTTGTTTATTGCGATTGCACAGCTATAAAAATACAGTCAATCGAAACGGAGGAGTTTTTCTATGGATATGAAACTGATTGTTGCCATTGTCAACAGTGAGGACGCGCCCGCGGTGCTGTCGGAGCTGACAGCGGCTTCTTACAGCGTGACCAAACTTTCCACCTCGGGCGGCTTTTTGCGCGCGGGGAATGTGACGATGCTTATCGGCGTGGAAAAAGAGAAAGTGAAAGACGTGCTTTCGATTATTGAGGAATTCAGCAGCCGCAGAACCCAGCCCGTGCCGGTGAATTCTACATATATCGGGGATTCGTTGATTTCCGTGCCGGTCGAAGTGACCGTCGGCGGCGCTACGGTGTTTGTGCTCGATGTGGAGCAGTTTTATAAATTATGAGTTTTGCACAGTTTCCTCTTTCCAAAGGGGATAGGTATTTTTTGGAAACGCGCGCCAAAACGCATACCTTGCCGCAGACATTGTTAGTAGAGGGCGGCGACGAAACCGTGCGCCGTGCGTTGGCAAAACAAATTGCGGCGGCGATTGTATGCAGAGATAGTGAAAATGCGCCGTGCGGCGTGTGTGTCGCGTGTAAAAAATGCGCTTCGGGCAATCACCCCGACATTGCCGTGTATGCGCCCGAAAAGAAAAATGCCCAGTTGAAAGTGGAGGTTTGCCGCCACATTCGGCAGGACGCGTTTGTCGTGCCCAATGACGGCGACTGTAAGGTCTATATTTTGGAGGATAGCCAAAATATGAACGACAGCAGCGAAAATGCGCTGTTGAAAATTCTGGAGGAGCCGCCCGTCGGCGTTTACTTTATTTTGACCTGTGACAGCCGCGCGGCGATGCTTCCGACGGTGCTGTCGCGTGCCGTGGTGGTGTCGTTGCAGGGCGCGCGTACCACGTTCTCCGCTGAAACCGTGCAGGCGGCAGAGGGGATTGCCGACGCGCTGTGTGCGGGAAGTGAATGGACACTTTTGTGCGCCACCGCGCCCTTGCAAAAGGACAGGGATGAAATTCGCAATGTGCTCGCTTGTCTTGCGGTGCTGTTCACCGACGCGCTGTGTGTGCAATGCGGCGGAAATGCGCCGACTGCCGCGCAGGAGACGGCAAACGCCCTCGCCAAACGCCTGCCGAAGCAGAAATTGTACGCGGCGTTTCGGGAGACGCAGGCGCTTTTACAAAGCGCCGAGCGCAACGCCAATACCAATCTCCTGCTGACGGGGCTTTGCTACCGCCTGCGGCAGGCTGTGGAGCAGAAGTAAACTGCCGCATAGGCATAAATATAAAGAAAGGAACGATACCGTGCACAAAAAGCAAATGCTATCTCTAACTGTGTGCGGCATTCGTGTCATGTGATGACAATGGCAGAAGTTGTAGGAATTCGATTTAAAGAGGTCGGCAAGGTCTATTATTTTGACCCCGACGGAATGCAGTTTAAAAAGGGCGACCGCGCCGTGGTGGAAACCGCCCGCGGGGTGGAGTGCGGCGAAATCGCAATGGAAAACCGCGAGGTGGACGACAGCGAAATCGTCAAGCCTTTAAAGCACATTGTGCGCCCCGCCAACGAAAACGATTTGCGTGTGGTGCGGGAAAACCGCGAAAAGGAAAAAAAGGCGTTCGGAATTTGCGAAGAAAAAATCCGCGCGCACAATTTAGATATGAAGCTCGTCGATGTGGAATACACCTTTGACGGCGGCAAAATTCTGTTCTATTTCACCGCGGACGGGCGCGTGGATTTCCGCGAACTCGTGAAAGATTTGGCGGGTGTGTTCCGCACACGCATTGAACTTCGGCAAATCGGCGTGCGTGATGAGTCCAAAATGGTCGGCGGGTTCGGTATGTGCGGCAGACCGTTTTGTTGCAGTACCTTTTTGGGCGATTTTCAGCCCGTTTCCATTAAAATGGCAAAGGAGCAGGGGCTGTCGTTAAACCCCGTGAAAATCAGCGGCACCTGCGGGCGCTTGATGTGCTGCCTGAAATACGAGCAGGAGGCGTACGAGCATCTGTTGCGCCATACACCGAAGGTCGGCGCAATTGTGGAAACGCGCGAGGGACGCGGCACCGTGGTCGAAAATAATCTGCTGACCGGTATGCTCAAAATCCGTTTGGATCGCCGCCCCGACGCCGCGCCCGTGGTCATTGAACGCCACGAGGTTAAGCTCATTCGAGACGCGCAAATCCGTGTGGATAAGGCAGAATTGGAATCCTTAAAAGGAATTGAGTAAAAAAGGCTTGCTATTTTGAAAAATTGTGTTAGAATGTAGGTAAATTCTGAAAGGGAGGTCACGAAAATGGCATATCATATTTCCGACGATTGCATCTCCTGCGGCGCTTGCGCGGCAGAATGCCCGGTTGAGGCGATTTCCGAAGGGGACGGCAAATACGTTATCGACGCAGACACCTGCATTGATTGCGGCAGCTGCGCAGACACCTGCCCCGTTTCGGCTCCGCAGGCTGAATAATTTTCAAGAATGAAAGGCTGTCCGTTCTTCGGGCGGCCTTTTTTCTTTGCTTTTTTGCAGTTTTGTGGTATGATTGCTGTATGAAACAAATAAAACTTTACGAAAACGAGCATATGGAGTATTTGAAACCGAATTTCGGGCTGGTGGTGTCGCCTGCGCACACCTTCGGTACGGATGCGGTTTTGTTGGCGCACTTCGCCGCGCCGAAGCGCAGTACCGTTGCCTGTGATTTGGGCACGGGGTGCGGCATTGTACCGATGCTGTGGCTTGCGGACGGCCTTTGCCGCCGCGTGGACGGCGTGGAACTTCAAGAAGCGGGCTGCGGGCAGTTTGCGCGCAGTATTGCGGCGAACAACTTAGAAGAAAAAGCGTTTGCGCATTTGGCGGATTTGAAAGCGCTCGCTACGGTTTTGCCGCGCGAAAACTATGACCTTGTGACGATGAACCCGCCGTACAAGGCGGCGCATACGGGGATTTTAAGCGACAGCGCGCATGAGAAAATCGCGCGGCACGAAACCGCCTGTACGCTGGCGGAGATTTCCGCGGCGGCGGCAAGGCTTTTAAAATACGGCGGGCGGTTTTGCCTGTGTATTCGCCCTGAACGGCTGTTTGAAACCATGCAGGCGATGGCAAATGTCAAAATCGAGCCGAAAAGACTGCGCCTCGTGTCCAAAAATCCGCACACCGCCCCGTGGCTGTGCTTACTCGAAGGGCGCAAGGGCGGCAAGCATGGGTTGCAGGTGCAAACCGGCTTGTATGTGTATGACGAAAACGGCGATTTAAGCGATGAAATGCGCCGCATCTACGGCGCGTATAAAGAGGAGGGACAGCGGTAAATGGCAGGAATTTTGTATGTGGTCGGCACGCCGATTGGGAATTTGTCCGACTTTTCGCCCCGCGCGCTGGAAACCTTGGAGAAATGCGACTTTATTGCCGCAGAGGACACGCGCGTTACCCTGAAACTGTTAAATAAATTTGCACTGAAAAAGCCGATGGTCAGTTATTACGAACACAACCGCCGCGAACGCGGGGAAATGATTTTAGGCCGTCTGCTCGGCGGGGAGAATTGTGCATTGGTGACCGACGCGGGTATGCCCGCGATTTCCGACCCCGGTGAGGACTTGGTCGCACTTTGCCATGCGCACGGCGTGAAAGTGGAGTCCGTGCCCGGCCCCACGGCGTTTGCTACGGCGGTGGCGGTGTCGGGGCTCCCTTCGGGGCGGTTTACTTTTGAGGGCTTTCTGAGTGTCAACAAACCAAGCCGCCGCCAACATTTGGAAGAATTAAAATCCGAAAAACGCACGATGGTTTTTTACGAAGCGCCCCACAAATTGGCGGCAACGCTTCGGGATATGCTTGCCGCATTCGGCGACCGCGAAATCGCGCTTGTCAAAGAACTGACCAAAGTCCACGAAACCGTGGAGCGCACCACCCTCTCTGCGGCATCACAAAAGTACAGCGAAATTCCGCCGAAAGGGGAGTTTGTATTGGTAATTGCGGGCGCGCCCGAAGAAACGCCGACCGAATACACGCTCGAAGCGGCTGTGGATTTTGCCCGCACACAGGTTGCGGCAGGGCTTTCCACCAACGAGGCGGCGAAAACGGCGGCAAAACAGTACGGGTTTAAAAAGAGCGACATTTACAAGGCGCTGACAGAACAAGTATAGGAGAGAAGTATGGAATATTGGTATTTGTGGCTGATTTTTATTGTGCTTTGCGCGGTGACGGCGTTTGTTTTAAAAAAAGCGTCCGCCGCACTCCAACAGCATAACAGCGACACCAAGCAGATGTATGACGAAATCGAACGCTTAAAAACCTTAAAGGCGAAATATCAAAACGCCGACGCGCAGATGATTGCCGAAGCGCCGGCGGAGGAACTGCTTGCGGGGATGTGCGCCGTTTTGCAAGCGAAAATCGAGCGCGCCGAAAATGCAAACGCGTGCTTTGGCGCATTTTCCGCCCCGCAAAAAACCGTGTATACCCTGCAATTCTTTTTGGAGGATTGCACCGAGAATTTGTCCGCATTTTTCAAAGTCAACGGCGAGCCGCTGACGGGGACGCTCCCGGCGGCGCTTACGGCAATCGGCGAAGACGCGCTTTCTGCCCTGTCTGCCGAACTGTATGCAATGTACGATGAAAACAATGAAGAGGTTTCGTTAGATACGGCAAAAATCGCCCGCATAGACGGCGAATTTACGGAAAACATTGACCGCGAACGCGTTTTACAGCAGACGAAAGAATTTATCGAAGCCCATTCTGCCGAAATTTTGGCATAAGTTTCTGCAAAACGGCAATCCTAAACATACCAATGCAAAAAGGAGTATGTTTATGGAATTTAAAGGCAGTAAAACCGAAAAAAACCTGCTCGCCGCCTTTGCAGGCGAGTCGCAGGCAAAAACCAAGTATGAATTTTACGCCGAGCAGGCAAAACAGGACGGCTACGAGCAAATGGCGGGGATTTTCAAAGATACCGCCCACAACGAGGGCGAGCACGCCAAGCTGTGGTTCAAAGCATTGCACGACGGCAGTATGCCCGCCACGCCCGAAAATCTGGCGGACGCCGCCGCAGGCGAGCATTACGAATGGACGGAAATGTATAAGGATTTCGCCGAAACCGCCCGCGAGGAGGGCTTTGACGAAATCGGCTTTTTGTTTGAAAGCGTTGCCAAGATTGAAAACAGCCACGAGGTGCGGTATAATACCTTGCGGGACAACCTCGAAAAGGGCATTGTCTTTTCCCGCACCGAGGAGACCGTTTGGCTTTGCCGTAACTGCGGGTATCTCCATACCGGCAAGGTGCCGCCTGTCGTTTGCCCCGTTTGCGGGCACAAACAGGCGTTCTTTGAAATCCACAAAGAGAATTACTGACCGGGGTTATGCCCCCGTTTCGTTATCAAAAAATGCGGCAAATTCCTTTTGCAGAATGCGTTCACAGTTTGCAATTACGGTTTGCACACAGGCGGGCGGCGCCACGCGTGCCGTCGCCGCTTTTTCGGGGGCGGGAATCCCGTTTTTGACAATGCTGTCCATCACCGCCGCGCTCAACGCTTCCGCCGCGCGTTCGGGAAACGCAAGCCATGCCTTCGGCAAAATGCCCTGTTTGGCAGCCTCTGCCGCAACACGGTAAATCGCAAGCGCAAAATAACTGCGCAAACGGTCCTGCACGCCGACAGCGGCAAGTTCGTCCGACAGCATCGTCGCCGCGCGAAACAGCGTCACCGTGCGGAATTCTTTGTCCTGCGGGGTTTCGTGCGCGTCAAAGGATTCGTCCATGCCGCGCCGTGCGTCGCTGACGCCCAGCAAATAGTCGCAGGTTACATCATAAAATGCTGCGGCTTTACATACAAAGTCCAGCCCGCATTCGCGGATGCCTTTTTCGTAATGCGACAACAGCGCCGCGGAAATCCCGAGCTGTTCTGCCGCTTCCTTTTGGGTCAAGCCCCGTTCCTTGCGTAAGTTCGCCAACCGTTCTGAAAATGCAGTATGCATTCCGCCACCCTCTTTCTACGGATAGTATTTTTATTGTAACACAAACTTTACAATTTGTATATTTGTTTTTTCGAAAAAGGAGTACATATATGAAAACCTACCAAATCCATCTCATTCGCCACGCCATGACCGAAAGCAGTGCGGAGGGCTTATACATCGGGCATACCGATTTGGACGCTTGCGAAGAGGGCTTGCGGCAAATTGACGATTTAAAAGAGGAATACGGCGGCTACCCCGAGGTGGACGCGGTCTTTTCGGGGCCGTTAAAACGGTGCTTGCAAACGGCGAAGCAGATATACCCCGACAAAGAGCCGATTGTCATGGAGGGACTTTCCGAATACGATTTCGGCGAATTCGAGGGCAGAAGCGCCGACGAATTAAAGGATTTGGAGGCGTTTCAGGTGTGGCTTGTGGGCACGCATCCCGAAACGCCCGTACCGTTCGGCGAAAGCCAAATTGCGTTTAATCAGCGCATTTGCGAGACCTTTATGCAAATTGTCAACGGAATTCTGCAAGCGGGCGTCAAAAGCACCGCCATCATCACCCACGGCGGCGTGATTATGTCGTTGATGACGGCGTTCGCCGTGCCCGAGGCGCCTATGCACGAGTGGATGACGCCCAACGGGTGCGGCTATACCTTGCGGCTGGATCCGTCGGTGTTTTTGCGTACCGGCAAGTTGGAGGCGTTCGCCGAGTGCCCCGCCGTGCCGTTGACAGCGGATGACGAGCGCGAGCTGTGGGATTATTACCCCGAGGACGATTTTGACGATTGGGCGTCGTTTGAAACGGACGATTGACAGGCGCACAAAAGACAAATTTTAAATTAGCGGCGAAGCCGCAATCCGTATATTCCTCCCTCTGGGAGGGAGGTGGCACGGCATCGCCGTGACGGAGGGAGAGAAAAGTAGGGGCGAACTTCGTTCGCCCGTCAAAATGCGTTGTCATTCGCGGAACGGTCAAGACCGTTCCCTACGCACGAAATAAAATTTTCAGGGTAGGGCGGGGGCTTGCTCCCGCCGCGGGGTTTGCAGTGGATTGACGGCGGGGGCAAGCCCCCGCCCTACCGATGCAATTTGCAAACCGTGTAGGGAACGACCTTAGT
>JBJEPV010000230.1:0-19608 GCA_051881415.1 Candidatus Fimenecus sp.
TCCGTCACGGCTGCGCCGTGCCACCCGCTGACGGCGGCGGTCTCCCTCTGTCGCTACGCGACATTTCCCCTAACAGGGGAATCACCCCCGCCCTACCGTACAAATTACCCCTACAAACCCCAATTTAAGTTCATACCCCCACACAAAAAAACAGGATGGGAAAATCCCACCCTGTTGTAAAATACAAAAATCGAAAGGCTTTCTTAATACGCCTTGCCCCAATAGAGCATATGCTTTGCAGGCTTGCCGCAACAAACGCAGGTATCGGCAATGTGCTCCTGCTCGAACGGAATGCAACGCGACGAAACGCCCGCGACCTCTTTGAGTTTTTCCTCACATTCGCGGCTGCCGCACCACATGGCCTTAATAAAGCCGGGTTTATTGTCGGCAATGTCTTTGAGTTCGTCAAGCGTTGCGGCGGCATAGGTCATCTTTTCGCGGCGCGCAAGGGCGGCATCATACAGCCCCTGCTGGACGGCGTCCAACAAACGCGGAATTTCGGTTTCCAAATCGTCAAGCGACACGAACACCTTTTCGCGGTTGTCGCGGCGCACCAAAACACACTGATTCTTTTCGATGTCTTTGGGCCCCAACTCCAAACGCAGCGGCACGCCTTTCATTTCGTACTCGGCGAACTTCCAGCCGGGCGAATTGTCGCTTGTGTCGATTTTCGCGCGGCAGAATTTCGCAATGCGTTCTGTCACTTCCTGCGCTTTTTCCGTAACACCCGCCTTATGCGCGGCAATCGGAATCACCACAACCTGTGTGGGCGCGACTTTCGGCGGCAGAACAAGCCCGTTGTTGTCGCCGTGCGTCATAATCACCGCACCGATGAGCCGCGTGGTGCAACCCCAAGAGGTTTGGAAGGGGTATTTCAGTTTATTGTCTTTGTCGGTATACTGAATTTCAAACGCGCGGGCAAAGCCGTCGCCGAAATAGTGCGAGGTCGCGCTTTGCAGTGCCTTGCCGTCATGCATGAGTGCTTCAATCGTATAGGTATCCTCCGCGCCGGCAAAGCGTTCCTTTTCGGTTTTTACGCCTTTTACGACGGGCATTGCAAGGTAATTCTCACAGAAATCCGCATAGACATTCAGCATCTGCACGGTTTCCGCCTGCGCCTCCTCGGCGGTGGCGTGAATGGTGTGCCCCTCCTGCCACAAAAATTCGCGCGAACGCAAAAACGGGCGGGTGGTTTTTTCCCAACGCACCACCGAAACCCATTGGTTATAGAGTTTCGGCAAATCGCGGTAGGACTGCACAATCGCTTTGTAATGCTCACAGAACAGCGTTTCCGAAGTCGGGCGCACGCAAAGGCGCTCCTCCAACTTTTCGTTGCCGCCGTGCGTCACCCATGCCACCTCGGGTGCAAAGCCCTCGACATGGTCTTTTTCTTTATTGAGCAAACTTTCGGGGATAAACATCGGCATACAGACATTTTCATGCCCCAACGCCTTAAAGCGTTTGTCGAGTTCTTTCTGGATATTCTCCCAAATCGCGTAGCCGTAGGGGCGAATAACCATACAGCCTTTGACGCTGGTATACTCAATCAATTCCGCTTTGCGGCAGACATCGGTATACCATTTTGCGAAATCTTCCTCCATCGAGGTGATTTCTTCTACCATTTTCTTTTGTTCAGCCATTTTTACTGTCCTTTTCAATCGGGGCGCTCTTAGTGCTCCTCGATGTATTTTACAATATCGCCGACGGTTTTGATGTTTTCCAAATCCTCGTCGGGCACTTCAATTTGGAATTCGTCCTCAAACGACATCACCAAATCGACCAAATCAAGGCTGTCCGCCTCCAAATCGTCCTCTAAAAGGGTTTCCGGCGTAACATCGTCCTCTTCCAAATCAAATTGGTCGCAAATAATTTTTCTGACTTTCTCAAAAATCATTCTGCACACCTCCAAGTGTGATTGCATTATAGTGGTATATACTCATTTTATGGAAATCTGCCGCTTTGTCAATATCCTTTTATAAATTCTTTGAAAATTCTGTCAGCGGCGTTAAGTCTAACCCTTTTGTCTCTGCAAGCCAAGCGGTCAGCACTTTTGCCATTTTCGAGACGCCGCCCGAAACCGCCGACTCAAAATTCACGGGGATAATCGGGTCGTGGACGCTCAGGCGGAAAATGAAAAAGCCGTTAATGTCGGGCGCATCAAAAATGATTTTCGTGCCCTCGCAGCTGTCATCGGCTATGCGCACGCCGTCTATGTGTTCGGCGGCGCGGTTTACAAGGGCAATCATTTCGCCGCCGTAGGCTTTGAAATCGGGCGCGGTGATTTTCAAGCGGATTTCCTTTTCCTCGGCGGGTTCTTCCAAATCCTTAATCAGGTCGCCCAAATCGCCGCCTGCGCGTTTTAACAGGCAAAGTTTGATGATAATGCGCGTGACGAGATACGCGCCGTCATCTAAAAAGTAATTCTCGCGGAATGCCGCGTGCCCCGAGGTTTCAATCGCCAAGGGCGTTTCCTCGCCCAACGCACAGCGGCGCACCGCTTCGTCGATTACATTTTTATAGCCGCGTTTAAAGCGAATGTGTTTGCCGCCCAAATGTTCGTTGATAAATTTCGTAAGCCCCGCAGAGGTCACGGAGTCGGTCACCACCGCACCGCCGGGGGTATCTTCGAGCGCGATCGCCGCCGCCACGGCAACCAAACGGTTGCGGTTGAGTTCCTCGCCGTCCGCCGTGACCGCGCCGCCGCGGTCTACATCGGTGTCAAAAATCACGCCGAGGTCTGCGCCCGACGAGAACGTCGCCTCGCGGATACTCGCCATTGCCGCTTCGTTTTCGGGATTCGGAACGTGATTGGGGAAGGTGCCGTCGGGGTCTAAATACCGACTGCCCGCCGTATCCGCCCCCAAGGCGGCAAGCACCTTTTCGGCGTAAAATCCGCCGACGCCGTTGCCCGCGTCCACCACGATTTTAAGCCCCGTCAGCGGTTTGTCGTAGTTATCAGGGCTGTTTACGCCCTGGCGGATAAGGTCTTTCAACTGTTCGCAATATATAGAAAGATAGTCGATTGGCACGGCGCGGATTTCTTCGCCCGTGTGCGGGGGTGTTTGTTCGGCATCCGTCAAAATGCTTTCCAATTCTTTGCCCGAAAGCCCGCCCGCACGGGTAAAGAATTTCAACCCGTTTCTGTCCCACGGGTGGTGGCTCGCGGTAATTTGCACCGCGCCGTCACAGCCCTCGGTCTGTGTGGTCATAAACATCGCGGGGGTGGAGCACAGCGAACAATCGAGAATTTGCACGCCGCACGCAGTCAGTTCTTTTAAGACGGCGGCTTTTATCCGCTCTGCCGACACGCGCGAATCGTGCCCGACGGACAGTTTTAAGTCGTCCGCCTGTTTTGCGGTCTGCGCTTCTAAAAATCGCACAAACGCACCCGTAATGCGGCGCACCGCTTCGTCGGTCAAGTCGATTTTTTCGGGGTTTTCGGGGTTCACCGCCGTACCGCGGACATCGGTACCGCTTTTTAAATGCCGTAGTTGCATAGTATTTCCTTTCTAAAAGCCTGTTTTTTCGCCCCCTCTGACGAGGGGGCTGGCACGGCAAAGCCGTGACTGGGGGAGAGATAAAATACGATTTCTCTCCCTCCGTCATTTTCGCCTTGCGAAAATGACACCTCCCTCGTCAGAGGGAGGAAAAGGTTTGCTATCCCGCTTCTTACAGCAAATGTCGTTTTTCGAGTTCCTCAGCGGCGAGCAATACGCCGACCTTGCCGGTGTGGAAGTTCAGGCCGCCCTGCATCCAAACCGCGAACGGCTCTCGAAGCGGTGCGTCGCCCGACAGTTCAATTGACGAGCCCGAGGTGAACGCCCCCGCCGCCATAATGACTTGGCTGTCGTAGCCCGGCATATCCCACGGCTCGGGCGTGACAAACGAATCCACCGGTGCGCCCTTTTGCAGTCCTTGGCAAAATGCAATCAGCCGTTCGGGGGTTTCCAGACAAATCGCCTGAATAATATCGTGGCGGTCTTCGTCGGGTTTCGGGGTAACCGCGAAGCCGAGTTTCGTAAACAGCGACGCGGCGAATACCGCGGTTTTGAGCGCCTCGCCCACCACATGGGGCGCGTGGAACAATCCCATAAACAAACTGCGGTTTTGCCCCAAGGTGGCGCCGACCTCCAACCCCAAACCCGGGGTGTTCAATCGGCAGGCGCAAAGCTCGACCAAATCCGCGCGCCCGGCAATGTAGCCGCCCGACGCGGCAATGCCGCCGCCCGCGTTTTTGATAAGCGAACCCGCCATCAAATCCGCGCCGACCTCGGTCGGCTCTTGTTTTTCGGTAAATTCGCCGTAGCAGTTATCGACCATTACCACGGCACGGGGATTGACGCGGTGCACGAGGTCGCACACGCGTTTGATTTCCGCAACCGAAATCGTGTGGCGCAGGGAATACCCCCGCGAACGCTGTATGTAGACCATACGCACATTTGTCTCCGCCGCGGCGGCTTCTATTCTGTCATAATCCAATTCATCATTTTCGGTCAAATCCACCTGCTTGTAGGCAATGCCGAAATCGCGAAGCGTGCCCTTGCCCGCGCTTTTGTCGCCGTCAAGCCCGATGGTGGAATGAATGGTGTCATACGGCAAGCCCGTCACACTCAAAAGCACATCGCCCGGGCGCAGAACACCGTACAGGCAAACCGACAGCGTATGCGTCCCGCACGAGAGCGCCCCCGCACGGATAAACGCCGCTTCGGCGCCGAAAATATCCGCCGTTAGGCGGTCTAATTTCTCTCTGCCCTTATCATTATAGCCGTAGCCCGTGGTGGAGTTGAAATCGGTTTCGTCCACGCGGTTTTTGATAAAGGCGGCAAGCACCTTTTGCTGATTGTACTCTGTCAGCGCATCAATTTTTGCAAACTGCGGCGCAGCGTTTTCCATTGCCGCCGCCGACGCGGTTTTGATTGTTTCGGAAAGTTCAAAAAATTCGCTCATAACTCTACAATTCCCTGTTGAATATAGCCTTTTCGTACAAAGCCGGATTTTTGATAAAACCGTTCGGTTTTTAAGTCCCCGCACAATAAAAATATGCGGTTTGTGTCGGTTTTTAAATCGGCGCAAAGCCCGCGCACGCAATCCGACCCGTAGCCCATTTGGCGGTAGTCTTTATCGGTCACGACATCGCGGATATACACATAGTTCCCCAAAACATCGGCAACACCCGCCGCAAGGAGCGAATTTTCGCCGACATACACCGCCTTGACCACCGTGTAGCCGCCGAAAATCCCGCGCGAGGTTTTGGAAAGCCATTCTTTATAAGCGCGGTCATTGAATTTTTGAAAATCGGCGGTACTGCTCGCCGTGCCGACCGCAGACGATGCCGCCTGCACCAGCAAATCATAAATCGGGCGCAGATTGTCCGTAACGGTTTTTGCCTGTTTGCCGCCGTCGGGCAGAGCGCAAAGCTCCATCAGGCTTTTTTTCGAGAACGGCGTAACGCCGAGTTTATCGGTTTGTTCCGGCACGCAATGCACCACCACGCCGCCGAGCGTACGCAAAAAATATTGTAATTCTTCAAAATCGGCATTCTCCGACGCCGTGACATAGGCTTTCGTTTGCCCCTC
Source organism: Candidatus Fimenecus sp. (assembly GCA_051881415.1). GTDB lineage: Bacteria > Bacillota > Clostridia > Oscillospirales > Acutalibacteraceae > Fimenecus. The sequence continues at coordinate 5,577 of JBJEPV010000230.1, forward strand.
GGACACCACCAGCGCCGTTACGCTGTCGCCCTCGGTCTGCACCCACGCGCCGTCCACGCGGTGCACATCTAAAAGGGAGAATAAAGTGAACGCGGTGCAAAGCGTATCGGGCAAAACCGAAAAAAGTTGTTTTGCCGTGTCCGCCGACAGATTTTCAATGATTTTCAGCATTGCAAAGTGCCTCCGCAAGCGCTTTCGTCAAATCGGCAACGCTTTGTATATCGTCTTTCTTCGCCACACACGCGCCCGAGTGAATATAACGGCACGGCACGGAAACCGCCAAGGTTTTGACACCACCCGCCGTTTTGTGAATTGCCGCCGCATCGTTGCCGCCCGCAATCATCGTTTTGGTTTGGCAGGGGATTTGTTTTTCCGAGGCGAGCGCACGCGCAAAATCGTACAGTTGTTTATCATACACCGTGCCGCGGTCCATAAAACTGACCACCGCGCCGCCGCCGACTTTGCAGACCTGCTTGTGCCCCGAAACCTCGGGCAAATCCGCCGCCGTGGTGCTTTCAATCACCAACGCGTAATCGGGGCGCACCGTAAAGGTTGCCGCCGTAGCGCCGCGTGTGCCGATTTCCTCCTGCACGGTAAAGCAAAAGGTCATATCATACGGCAAATCGCTTTTCAGCATATCGAGAAGGATCTGCACGCCCGCGCGGTCATCAATCGCTTTGGCTTTTATAAAGCCGTCACCGAATTCCACATAATCCGAGCGAAAATACGCAACATCCCCGAGCGAAACGAGCGACTCTGCCTCCGCTTTTGTCTGCGCGCCGATGTCAATGACCATAGTTTCGATTTCGGGCACACTGCCCTTTTCGTCTTTTGTCAGTTGATGCACGGCTTTGCCGCCGACCACGCCGGGGATTGCCCGCGTGCCGACCGTAACCGCCTTACCGAACACAGCACGGCTGTCCACGCCGCCGACAGGGGCGAATTTCAAAAAACCGTCGTCGGTAATATAGGTAATGATAAAGCCGACCTCGTCCATATGGGCGAACAATGCGACTTTCTTTTTCGGACGCGCCGCGCCTTTTTTCTCGACAAGCAGATTGCCGAGTGCGTCAATTTTGTAGGTTGTATTTTCAGGGAGCTGTGCCAAAATCCATTCCCGCACCGCATCCTCTCTGCCGGAGGTGCCGTTTAATTCGCATAAAGTTTTTAACATCACGAAAGCCCTCCGTATAAAATATAATTTGCCAAAAGCTGTGCCGTATTTTCCACATCTTTGACGGACACAACTTCAATCCCTGTATGCATATAGCGAAGCGGTACGGACAACAGCCCCGTTCGTACGCCGCCCGCTTCGGCGGCAATGACATCGGCGTTGGTGCCGCTGCTGCCGCCCATCACTTCAAGTTGATAGGGGATTTGCTGTTCGACGGCAATTTGCCGCAAGCCAACGCTTACATCGTGCGTCAAAGACGGCGCAATGCCAATCATAGGGCCCTTGGAAAGTTCGCCGCATTCCTCGGCTTTCGCGTCAGGGGTTTTTGCAAAACTCACATCGACCGCGATGCACAAATCCGCCTGTGCGTTGAATGCCGCGGCTTTCGCGCCGCCCTCGGTGGTTTCCTCCCGCGTGGAGCAAACGACCGTTACCGTATCGGTGCAACCGCGGATTTTTAAAATTTCCAAAGCGAGGTACAAAACCGCAATCCCCGCGCGGTCGTCAAGTGCAGGCGCACTGACACATTCGTTAAACAGTTCCGTAAACGCGTGGCGTAAGGAAACACGGTCGCCCGCAGAAACAAGCGTCTGTGCCTTGTCTGCCGGAAGACCGATGTCAATTAAAATCGTATCGGGCAAGCTTTTTTCGTCGCCGTCTTTTTGCAGGTGCGGCGGGGTACTTGTCACCACGCCGTATAAATCGCGCTTGCCGTGCACGGTAACCTCCGCGCCGCAAAGCACACGCTTGTCCGCGCCGCCGCAAGGGGCGGTGCGCAAAAAGCCCTCGGGCGTTACTTCCAACACGCAAAGCCCGATTTGGTCCAAATGTGCATCCAACAGAATTTTTCTGCCGTTTTTTGTGCCCGTATAGGTGCAAAGCACATTGCCGAGCGCGTCCGTTGTGACTTCGCCAAGCGGCGCAAACAGCGTTTTGACCGTTTCGCGCGCCGCCGCTTCGTCACCCGAAACACCGGGCGCGGCACAGAGCAGTTTCAACAGTTCTTTGGTTTCCATAAGATGCACTTCCTTAAAATTCTACCTTAAGGTGAGGGGAGTCGAACCCGATATGGTTTAAAACGGTATATTTTTGCTTTTGAAGCGGCAGTCGGGCTGACACCCGACAACGGTGAAAAAGTGAAAATACGCCGTAACATCAAATTTTCGGCATATTGTGTTCAACTCCCCTCACCTTAAATTTCCGCGCCGCCGACCGGTCGAATGGACAGCACATAACATGCGCCCTCGCCGAACACGCGCTCGATTTCGGATTTATAGGTTTCCAGCAAATCCAACGGCACGAACGCCTGAATGGTACCCGCAAAGCCGCCGCCGTGTACGCGCCACGCGCCGCGCCCTGCCAAGACGCGCTGGGATATTGCCAACGCCAGCGACACGGGCTGTTCCTGCGGTTTTTTGACCGAGAACACATTTTGGTTATACATATACGACGAGTTGCCGCTTTCGAGTATGTACTGTTTGAAGGCTTCAAAATCGCCTGCACGAAGCGCGTCCACTTCCTTTAACACGCGGGCGTTATCCGCATAAAAATGCATCGCACGCAACACCGCACGGTCGCCGACGCGTTTGCGCACCGACGCAATTTCACCGTAGAATTCCGACTCGGGCACTTCGCGCAACACCTTTTTGCCGAAATACTGCGCCACACTTTCCATTTCCTCGCGGATATAGGCGTATTCATCGGTCAAATCCGAGTGACTGCCCTTGGTATCCACAATGCAAAGCGCGTGGCCGCAGGCGGCAAAGTCAAATTTCACTTCTTCGATTTCGGGATTTTGCGGGTCACAAAAATCAATCGTCACAAACGAGCCGACGGAGCAAGCGGTTTGATCCATCAAACCGCAGGGCTTGCCGAAATATTCATTTTCGGCGTACTGCGCGATTTTTGCAATCGTCACCGCGTCCACTTTGCCGTCATTATACAAATAATTGAGCATCGTGCCCACGAGCACCTCATATGCCGCCGAGGACGAAAGCCCCGAGCCTGACAGCACGCGTGACGCCGTTGCCGCGTCAAAGCCGCCGATTTTATAGCCGTAATTCAAAAAGCCTTGGCACACGCCGCGCACAAGCGCCGGGGAATGGCCGAGCTCCGACGGCTGTACCGACAAATCGGACAAATCCACCACATCCATCGGGTAGCCCTCGCTTTTGACGCGCACAACATTGTCGTCATTTTTTGCCGCCGCCGCAATCGCGTCCAAATTGATGCCCGCCGCAAGCACTCTGCCGTGGTTGTGGTCGGTGTGGTTGCCGCCGACTTCCGTTCTGCCGGGGGCGGAGAACAAACGAATCTCCCGTTCGCCTGAAAAAAGCTCCGAAAATGCGTCGATAACGGCGGTGTAGCGCGCATACTGCGCCTGAATTTCCGCGTCGGTCACATACACGCGGCGAAGTCTTTCATCGAGCGCGCCGCCTGTCAGCATTGCCTTTAATTCCTGTTGGTTTGCCATTGTGTGAAACATCCTTTCAGCTCTTTTTTATACCTGTATCTTTTTTAAAAGTATTGTTATATATGTCAATCATCTTGTTCACGCCGAACAGCGACAGACCCGAAATCGTGAACAGGATAACAAACGGCAAAATGAACGCCATAGAGAACGGGTCGTATACATTGCGGCCGATGACGCTGTACGAAACGAGTTTCGGTGAAAAACCCGCAACCGACAGCAGCATATACCATTTCAAATCGTACCGCATCGCACCGTACACTTGGCTTATTGTGTTAATCGGAAAACTCGGCACAAGCCGAAAGCCCACAAGCAACGCGCCTTTCGCCTTGTCATCCGCCTTTTCCAAAATCCGTTCGATGTCCTCGCTTTTCAACAGGAGTTTATGCACAAGCCCCCCGCCGATATGTTTGCCCCAAAAATATTTGATGATGCACAAAAGCGAAAATCCGACAATGTTGATGAGCACCGCGTACGGCAACGGGAACGCCATACCGGCAATCACGCAGACGGCGGAAATCGGCAACGGCACAAAGGATTTGGAAAGGTAAATGAGCAATATGGCGACAATCACAAGCCCGCGGTACGGAAGCGTTGCCACGGAATACTCAAATTCCGCAAGCCGACGCATAATCTCATCGTAATGCTCCACAAAGGTCGGGTCTTGGAACAAAAGTGCTACGCCAAACAGGACGAACGCCAAAATCAGCAATACACAGCCGAGAAAATTGAGTAACCTTCTTCGGTTGTTCTTTTTGTGTGCCAAAGCGTACCACCGCCCTTTCCGAAATTCACATATGCGCACTTTTTGGAAGGTCGAGCGCACAAAAATCTATGCTAATTGTATAACAAAACGGGCGCGAGGTCAACAAATTATGGAAAAACAAAAAAATTTCTTCGTTTTGCTGTTATGGTGTGAAAAATTATGGTACAATATACAAATCACATACTGCACAAAAGGAGAGCTTGCGATGAAAATCGTGATTTTAGACGCATTTACGACAAATCCCGGCGACCTTTCGTGGGATTGGCTCGGGCAGTACGGCGAGGTAACCGTGTATGACCGCACCCCGCGCGCACAAATCGTGCCGCGCTGTAAAGACGCGGATATTGTGATTACCAACAAAACGCCGCTGGAAAAGGCAGAAATCGACGGGATGCCGAAATTAAAATTCGTCGCGCTTTTGTCCACGGGCTTCAACATTGCCGACGGCGCCTATTTGCGTGAGAAGGGCATTCCGCTTTGCAATATTCCCGCCTATTCCACGGGCGCGGTGGCACAGCTTGTGTTTTCGTTTATCACGGCGTTTACCAACGCCGTCGCCGTGCACAGCGAAGCCGTACACGCGGGCGAATGGACTGCCTGCCCCGATTTTTGCTTTTGGAAAACACCGCTCCAAGAACTCGCGGGCAAAACGCTCGGGATTATCGGGTTCGGCAAAATCGGTCAGCGTGTCGCGGACATTGCCGAAGCATTTGATATGCAAATTCTCGCGTCCTCGGGGCACGAAACCGACCAAAGCGGCCGCAAAAACTTCCGTTGGGCAAGCGTAGACGAAATCGCGCGGGAAGCGGATTTTATCACGCTTCATTGCCCCTTAAACGCGAACACCGAAGGGCTTGTGAATGCCCAATTCCTCTCGAAAATGCAGAAAACCGCCTATCTTATCAACACCTCGCGCGGGCCCGTGGTAGATGACCGCGCTTTGGCGGACGCGTTAAACAGCGGGAAAATTGCAGGCGCGGGGTTAGATGTGTTAACCGTAGAGCCGCCGAAAGCCGACAATCCGCTGTTGACGGCGAAAAATTGCCTGATTACCCCGCACATTGCGTGGGCAGGCTATGAAACACGGGCGCGGCTTGTCTCTGTTTTGCAGGAAAATTTCAAAGCCTATTTTGCGGGGCAACCGCAAAATGTTGTGAATTGAGTTGAAAAATCGAAAAGGTGGAATCGTATGAAATTAGCCGTTTTAGGCGGCGGTGGGGTGCGCTCGCTGTTTTTGGCACGCAGTCTTGCCGCCCGCGCAAAGGATTTAGAAATTCAAGAACTCGTTTTTATGGATAATGACCCCGAAAAACTGCGCATTTACGGCACACTCGCCAAAGAAACCGCCAAGCGCATTTGCCCGTCTTTGCAATTTTCCCTGACCGCGGACAGCCGCGAAGCGCTCAAAGACGCGAATTATGTGATTACAACCATTCGCCCGGGCGGCGACGATATGCGCGTACGCGATGAACGCATTGCCCTTGATTTGGGGCTTTTGGGGCAGGAGACCACAGGCGCGGCGGGCTTTTCGTTTGCGATGCGCTCGGTTTCGGCACTGCAAGACTACTGCGAACAGGTGAAACAGCTTGCGAAGCCGAACTGTAAGGTGTTTAATTTCACCAACCCCGCGGGCGTGGTCAGCCAAACCCTACGCGATATGGGGTACGCTTTTACATACGGCATTTGCGACGCGCCGTCGGGCATGCTTCGCTCGTTTGAAAAACTGTACGGCGCATCCGAAGGCAGTGCCGCAGGCGAAGTTTACGGCTTAAATCATCTCTCCTATTTTTCGTCGGTCACCTTAAACGGCAAAGACATTACACAAGACCTGATACACAACCCCGAGGCCTACAAACAGACGGATATGCGGTATTTTGAACCGTCGCTTTTACAAGCGCGCGGGGCGATTTTAAACGAGTATTTATATTATTTTTACTACCCCGAGCAGGCAGTGGCAAATATTTTGAATGCCCCGCAGACGCGCGGCGAGCAAATCGCCGACATTAACCGCCGTATGACCGCGGCACTGCGCGATTTGGATATGGAAAAAGACTTTGACAAGGCGCTTGTGATTTTTGAAAAGCATTACGGCGAGCGCGAAAACAACTATATGGCGGCGGAAACAGGCGTGCGCCGCGAAAGCCCTTGGAAATTTGACATTTTCGGCAAGGATGACGGCGGCTATGCGGGCGTTGCCCTGCGGTTTATCGAACTTGCCGAGCGAGAGGAACGCGGCTCAATGATTTTGTGCGTGCCGAACGGTGGCGCGATTGGCGGTCTTTTCGACACAGATGTGGTGGAAATCACCTGCGACATTCAAAACGGTGAAGCCATTCCGCACAAATTCCCACAGGTGGACGCGCAGAATTTGGAACTGATTCGCCGCGTCAAAAATTATGAACGGCTTGCAAGCCTTGCCATCCGCAAAAAAAGCGTTTCGGCGGCGGTGGATGCGCTGACGCTCCACCCGCTGGTTAACAGCTATTCGCTCGCAAAACAGTTGGTTTCGGCGTATATCGAGCACAACAAAGACTACACGGAGGGTTGGAAATGAGCGCATTTGTTGCAGGCGCAGGCGCCACCAATGTGGATTTGCTGTATAAGGGCTTTCCGCGGTTGCCGAAACTCGGCGAAGAAATCTATTGTGACGATTTTTCGTTACAACTCGGCGGCGGCGTACCCGCCACCCTCATCAATTTGGGGCGGTTGGGGATAGAGGCTCGCATTACAACGGAGCTCGGCGACGATATGTTCTCCCGCTTTGCCAAAGAAAAATTCACGGAAAACGGCGTTGCGCCCGTCAATTTGTATGCAGGCGATAAAATTCCGTTAAATATCACCTCGGCAATCATTTTGCCCGAGGATCGCACCTTTTTCACCTACGGCAAAGGGAGCATCGAGCCGGACGGTAAAGCGTTAGAGACCTTTTATCAAACGGCGACGGGCGCAAAGGTGGTTTTGATGCAACCGGGCGGTTTTCTGCCTGTGTACGAGCAGTTAAAAGCCGAGGGGAGCACAATGGTGCTGGACACGGGCTGGGACGAAAATTTATCGTTTGACGCGTACGGCAAATACTTGGAAATTGCCGACTACTATACCCCAAACCGCAAAGAAGCGTTGCAAATCACGGGAGAGACCACGCCCGAACGCGCAGCAGAGCGACTGCACGCCTATTTTGACAAGGTGGTTGTCAAGGTGGACAAGGACGGGTGCATCGGCAGTGAAAACGGACAGCAGTTCTTTGTAAAGAGCGTTTCGGAATTTCAAAATGCGGACTCGACGGGTGCGGGCGACGCCTTTTTGGCGGGCTTTATTTACGGTCTGATGCATGACGCGCCGCTTGCCACCTGTATTGCCTACGGCAACATTACGGGCGGCAAAGCTGTCACGGCGGTCGGCGCATTGTCCGCCTATGTCACCGAAGCAGAACTGCACGCCTTATATAAAACCTATTTTGCAAAATAAACGCGGTAAATTGGGATTTGTATTTGTGTTTATATGGTAGGGCGGGGTCTTGACCCCGCCGTTAATTTACATCGAACCCTGCGGCGGGGGCAAGCCCCCGCCCTACCCTAATAAAATGCATTTCGTGCGTAGGGAACGGTCTTAACCGTTCCGCGAAATCACTTCAAAATTCGCGGGCGGGCGTGGAACCCCGCCCCTACAAACGGGCGCGCAATGCACGCCCCTACGGTTGGATATACAAACCCCAATTTGTCATCCTGAGCGAAGCGAAGGATCGCCAATAGCACAAAATAAAAATATACGAGACGAGATTCTTCGCCTAACGGCTCAGAATGACAATGCGAGCGTAGGGGTCGGTGAGATTCCCCTGTTAGGGGAAATGTCGCGCAGCGACAAAGGGGTAATGGCGCAGCCGTAACTCGACGACCCGTTGTAGGGGCGCGCAATGCACGCCCCTACGCCCCTATTGTATTTTTTTGCGTAGGGAACGCCATTGCCCGTTCCATTAATTACCCCCACAAACCCCAATCCACCTCTGCGGATACATAAAATCAACCCCCGAAAAGCAAATTCTGCGTTTCGGGGGTTGTTTTATGTGCTTTTGTCACGCGGTCGGCGGCGTTTCGGGTGGGGTGTCCGGCGCCGATTCTTCCGCTTGTGCGGTGAAGGTATCAAAAAAACCTTCTTCTATCATTTGCAAAACGATGTCCGCAATTTTCGGGTCGAATTGCTTGCCCCGCCCCTCGCGGATTTCCGCTGTAATGTAATCTTTCGTGTGCGGCGCGCTGTATCCGCGCGCACTTGCCATCGCATCGTAAGCGTCCGCCATACCGATAATACGGCCCTCCAAGCTGATGCTGTTGCCGCGCAAGCCGCGGGGATACCCGTTGCCGTCGTAGTGCTCGTGGTGGTCATGAATCCCGCGGCGAATGTGCGGAATCGCCGAAATGTCCTTCACAATATCCGCGCCGATGGCGGCGTGCGTCTTGATAATTTCGTATTCCTCTTTGGTCAGCTTGCCGGGCTTTTTCAGAATTTCATCGGGAATACCGATTTTGCCGATGTCGTGCAGCAACGCCGAATAGTAAATATCCGATACTTTCAGAGGCTTTAACCCGTAACGCCGTGCGATTTCCGCCGCATATTTCGCCACGCGGTCGGAATGCCCGCGTGTGTAGGGGTCTTTTGCGTCCACGGTATTGACAATCGCGGAAATGGACTGCCGCGTAATGTCCCGATAGCGTTTTTGCCGCCGCTTTAACACCGCGTTGTGTATTGCCATGCCTAACAGGATTCCGCCGCCGACAACAATCGCCGCCGTGGCCGTAACGGCGAGCCAGAAGACAACGCGCTCGTTGTTGCTTTCTGCTTTTTGGAAGGTCACCGATGTGCTTTCGCCGAGCAGTGTGCCGTTTTTATCGACCGCACGCACGGAAAATGTATAGTTACCGTACGGCAGGCGATTGTAATTGACGCGAATTTCCGAAGCGGGCGTGACGCGTGTATAGTCCGCGTCCACCCCCTCCAATTTATACTCCAAATAGAAATCCGCCGTACTGCCGAAGGTGATTGCCGTAAAGCAAAGTTGTACAGCGCTCTCCGTTCCCGGCACGGTGATGCCGTCGCGTAAAGCAACCGTATTTTTTCCGCTTTGCGCGGTGTAAAACAAAATCCGCGGAATCGGTGTTCGGCTTTGATAGGTTTTTGTGTCAATTTGATTGACGCCGTTGCCGGTACAAAGGTATAAAATGCCGTTTTCATCCGCAAAATTCTGCGAATCACCATCCAAAGCCGCCAAAATGCCCTGTTGCTTGCCAACGGTTTCATACGGCAAGGTATCGGATTGCGTAAACATATCCGCTTTGCGGACAACTGCGGCGCCGTTTGTGGTAATGACCCAAAGGGCTTCGTCGGTAAAAAACAAATCCGTAATTTCCCCTGCCAAATTCAGCCCCGAAAATCGCATTGCCGCACGCGCGCCGTCTTGGTACAAAAGCTCGGAGCCGATGCTGAACCAAATGCGGTCTTGCGCAGACGGGTCGCGCACCATACAGGCAACCTTCCCCGCGGGAAGCCCCGCTTCGGCGCTGTACGCTTGCACACTGCCATCTTTTGTAATATTGTATACGCCGTTTCCGACCGTCCCGACCAACAGCGTTCCGTCCGGCACTTGCAAAAGCGCGCTGACGCGGCCGAGCATCCCGGTTGCGGCATCTAAAGTATGTAACACGCGGTTCTCCCGAAGCAGGCACAGGCCGTTGTCCGTACCGACGGCAATATCGCCGTTTTCCAATTCCGACAGCACCCGAATGGTGTAGGCAGGTAAGCCGTTTTGCGCGGAAAAAGTCTGTAATGCCCCCGTTTTTTGCAGTTGGTACAAAGTACTCCCCGCGGCGGCCCAAAGTGCACCGTTGCGGTCGGCAAGCAGATATTGCACCGACTGCCCCGCCGTTGCGCGTGTCAGCGCATTCTCGACTTGGGCGTCCGTGCGGGTATCCAGCATCAAAAGCCCCTCGGTTGTCCCCACACAGGCAAATGTATCATATTGTAAAAAGGACAGGGCGGAAAAGGACGGCTGTTCATGCAACACATTCCAATTTCGGCAATCGGTTTTTGAGATTTTTATCGCGCCGTTTTGCCGCGTGCCCAGCCAAAAGTTGCCCTGAAAATCACAGCAAAAGGCAGAAAGCCCCTCCACACCGTTTTTTTGCATACAGGCATAAGTGCCGTCGGCAAACAAAATGCCCCAACCGTCTTGCGAAATGATGTGAAAATTGTTTTCGGCATCGTGACGGATCTGCGATACCGTGGCAAGCTCGGTTTGTGTTAAGCGCGGCACATACTCGCCGTTCGCGTCTTTTTCTAAAATAATCAGCGAGCCGTCTGCACACCCGATTAAAAACCGTTCGCCCGCAGAGTCAATCGCCGTGTAGGTGCCCTCTTTCTTCCATCCGAATTTTTGGAGCGTTGAAAAAGAAAATCCACCGTCCATAATAGAAAACAGCTTACCGTCTTCCGTCACACCGAACACATTGCCCGCGGGGCCAACGGCAATATCGCGCACCACCAAGGCGCGGTCACGCAGCGAAAAGCAGTCGCCGACCTTGCCGTCAGGTCGCACGAAATAGACACCCGTCGGCACAGCGACCGCCACGGAGCCGTCCGGCAACAGGTTGATGTCATTCACCGTATCCGAAAGCGCGCCGTTCTGTGTTGTAATGTTACTCCAAATGCCGTCCGCCAAATGCAAAAGGCCGTTTCCGTTGGTGCCGACCCAAAGGTCGCCGTTCGGCGCGGCGCAAAGTACCGAAGTACCCATCGCCGGGAATGACGGCTCAGTTTGCTTGTTGAACACGGAAAAAGAATAGCCGTCATACCGAATTAAGCCATCCGCCGTGGCAAACCACAACAGCCCGTCCGCGGTCATGGTAATATCGCGTACCGTTTCGGAAGGGAACCCGTTGTCGGTATTCCAATGGGTTTGCATTTGCTCGGCAGGCATTATCGCGGAATGTGCACTTGCAAAACACAGCATGGACGCGCACAAAAACAAAACCGCGCCGCCAAAAGCAAGTACGCGGCATAAAGCGTTTTTCATAACACGTCCCCCCTTTTCATTTTGCGCACGCAAATGAACTGAAACCAATGTAAATATACCACAAAACAGGCGCATAGGCAACGCCCAAAATTGCTAAATTTTTCCATTCGAAATTGGCAAAAAAGCCACCGATTTTTTGCGCAAAACAAAATCCCCTTTCGGCAGAACACCGAAAGGGGGAAAGATTCATTCAAAAGGGATTAATAGTAGAAATTCGTGTACTCATTCATCGTGATGAAATACGGGGACATACCGGTTACCTGCACCGCATTGGTTCTGACCGTGAATTTCGCGTCTGTCATATAGTAATAGGACAAACTCACCAAATGGCCGGTCTCGACATCAAACTGCGCAGCAACGGTGATGCTGTAATACTTGATGTCCAAATCCGACAGTTTCAAGGGGCTGCCGGAAACTTCCGTCAAGCCCGAAGCGTTCTTCATACGCTCCGCAACCTCGTTCTGCACCAAATAGTCATCCGTGAAGCGAGTCAACCCGCAATCTGCGCGTCTGTTCGGATTTGCAACATCTTTCAATGCAAACATATAGAAGCCGTTTTCTGCGTCCGCGTCCAGAATCGCAATGTCATCTGCGGACAAGGCGGTCTGTTTCAGCCCGTAATTTGCATACATGGCGTCATATTTTGCCGCGGCAACCGCTTCTTCGGCAGTTTTGCCTTTTGCAACATGGTAGGTAATCGGCGCGACATCGCCGTTCACAAAATTACAACCGTTAAATGCGCCGACAACAAAATCCAAGTTCGTGCCGGAAAGCAACAGGATTTTGTTTACGGTTTCCGTCTGGGCACCGATACTCGTAAGGCTTTCGCCGTTTTCGGCATTGACCGGATGGTTCTCATAGTCGGGCGCGCAAATACGCGTAACCGTATAGCCCACACCGGGTGCGGTTGCGGCGTTCAGTTTTTCAACCAGAGCCTCGCGAAGCGCCTCGTCGCCGCGCTCTACGCTCGCATCGAAATCAAATTCCTCTGCATCGTGCGAAATGGTCGGCTTGCCGCTGATTGCCGCTTCGAGCTGGTCGATTAAGGTCAGCAAAGAATCCTTTGCAGACTGAATTCCGTCGGCAACGGTAATGCCCATACCGTTCATATCCAAGCCGCCGATAAGGCCGCTTAAATCCAAGCCGCCGAGCAGCCCTAAAATGGTATCTAAAAAGCTGCCTTCTTCGGAAGTATCCGACGGGGCAGAGGGAGTATCCTCATCCTCTGTGTCGGTATCGGCCGGTTCGGTCTGCGGGGTGTCTTGCTTTTGCACAACCGTTTTGGTTTGCGCACGCACCACATTCGGATAAACCTCAACAATATTCGGGCCGCCTTGCGACGCCATCCCGAAAATGCCGAGCGTCAGCACAACCGCAAGCAGGATTGCACAGAAACGAACCCAACCGCGCTGGCGTTTGCTTTTTTTCGCCTGTAACTCTTCCAGCGTGAGTTCGATTTTAGGTTTTTTAGCCATCATGCTCTTCCTTTCCTAACAAGATATGCACATATTGTGCGCTTTCGGTTTGCCGATTAATACACGAAGTTGGTGTAAGAAGCTTCGGTGTGCATAGCGCCCGTACCTTTTACGGATACAACAGCGACTTTCAGCCCAAGTTCGGACACATCCGCGTCATAAGAATAGGTCATTTCCGTCAGCTTACCGTCAGCAATTACAACTTTGACATTGATGTTGCTGTATGTGCCGACCAAGCTCGTTACCGTTACGGCACCGCCGACCTGGTCTTTGATTTCTTGGGAAACTTCTTCCTGAATAACAATGTCATCCGTCAAACGGTTCAGCGAGTTGGAGCCGTCTTTCTTCGGGGTGTTGACATCTGCCAATTTAAAGGTGTATGTACCGTCGCTTACGGTCAAATCTTTCAGGTCGGAAGCTTTCAAAGAGGTGGCTTTCAGTTTGTAGCTTGAACCGTGATAGCCGATGCATTCTGCGGCGTCTTTGCCCTTTTCAATCTTGGCTTCCTTATTACCGATACCGATGAACCCGCCGACAACAGAGTCTACATTTGCGTTCGGGTCAACGCCCTGGATAACCTTATTCAAAACATCGGTCGCACTGCCGACATCTACGGGCTTGGTGTATTCGCTGGTTCTCTTCCAGTCATACCCCGCCGTAGCCGCCGCCGCGGTTGCCGCGTTAATCGCTTTTGCCGCTTCTTCCGCTTCGTTGGAAGCCGGTGCCGCCGCGTCATCACTGCTGCCTGCGCCGCCGCTTGCCGAGCCGTCATCCCAGCTCTGCGCACTGCCTGCATTTGCATTTGCCGCCGCATACTGCGAAGCGAGTTCTTCCTGCTTTGCCGCTGCTTCGGCGTTTGCGTCACTTGCCTTTTTCATTGCGAAAGAGGTGGACGCGCCTACCAAAACCAATGCCAAAACGATTGCCCAAAAACGGGTCCAACCGTTGGAACGTCTGATTTTTTTCTCTGCAATTTCTTCAGGGGTCAATACTTCTTTTGCCATGTTACTGTCTCCCTCTCATCCGATCAATACACGAAGTTGGTGTAAGAAGCTTCGGTGTGCATAGCGCCCGTACCTTTTAC
>JBJEPV010000230.1:19708-22788 GCA_051881415.1 Candidatus Fimenecus sp.
TTTGCCGCTTCTTCCGCTTCGTTGGAAGCCGGTGCCGCCGCGTCATCACTGCTGCTTGCGCCGCCGCTTGCCGAGCCGCCCGAGGAAGAGCCGCCGCCTACAACCAGCGAACCTGCATCAACCTGCACGCCTTGATAAACGGTACTGCCCTTGCCGAACGCAACGTAAGTAACCGAGTACACAAAAACAACCGCCAAAAACAGCGCCGCTGCTTTCAAAAAGGTTTCGCCGAAGATTTTTCTTTTTTCTTTTTTACGCTCTGCGCGAGCAAGACGCTCTTCAGGCGTAAGCATTGAATCTTTTTTGGCCATTCTGAATGAATCCCCTTTCTTAGATAAACAGATTAGTTTTCCACACTAATCAATACTATTACAATTTACAATAAAATCTCCGAAATGTCAATAAACAATCCGAATTTTGTGACGGATTTATTGAAAAAAACAGTTTCTGTTTCCGTTTTTTTACAAAAAAAGGAATAATGCGGGAGTTATTCCGCATTATTCCGAAATTTCAGCGCGATAACCGTGATGTCGTCACTGCGCGGCGCGACATTTTTTTGTTTGACCGTTTCCGCAAGATGCTTTGCAATCGCGGTGCAGTCTGCGTTAAGATTTATGCCGCAAACCGCCTTTTGAAACGGCTGTTCGGCGTAATCGAACACCCCGTCGGAGGCGAGTACCACCAAATCGCCCGGTTGCAAAGTGCCCATACAGCACCCGAAGCGCACCTCACGCAAAATGCCGACCGGCAATGCCGCGCGTTTGATTTCCATACATTTTTCTTTGCGGCGCAACAGCGATTTTGCCGCGCCCGCCTTGTAAAATCCCGCTTCGCCGGTATACAAATCAATATGTAAAATGTCCAGCGTCGCAAGGGATTCCGTATCTGATTTGAGCATCAGCGACGCATTCACCATTTTCAGCGCGCTGTGCACATCAATCCCCGCTTTTAACAACGTGGCGGTCATTTGCACGGCCAGCGTGCTGTCGAGGGCGGCGCGCGCACCCTGCCCCATACCGTCGCTCAATACCACATAATATCCGCCGCGCCCGTCGTAAAAGCTTTCGTAGCTGTCGCCGCTTTGCTTTTCGCGGTCGGCGGGGATTTTTGCCGCCGCCGCTTCTATGCGGAATGCCGTTCGCTCGCAAAATATCGCCTCGGTGCCCGCGGGTACCTCCTGTAAAATCGGCAGTTCCAATCGCCTGCCCGTCACGGTTTCCAGCGTTTCTCGCAACGCCGCCTGTGACGGCAGTGCCGCAGAGGTCGGGAAGGTCATTTCCAAACGCAGGGTGTCGCCCGGCATATAGGCGCAAAGCACATTTTGCACCGCAATGCCGTAGGTGTTCTCCAAGGTCTCGCACACGCGCGAAGCCGCCGTTTCGTCAAAAGACAAATCTTCGGCAAATTCGGTGGATAACGCCTCCAACATATCGACAACCCCGTCAAATCGCTCGGCATTGGCCCGCCGCAGTTCTCGAAGTCTCGCTTGCGCCGCGCTGTGCTCCGCGTCGCGCATCGAAAAGCGCTGTAAACTCTCGGTCAGCGCCGTCAGCCGAATACAGCGCGCCTGCATGGCGGCGGGAATGTTTTCTGCACAAAGGGGCTTGCTTTCCCGCAACGGAATATCCATTTGCGCAAACGCCTGCAAGGTGTCGCGCCGATGCTGTTCCCAACAATAGGCATATCTGCCGCAGTTGTCACAAACGGCTTCTTTGGCACGGGCAAATCGGGTTTGCGCTTGTGCGGGTGCAACGCTGTCCATAATTTCGGACGCTTTTTGCACCGTCTGTGAAAGCGTTTCCACCGCCGTTGCGGCGCGGCCGAGCTGTGTGAGAAACGCCTGCCGCCCCGGTGCGACCGTTTGCGTACTTTGCCGCGGTGCAAAAAAACGGCAGGCTTTCCGACGCAGGTTTTTCGGGATGCACAAAAATAAGATTGCCCCGACAACCGCCTCCGCGAGCCGATACGCGGCGGAAAAATCCGCACCCGTAAACAGCAGGACCGCACCCATCGCCGCCAAAGCAAATCCCACGCCGAAGCCGCGCTTGGTATGCGCGCAAATCCCCGCCGCAAAGCCTGCGGCGGCAAAACCCACTGCGCCTGCGCCGACGGCAGGGTCCAATAAAAATGCGGCAGCGGCGGCAAGGCCCGCAATCGCGCCGCCCGCCTCACAGTACAGCCGGGAAATCGAAAGTAAAAGAACAACCGCCGCAATGCGCGCGGGGGAAATCTGCAAAATGGCAATATCAGCAACGGACGAAAGCAATAAAAACACCGTAACGCAAACCCCCGGCAACGCTTGCGCAGGGAGCCCCTCCGACCGCAACAGTCCGCGCACGGCATCAAGCGCCTGTGCAAAAAAATAGGTCATCGCAAAGGAAAGCGCCGCTTCGCCCAAAAGCATTGCCGCCGAAGAAAGGGCAAAGCCGTCCGCCAAAAGCAACGCCGCACCCGTCAGCAAAATCACCGTTGCCGCGATGCAAGACGGTAAAAGGCGTATGCGGCGCACGCGCTCAAATTCACACAGCAACCTGGACAGCACGGCAACCGAAATCAGCGCCGCAACATTGCGCAATGCCGAAACGCTGTCAAGCGTTAACAGATAGCCTGCCGCCGCACCCGTTCCCGCCGCAAAAATGTAGCGCGTGGGGACTGCCGCCAGAAAACAAATTCCGAATGGAGAAATGCTTGCCGTCAGCTGTACTGCGGACAGCAGCAATCCGCCGAGGAAAAACAGCATTTGCCGCAAGACACGGCGCACGCCCTCGGGGAGGAAGGCTTGTCCGTCCGACTGCGTATTTCGGTGGATTTGCGCCGCGGTTTCAAAAGATGTCAAAACAATCACCCCGCCTGTTTCTGAAAATCAAAAGCCTGTCCCAAACGCAATTCGGGCAGTTTTCAAGACCGCTTTCATTATAGCGAAAGCGCCTTGCGGCTTCTGTCAGTTTCTGCTGTTGAAAAAAACGATTTTCCGTTTCTTTCCCGCCGAAAACGCCAAAAACACGCGAAAGAAAAACACCCGCAGAAAAAAGGCTCTATAATAAATGTTGGGGTAACCGAATAGAGCCTACGAAAAAAAT
>JBJEPV010000231.1:0-4445 GCA_051881415.1 Candidatus Fimenecus sp.
TCCCCTCTGTCTCCACCAAAAGAAGGACTGCAAACGAAAAAGTTTGCAGTCTTTTTTCTTGTCATTCTAAGGCGTAGCCGAAGAATCCCGTTTTTGTTGCACTTTTTTGAGATTCTTCACTTCGTTCAGAATGACAAATTGGGGTTTGTGGGAGTATTATCGGAACGGCATTGCGCACCCGTTTGTAGGGGCGGGTCGTCGAGTCGTCACCTCCTACAACTGTTTCTCTCCCTCCGACTTTTGCCTGCGGCAAAAGCCACCTCCCTCGTCAGAGGGAGGAATATAAGGATTGCGGCTACGCCACTAAATTAAAATTTAACACCATGCAATGCAAAAAAGACTGCAAGTAAAAACCTTGCAGTCTTTTCTCTTGAAAACAATATAACCCGTACCTGCTTATTCCCCGAACACTTCCCGCATTTCCGCCATGCGCCCGCAGGAGAATTTGCCCTCGGGGCATTTGCCGTCGGCAAAGCAACTCGGGCCGTAGAACTTGAAAATTTCGGGCGAAACTTCGCGTAAAAGGCGTAGCGCCTCTATCGCGTGCGCGCGGATTTCCCATTGGGCGCGCGTGCAGGTGCGCAAACGGAAGAATAACAGCAGTTCGCGCGCGTTCATTGTGGAAACAATGTCCACCGTGTTGCCGCTTAATTGGTAATATACCAAATCCGTTTCGGGCACGCCCGCCGCTTTGAGCGCTTCGTATTCCGCCGCCATATTCTCGAATGCCGCGTTGTACTTTTCCAGTAAAGCAGGATTTTCCTGTACGGCAGGGGGGAGAATATGCTTTTTGCGGTCGGTATAAATTAACTCGGGAATTTCAATCGCGTGCATTCTGTGCCGTGTGAAGTGCGTCAGGCCCGACAGCGACACGCCGTTGTAGCGAAGCGTGTAGTTTGCGCTTTCGAGCGCGCGCGGACGGCTTGTTTTTAACAGCGCGGCGAGGATTTGCTCCACCGTCTTTTCGTCTGCGCAAGCCGATTTTGCCGCCCCCGTATCACAGCCCGTGTATTCAATCAACGCATTTTGCGCCACAACCTTTGCCGCGTCGGGTGTGTAACTTAGCAACTCTACCGATGCTTCGGCAGTCTCACTTTGCGGCAGAGAAACAAATGAAAAATCGGGCGTATCCGTTGCGGCATTTTCGTTGCGCGCCTCAAAATCGTGTAAAATACCCGGCGTGCGCTCGCGTGCCTGCGCGAGTAACTGTTCGCCGAGTGCGCGGATTTCAGGATATTTCCTGCCGCGCCCGTAGAGCATTGCGCGCAACATATGCAAAAATTCGCGCCCGTTCACACTGCAAAAGAAATTGCTGTATAGGCAGTAGGGGAGCAAAAAGCGCGCGTCCTCTTTTTGAATACCCGCCTCGGTAAATTCGGTATACAACTCGAAAAATGACCGCATATGCGTTTTGTACCGTTCGGTCATTTCCGCGTTTTCAAATTGCGGCACATAAAAACCCGCGTCTGAAAAATCCACATACCGCCGCGATTTTACGGTGAACGAGGCGAGACGGAATTCAATGATGAATTGCTCGACCACCGCCGAAACATTTTGAAACACCAAATTGAAATAGGTGTGCTCTACTACGGAGTTATGCCCCGAACGGGTTACTTTGTCAATCAAATTGGCATTTTTTTCTTCGTCTTGGCTTTTTGCCCAAATGCCCATTGCCGTGCCGGGCTGGGTGGAAACTCTGCCGCCCGCCGCTGTCACTTTTTCGCCGCAGTCGGATAACCCGACCAAAAAAGCGCCGCTTGCTTGCATATCTACCTCGGAAAAATCCATTGTTTTTTCTCCTTTTCACGGAATTTGTATCTATTTTACCATAAAGTATACTGTTTCGCAATTTATTTGTTGCGAAAATTTAGAACTTAAATCACGAAATCCCGTTGTAAAAGTCGGAAAAATTTGTTATACTACCCTTGTATGTTGATTTATAGTGGAGAGGTGTGCATATGCAAAATCGTTTGCTTGTGGTTGAAGGCTTGGACGGTAGCGGAAAATCCACGCAGGTTTCGCTTTTAAAAACACGGCTGGAATCCGCGGGAACGCCCGTTCGGCAAATCAAATTGCCCGATTACGACGACCCCTCCAGCACGCTTGTGAAAATGTATTTGGGCGGGGAATTCGGTAAAAATCCCGAAGATGTCAATGTGTACGCCGCGTCCTCCTTTTACGCGGTGGATCGATACGCGAGTTTCCGCCGCCATTGGCAGAAGGATTACGAAAACGGCACGCTGATTTTGGCGGACCGCTACACGACCTCCAACGCGGTGCATCAGGCGGTGAAACTGCCCGAAAGCGCGTGGGAAAACTATCTTTCGTGGCTGTCGGATTACGAATACAATAAGCTCGGCATTCCCGCGCCCAACGCGGTGATTTTCTTGGATATGCCCGTTGCGGTTTCGCAAAAACTGATGACCGCGCGCTACAACGGCGAGGAAACCAAAAAAGATGTCCATGAGGCAAATGTGGCGTATTTGAACGCCTGTCACAAAGCCGCGCTGTTTGCCGCGCAGAAACTCGGCTGGTATGTTGTGCCGTGCGCCGACGGGGACGAGCCGTTGCCGATTGCCCAAATTCACGAGCGCGTGTATGAAATCGCATCGACTGTATTGAAACGCAGGTGAAATTTGTGCTGGAATTTAAAAAACCGGAAATGTCCGACCAAAATTGGGTGACGCAGATTATGCGGCAAAGCGGCGAGCTTGCCTGCGAATACTGCTTCGGCAACCTCTATATGTGGTCGGCTGTGTATGAGAATACCATTGCGCGGTACGGCGATTTGTTTATCGCACGCGACGGCAATGACCACCCGATGTATCTGTTTCCTTGCGGCGAAGGCAACAAAAAAGCCGCCGTCGAAGAATTGCTCCGCTGTGCAAAAGAGGACGGCGTGCCGCTGACGATGTACTGCTTAACGCCCAAACGCGTGCGGGAACTCGACTGCTTGTATCCCGACGCATTCGAGTATATCCCGATGCGCGAATATTATGACTATATTTATAATTCCGAAGATTTGATAAATCTTGCGGGTCGCCGCTATCACGGCAAACGCAACCATATTTCCTATTTCAAAAAGACATTTGATTGGACATATGAGCCCATTACCGAGAAAAATATGGACGAGTGTCTTACGATGAACGCAAAATGGGAGCAGAAAAACAGCGAAAAAAATCCCGAGGAAATCGGCAATGAACTCGTTGCCCTTTCGCGTGGATTTGACAAATATTTTGAACTCGGCTTTCAAGGCGGGCTGTTGCGCGCCGACGGTGAGGTGGTTGCCTATACCTTCGGCGAGGCGCTCAACGAAACCGTATTTTGTACGCATATCGAAAAAGCCTTTGCCGATGTGCGCGGCGCGTATCCGACGATTAACCGCGAATTTGCCGCCAATGCACTTTCTGCCTACCGCCTGATTAACCGCGAGGAAGATACGGGCAGTGAAGGGCTTCGGAAAGCAAAAGAGTCTTACTATCCGTCCGTGTTATTGCCGAAATACCGCGCTGTTTACAAAGGATGAGTAAAATGCTGTTGCGCACTGCGAAAACCGAAGACAACCCCGCGCTTTACGCCCTTTGGGCGCAAGCATTCGGCGACAGTAAAGACACCATCGACGCTTTTTTTCGCCTTTGCTACGCGCCCGAAAATACCTTGGTCGCCGAAACGGACGGGCAGGTGCGTGCGGCGCTGTATTTGCTTGACAACCAACTGCAAACAGGCGAAAATATCTACCGTGCCGCCTATATTTATGCCGCCGCTACCGAACAGGGGTACCGCAAAAACGGGCTGATGTCCGCACTGCTTCAATACGCCGCCGAAACCGCGGCACAGCGGCAGATAGATTTCTTGTTTTTAACCCCCGCCGAGGACGGCTTATTCCGATATTACGGCAAACGCGGCTTTCAAACCGCATTTGCAAAGCATGTCGTCCGCGTTTCGCGTGCGGATTTGCAAAAAGCAGTAGGGGAGATACTCTGCACGGAAACCGGTGCGTGCGACGAACAAACTGCACGCCGGACCGCCTTGCAAGGTATCCCGCATATTGTGTGGTCGGACGCGGTCTTGCAGTTTGACAGCGTTTTGCGCAAAGCATACGGTGTGCAAACCCTTTGTTTACCACAGCGTTTTGCGGTAGTGGAAACCGAAGACGATACAGCACAGGCAACCGAATTTTGCTTTGCGAACGGTCATTTTTCTGCACTTGCCTATGCGCTTTTGCAAAATACCGAGGCGGAGCATTTCACACTGTGTGTGCCTTGCTGTGCCGCATTACCGCCGCAGTTTTCGGCGGAAACGGTTCACACGGCAATGCTCAGCCCGATTTCGGTGCGTGCCAAAGCGACAACGGTGCAAAACGCCTATCTCGGCATTACATTAGGATAATAAGGAGACCAGCTATGAAAAGTCAAGATAAAAATTAAGACTAAACCAGTCGGCTT
>JBJEPV010000232.1:0-4434 GCA_051881415.1 Candidatus Fimenecus sp.
AGGGAACAACCTTAGTGTTGTTCCGCTAAATAACATCAAAATTCACGGGCGGGCGAACACAGTTCGCCCCTACGATTGGATAGACAACCCCCAATTTATCGCCTCGCACGGAATGAACGGGTTCGGTGGATTTGCATTTTGCCAAGCGGAAAATTACACAATCCCCTGTGCCATCATCGCGTCGGCGACTTTCAGGAACCCGGCGATATTTGCGCCGACCACAAAGTTGTCCTCCATATGATAGGTCTTTGCCGCGGTGGACATATGGTAATAGATGCTTTCCATAATGTCTTTCAATTTTTCGTCGACCTGTTCAAAAGTCCAAATGATGCGCGCGCTGTTCTGGCTCATTTCGAGTGCCGAGGTCGCTACGCCGCCGGCATTTGCCGCCTTGCCGGGGGCAAAGAGGACTTTGTTTTCCAGGAAATAATTGGTCGCTTCAATGGTAGACGGCATATTTGCGCCCTCTGCCACGGCGATACAACCGTTTTGCACCAAGGTCTTTGCCGCGTCCAAATCCAACTCGTTCTGTGTGGCACACGGCAGGGCAACGGTGCAGGGTACCTCCCACACCTTTTTGCCGGGCACGAATTTTGCCGTCGGCTTGTATTCGGTGTATTTGACGATGCGGGCACGCTCCTGCTCCTTGACTTTTTTGAGGATGTCAAGGTCAATGCCTTCGCTGTCATAGACATACCCTGACGAGTCGCTGGCGGTGACCACCTTTGCGCCGAGTTTCTGTGCCTTTTCAATCGCATAAATCGCCACATTGCCCGAGCCCGACACAACAACGGTTTTGCCCTCAATGGAATTGCCGTGCTGTTTGAGCATTTCTTCGGTCAAATACACAAGGCCGTAGCCGGTTGCCTCGGTACGCGCCAAAGACCCGCCGTAGGAAAGCCCTTTGCCGGTCAAAACGCCTTCGTGGCGGCCGGTAATCTTTTTATATTGCCCGAACAGATAGCCGATTTCTCTGCCGCCGACGCCGATGTCGCCTGCGGGTACGTCGGAGTTCGGCCCGATCACCTTGTAAAGCTCGGTCATAAACCCTTGGCAGAAACGCATCACTTCGTTGTCACTTTTGCCTTTGGGGTCAAAGTCCGCGCCGCCCTTACCGCCGCCGATGGGCAGCCCCGTTAAGGAGTTTTTGAAAATCTGCTCAAAGCCCAAAAACTTAATAATACTCATATCCACAGACGGGTGAAACCGCAAACCGCCCTTATAAGGCCCGATGGCGCTGTTGAACTGCACGCGGTAGCCGCGGTTCACATGCACCACGCCGTTATCATCGACCCACGGCACACGGAACACGGTTGCCTTTTCGGGGGCAACCAAACGCTCTAAAAGCGCGGCTTTTTGATACTGCGGGTTGCTGTCCACGGCGGGGGCAATCGAATTGAGCACCTCGGTGACCGCCTGACAGAATTCCGGCTGATAGTTGTAACGGGTTGTGGTTCTTTCCAGAACCTCACTGACATAACTCATTGTTTGTTCTCCTTTTTGCGTGTGCCTTCGTATGAAAATGCACCATTTTAATTTATTGCTTTGCTATTTTACTACGATAAAGCGAAAAGTGCAAGTGCCGCGTTGTAAAAATTCATTTTTAGGATATGCATATTTTTGTGAAAAATCACAGAAACAAAGCGAACCCGCCTTTTTTCGGCAAAAAATACGCACGCGTTTTTGTGAATTGTGGTTCACCGCTTATGAAAACTTGCAAAATTCGACAGACTGCCGCGCCGGGAAAACATAAAAATAGGAAAAGCCCCGGTTGCGGTACCGGGGCTTTCCCTAATTGAGGGGTTGCTTGAGGAGGGGGTATAAAGTACTCCGTCGGATGGGTTGCGGCACCCTTCCTGTCGAGTACAGATATTACTATACTGATAAAATATGAATAAATTGTTAACAACTCTTGAAAAATTCGTCATATTTTGCAAAAAAAGAAAAATAATTTGAAAATTTAAAAATTTTTTCAAAAAAAGCAAACAAATGTTTGCAATTTCAGAACATTTGTGCTATGATAAGAAAAACAAGGTGTGTTGGTGCGTCTTTTTCCGAAATGCGCGCGCACATCGCCGAAAAAACATTCCATTCTGCTTTTCGGAGGGCTTTTTATGAACACCATCAACAAAACGCAAAAAAAGATTTATGAATTTCTTTTGGAACGCAGTCAAAGCGGGATTCCGCCCTCGGTGCGGGAAATCGGCGCGGCGGTAGGGTTAAAATCCACCTCCTCCGTGCAGGCAAATTTGGACGCGCTCGAAGAAGCCGGTTTTATTGAGCGTGACCCAATGCTCAAACGCTCCATTCGGGTGCTCGGCGAGTCGGACAGCGTCACAAGCGTGCCGCTTTTGGGCACGGTAACTGCCGGCGTACCGATTTTGGCGGTCGAGCAGATTGAAAGTTATCTGCCGTACAACGGGCGCGTTTCCAAAGACAAACCGCTGTTTGCGCTCCATGTGCGCGGCGACAGTATGATAAACGCCGGCATTTTAAACGGTGATATTGTCATTGTCGAGAAAACACCGGTTGCCGAAAACGGCGAAATTGTGGTTGCGATGATTGAGGACGAAGCCACCGTCAAGCGGTTTTATAAAGAGAAAGACCATTTCCGCTTACAGCCCGAAAATGACGCATACGAGCCGATTTTGGCCAAAGAAGTTATCGTGCTCGGCAAAGTTGTCGCCTTAATGCGGTATTATTAAGCGAATCCCAAACATAACAAAAGCACCGAGACCAAGTGTTTCGGTGCTTTTTTGAATACTGTTTCAGGTCTTTACCCCGCGTGCATTTGCATATGTGCGTCATCATCGGGGAAACTGCGGCGCTCAATTTTTGCGCCCAAGGAGCGGAACTTGTCCACGACATTTTCGTAGCCGCGTTCAATGTGCTGGATTTCTTCCAGCTCCGTTACGCCGTTTGCCGCCATCGCCGCGATGAGCAGTGCCGCGCCCGCGCGCAAATCGTCCGCGCGTACCGGCGCACCCTTTAAGGACTCCGCGCCCTCTATAACGGCGGTTTTGCCGTTTACATGGATATTCGCGCCCATTCTTTGCAACTGCTCGGCATAGCGGAAACGGTTATCCCAAACGCTTTCGGAAACAAAACTCGTGCCCTCCGCAAGGCAAAGCAGGGTGGAAAACTGCGGCTGCATATCGGTCGGAAAACCGGGGTGCGGCATCGTTTTGATGTTGCAATGCCCGGGGCGTTTGTTCATAATCACGCGCACCGCCTCGTCGTCCTCAATCACCGTTGCGCCCGCTTCGATGAGTTTTGCGGTAATGGACTCCAAGTGCTTCGGAATGACATTCTTTACCAATACATCCCCGCATGTTGCCGCGGCGGCTACCATATAGGTGCCCGCCTCGATTTGGTCGGGAATAATCGAATATTCACAGCCGTGCAGACTTTCTACACCGCGGATTTTAATGACATCCGTACCCGCGCCGCGCACATCGGCGCCCATGGTATTTAAGAAGTTCGCCAAATCGACGATGTGCGGCTCTTTTGCCGCATTTTCAATCACGGTAAGCCCACGCGCTTTTACGGCGGCAAGCATTACATTGATGGTTGCCCCGACGGAAACAACATCGAGATACACGGAATTGCCGAGCAAACGGTCGGCCTTGCAATGCACCATCGCATTTTCTTCCATAGTGACCTCTGCGCCCAACGCCTCAAAGCCCTTGATGTGCTGGTCAATCGGGCGAAGCCCCAAATAACAGCCGCCGGGCATGGCGACCTCGGCACGGTGAAAACGCCCGATAAGTGCGCCGATTAAATAATACGAAGCGCGCAACTGCTTGGTCAGCTCGTGCTCCACAACATATGAACGGATATGCCGTGTATCAATTTCGAGCGTGGTTTTGTTGATATATTTAATCTCCGCGCCCATATTTTTCAAAATTTTTATCATGGCCGAAACATCGCTGATGTTCGGAATGTTTTCAATTCGGCAAACATCCTCCGCCAAAATCGTTGCGGGGAGAATGGCAACTACTGCATTTTTAGCGCCGCTGACCGTAACTTCGCCGGTCAGGCGCTGACCGCCGGTAATCACGAATTTATCCAAAGACGGCTCACTCCCTAATCCAAATCAATTCTATGTTCACAAAAAAAAGAAAAAGTCAAAAAAAGATGCGTGAAAACACGCGGAATAATACGCTATTATTATACCACCGTCTACGCCAAAATAAAAGTCCTTTTTTATAGAAATTTTATCGGGGTTTTTGTCGATTTTTATATAGAAAAAATAAACAAATTTGTTGATTTTTTATAGTGCGTTTCGCCGAAATGCGCAAAAAGAAACAGCGCACCGTGTATACGGTACGCCGTTTTTTATCCGTTTAAAATTATGCTTTGCCTGCACAGCCGAGGACGGTCTCGATTTTGTGGGAAACCACACCTTCAATCGCGTCTCTTGCGGGGGTCAAA
>JBJEPV010000233.1:0-22316 GCA_051881415.1 Candidatus Fimenecus sp.
CTTTTAAATATTTCGGAAAAGTTTCGTGGACATATCGGTCTTCTTGCTTTTGGTCATACACCACCACAAGATTGTCGGTATTGGGGATTTTTACAACCTGTCGGTCAACCTTTTTATCTTCATTCGGAAATAATTTCGGTTCCAAAATGCCTTGCAAAAAGAAATTGATTTCGTCTCTTTTTATATCATATCCGGTTCGGTTTCCGTAGAACTGCTGCGCCAAAACATAAATCGTATCTTCTGCGTTTCGCATTTCCATCGCTTTTTGTATTGCTTCTTGTCGCTCACGCAGTCTTTTCAACTTTCTTTCTCTGGCTTTTATTTCTTTTTCAGTCGGTCGTCTCCATTTGGGGTCGCGCTGATAAATCGGAAATTCTTCCTCAATATCCGTAAAAGACAGATAGCCGCCGACATTGCGAAAGACCTGCATAATATCTCCTTCAAAAAATTCATCATTATCGATATACCGCATATCCTCCGAAAAATCGTCCAAGTCATCTAAGCCTGCGGTTTGGTAAACAATTCGGTCCGGTTCTTTTAAAACTATCCCGAGATAGCCGCTTTTGTTCACAATAATGTCCCCTGTCATCAAATCTTTTTTCTGCATACTGAAAAACTCCTTTTATAATGTGTTCAACATCTCTGTTGTGCTTTCATTATAAAAGAAGTTTCTCAAAAAAGGCGCTACTGCAAGTAGCGATTTTATTCTTTTGTCAGCAAGGGCATACCGTGACTGTCCAATTCAAGATTGACATCAATCAAACTTTTGTGCTTCATTAAGCCGAACCAAATAATCACATCGCGTTTGCGGCGGACATACAACGGGGCTTTGCCCGCGTATTTCAGCAAATGCTGGGTTTCATCCACCGTGGCGCCGATTAAAACGCACAGGCTCAAAAGCACATCGCGCGACGGATTTTTCTCGCTGTTGTTGATGATATTCCGCAAATAACTGTGCGACCTGCCGATTAACAATGCGGCTTTGTTCGGTGTGTAGCCGTATTTGTCCAACAATTTATACAGATAGTCGCCGATGTGGACATCTTCGTTCAGCATTTCTTCGGAAAAGCGTTTCTCAAACTGTTCAAAGGTGTCAATATCGGAAATCATATCCTCGATTACGGCAGACATACGGTTTGATTTGTAAAAGGACGCCTCCTGCATTTCATCGTAATTCATTCTGCGTTCTCCCCGTTTCAATCCGCCACATATTCACGCACGCGAAGGGGGATACCCATACGGTCGGCAAGGGCTTTACACGCGGCAATATCTTCCTTTGAAATCACATCGACCAGTGAGAATTTTAAGTTTACGCCCGTTTCCTTGCAGTCGCGTGCAAACTGCAACAGCGCGTCAAACGATTTTTCGCCGAAAGCCGGTTTACACAGTTCGTTGTATTTTTCCGCCGTCGGGGCGTTTAACGAAATCGAAATCGTATCGAAGTATTTGCACAATTCCTTTGCCGTCGGCTTTTTATTGAGCAAATCCGAAAGCCCGTTGGTGTTTAAGCGCAGTTTTAAGCCCTTTTCTTTGAGATATGCCGCCGCTTGCAGAAGATTGTCATACGCACAGGTCGGCTCACCGTACCCGCAGAACACCACCTCGTCGGTATAGCCCGAAAAATCCCATGCGTCAATTTCGGCTTTGATTTCGTCGAAAGACGGCATATGTTTGGTAAACCACAGCGTTGCCGCCTCGCCGACGCTGTCGCCGTTGTTGCGAATGCAAAACTTACAGCGGCACGGGCACGCGTTTGTGATGTTCATATAAACCTTGTTTTCAAATGTGTAAAGAATGTCTGCCATACCGACACGCCTCCGAAAAAGTATTTTGCGCGTATTTTATTTCATAATGCGCTTTTTAAAATCGAGTTTATCGAGCGCCGCGGCGAACACATAGTAAATCACCGCACTGCCTGTCGCCTGTACCAAACTTGCAAGCATCGATACCGCCGCCGAGGGGAAGGTATAGAGCAAGCCCTCGACCAAAAAGTAGCCGAAAATCGTAATCAGCCCCGACACAATCGGCATAAACGCCGTGGTTTTGTTGAGGATTTTTTGGGGGCTTTGGGTTTTGTGCAAGGTATACACCAAGGCGAACGGCAGGGCGTTGAGTGCTTTAATCACCGCCGTGAACGGTGCCCACATCGCCGCACCCGCCAACATATCGGCCACAAACCCGCCGACCGCCGCCGCCGCGCAGGCGTAAGGCAGGGGCAAAACGCACGCGGCAATGTAAATCATACTGTCGCCGAAGTGCAAATAGCCGTCGTTAATCCCCGTTTTAAAGCTGACATACGCGGTCATGACGGCAATTAACGCCGCGAACAGCGCCGCTGTCACCAAATTGATCAGTTGTTTTGTACTGTTTGACTTTTTCATTACAATAACATCTCCAAATAATTTTGAAAATTTACCCCGTCGTTGCGGTCTGTCCCCTCTTTAAAGCTGTCTTTAATAGACGCTTCCAAAAACCGTACCGCCTTTTGCACGGCGCGTTCGACCGTCTCGCCGTTGACAAGACTGCCCGCAAGCACCGCCGAAAACAAATCCCCCGTGCCTGAAAAACTCCCGCCGAAGCGTTTGCTTTTGACAACGGAAAACCCGTCCTTCGTCACGGAAATATTGAGAATTTCATCGCCCACGCAAACGCCCGTCACCACAACCGTGTGCAAGGTGTCCGAGAGTAAGGTGCCGGCAAGGCGCGCAATTTGCGCGGCGTAATTTGCGCTGTCGCTTTGCGCTTGGAGCGCGGCAAAATCCGCGTCGGTCAAAATACACAGTTCCGTGAGATTGGGCGTCAGGACATTCGCCCGCCGCGCGAGCGCACCGATTTTTCGGCACAGCCGCGGGCTGTATGTATCATAAATTCGCCCGTCGTCCGCCATGACGGGGTCGCAAAGATATAAAGTATCCGCCGTTTGAAATTCGTCCAAAAACCGCAAAATTTTGTCCGCCTGTTCTTCCGAGGCAAGATACCCGGTCAAAATCCCGTCAACCCGTACGCCGAGTTTGCGCCATTCGGCAATATACGGGTCCAAGCGGTCGGTAAAATCGTCACAGTAAAAGCTGTCATAGCCTGTTTGGTTGGACAAAATCGCCGTCGGCAACGGACAGCATTCGGTTTTGAGCACAGACAGCACCGGCAACGCCGCCGTCATGGAACATCGTCCGAAGCCGGAAATATCGTTGACCACTGCAATTTTTTTCAAACCACCGCCTCCTTTTTTCGGGACTTGCATATGCATATGTTTTCGTATATAATATAGCAAAGTTGGCATTATGAAAATATACAGATTTTAAAAATTTTTAGGGGACAGTTTATGGAATCGCAAACAAATTCGGCCTTTTCTCCGCTTTTCACTGCGGATATACCTTTATATATGCAAGTGTATACCTATTTTCGGGATTTGATTACGGACGGCAAACTTGCGCCGAATACCCGCCTGCCCTCGGTGCGGCGCTGTGCCGAGAATTTCTCCGTCAGCCGCACCACGGCCGAGGCGGCGTATTTTCAGCTTTGCGCGGACGGCTATGTGCTGGCAAAGCCCCAAAGCGGCTATTATGTGACGGATTTGTATTTTCATAAGCCGCAAAAAAAAGCGGTGCGCGAAAAGACGGACGCGCCCGCAGTTCGCTATGATTTTTCGTCGCTTTCCGCCGACCGCGAAAGCTTTGATTTTACCCTTTGGCGGCGGTATTTGAAAAGCGCGCTGCGGCAGGACGAACGGTTGCTTTCCTACGGCGCGGTACAGGGGGAGCCCGATTTACGCGAAGCCGTATCTCAATATGTTTCGCAAAAACGAAATGTGGTCTGTACGGCGGAGAATATCGTTATCGGCGCGGGGGTGCAAAGCCTTTTGCACATACTGTGCGCCATGCTGCCCCCCGGCACCGTCTGTTTTCAGGATAAAAGTTTTGCAGAGGGGCAGGCAATTTTTCGAGACCACGGCTTTCAAATCGTTGAAAAGGAGACAGACGCACAACTGCTGTATACCTCCCCGTCGCATATGAACCGCTGGGGCGATGTGATGCCCGCCAAAGCGCGTATTGCCCTGTTAAAGCAAGCCGCCGCACACGGCACACTGCTTATCGAAGACGATTACGACAACGAGTTCGGTTATTTTGACAAACCCACGCCCGCGCTCCAAGGCTTGGACGGCGGGCACAATGTAGTGTATCTCGGCACATTTTCCAAATTGCTGTTGCCGTCCATTCGTTTGAGTTTTATGGTACTTCCCGACCGACTTTTGCCGCGCTACCGCGAAATTGCGCCGCTTTACAACCAAACCGCCTCCAAAGCCGAGCAAATCGCGCTGTGCCAATTCATTCGGGACGGGCATCTGGCAAGTCAAATCCGCAAAGTGCGCAAGCTCTATGCCCAAAAGGCGTTCTTGTTGGAACAGGCTGTCAAAGCCGTATTCGGCGACACGGTGCAAACGCATATCGGCGACACGGGCTTTGTGGTGAAAGCCGATGTAAAGACCGACCTCTCCCCCGCCGAAGTGCGTGCGCGTGCATTGCGGGCAGGGATTCTTTTGCGCACCGAAAGCGCCCAAAACGGTACGGTTGCACTTCTCCTTTCGTGCTCGGGACTGCACAGTGACACATTTTCGGAGGCGTTGACCGTATTGCGCGAAACCTGCTTCCCGGAAATCGCGAAATAATTGTTTCATTTGAAACAATTTTACAGGCTTTTTTCAACGGTTGTCGAAAAACAAAGAAAAATATCAAAATGCAACAATCAGTATGAAAATACTGATTGTTTTTTTGTAAAAAATGATAGATTTTTAACATAGTTTCTGCTATAATCCTATTATATGCGTTGGTATAGCCGCGCGCATACGATTTTTCGCAAAGGAGGAAATACACGAATGCTCAAAAAAATCAGTTCGATTCCGTTTCGCGGCACCCCCGAGCAAGCGGCGCAGCTGCAAGCGGTCATCGACGAATCCAAGAGCGACAAAAGCCTGCTGATGCATGTAATGCAGGAGGCACAGGAAATCTACGGGTATCTGCCCTATGAAGTGCAGGTGATGATTGCCGAGGGTATGGACGTACCGCTGGAAAAGGTCTACGGGGTGTCCACTTTCTACGCGCAGTTCTCTCTCTCGCCGAAAGGGGAAAACAACATATCGGTTTGCTTGGGTACCGCTTGCTATGTCAAGGGCTCTCAACAGATTTTGGACAGACTGACCAAAGAACTCGGCATCGGCGCGGGCGAATGCACCCCGGACGGGCGCTTTTCGTTGGAAGCCTGCCGTTGCATCGGCGCTTGCGGGCTTGCCCCCGTTTTGACCGTCAACGATGAAGTGTACGGCAAAATCACCGAGGACGATGTGCCCGACATTCTCGCCAAATATCAAAACTGATGCGCGAGCTGTCATTGAATGTGCTGGACATTGCACAGAATTCCATTGCCGCCGCCGCCACGCAAATTCAAATGGAAGTGGTGGAGCGCACCGACACGCACACGCTCACCATCGGGATTTATGACAATGGCTGCGGAATGACCGACGAGCAGGTCAAAAGCGTGCTCGACCCGTTTTATACCACCCGCACCACCCGCAAAGTCGGCATGGGTGTGCCGCTGTTCAAAATGGCGGCGGAACAGACGGGCGGCAGTTTGACCGTTTCGTCAAAGGTCGGCATCGGCACCAACATCAAAGCCGTTTTTCACACCGACAGCGTGGATTTCACACCGCTTGGGGATATGGCGTCCACGGTGACAACGCTTGTCAGTATGAATACGGAAATCCAATTCTTATACCGCCACAAGGTGGACAAAAAGGAATTCGTTTTCGACACGGCGGAAATCCGCGAAATTCTCGGCGATGTGCCGCTTTCCGAGCCCGCTGTGGTGCAATGGATGCGCGAATTTATTGAAGAAAATACAAAAGCTCTGTACGGAGGTGTTACAGGATGAAATCTTTGGAAGAACTGATGGCGATTCGAGAGAATGCCAAAAAGAAAATGACCGTGCGCGAGGACACGGGCGATGACAACATTCGCATTGTGGTCGGTATGGCGACCTGCGGCATTGCGGCGGGTGCGCGCCCGGTGCTCAATGCCTTTGTCGATGAAATCGCCAAGCGCGGCATAAAGGGTGTAACCGTTTCGCAAACCGGCTGCATCGGTATGTGCCAATACGAGCCGATTGTCGAGGTTTTGGAGCCCGGCAAAGAAAAAGTTACCTATGTCAAAATGACCGCCGAAAAAGCGGTGAAGGTCGTCAATGACCACATCGTCAACGGCAACCCGATTGTCGATTTCACCGTCGGCGCGGCAACAAAATAAGGAGGAAAAACAATGTATCGTTCCCATGTTCTGGTTTGCGGCGGTACCGGTTGTACCTCTTCAAACAGCCTTGCGATTATTGAGGCACTGGAAGCCGAAATCGCAAAAAAGGGCTTGCAGGATGAAGTCAAGGTCGTCCGCACGGGCTGCTTCGGACTTTGCGCGTTGGGCCCCATTATGATTGTCTACCCCGAGGGCAGTTTTTACAGCCAGGTCAAGGTATCCGACGTGCCCGAAATCGTCGAGGAACACCTGTTAAAGGGCAGACTTGTCAAACGCTTGCTTTACGATGAGACCGTCACCATGGACGATGTCAAATCGTTGCAGGAAACCGATTTCTACAAAAAACAGCGCCGTGTGGCGTTGCGCAACTGCGGTGTCATCGACCCCGAAAACATCGAGGAGTACATCGCATTTGACGGCTATATGGCGCTTGCGAAATGCTTGAAGGAATACACCCCCGAGCAGGTCATTCAGATTGTCAAAGACTCGGGGCTTCGCGGCAGAGGCGGCGGCGGTTTCCCGACCGGCTTAAAATGGAGTTTCACAGCCGCCAACCAGGCTGACCAAAAATATGTGGTCTGCAACGCGGACGAGGGCGACCCCGGCGCGTTTATGGACCGTTCCGTTCTTGAAGGCGACCCGCACTGCATCGTCGAAGCGATGGCAATTTGCGGCTATGCCACGGGCGCAAGCGAAGGCTATGTGTATGTCCGTGCGGAATACCCCATCGCCGTAAAGCGTTTGCAGATTGCCATTAAACAGGCGCGCGAATACGGTCTGCTCGGCAAAAACATTTTCGACAGCGGCTTTGATTTTGATTTGCACGTGCGTTTGGGCGCAGGCGCTTTCGTCTGCGGCGAGGAAACCGCGCTGATGACCTCCATTGAGGGCAACCGCGGCGAGCCGAGACCCCGTCCGCCCTATCCGGCAGTCAAAGGCTTGTTTGCAAAGCCCACCACCGAAAACAACGTGGAAACCTTTGCCAACATTCCGCAGATTATCTTAAAAGGCGCGGATTGGTTCGCCTCAATGGGTACCGAAAAATCCAAGGGCACCAAGGTCTTTGCGCTCGGCGGCAAAATCAAAAATACCGGCCTTGTCGAAATCCCGATGGGCACCACCTTGCGGGAAATCATCGAGGAAATCGGCGGCGGCATTCCGAACGGCAAAAAGTTCAAAGCGGCACAGACGGGTGGCCCCTCCGGCGGCTGTATCCCCGCTTCGCTTATGGACACCCCGATTGACTATGACAACTTGACCGCCATCGGCTGTATGATGGGTTCGGGCGGCTTGATTGTTATGGACGAGGACAACTGCATGGTCGACATTGCGAAGTTCTTCCTGAACTTCACGGTTGACGAGTCCTGCGGCAAGTGCACACCCTGCCGCGTCGGTACAAAACGACTGCTCGAAATGCTCGACAAAATCACCGATGGCAAAGCCACGATGGAGGATTTGGACAAATTAGAGGATTTGTGCCACTATATCAAGGCAAACTCCCTTTGCGGCTTGGGCCAGACCGCGCCCAACCCCGTACTTGCCACGCTCAAATTCTTCCGCGAGGAATATGTGGCGCACATTCAGGATAAGAAGTGCCCCGCGGGCGTCTGCAAGGCGTTGATGACCTATGCGATTGAGCCCGACAAGTGCCGCGGCTGTACCGCTTGCGCGAGAAAGTGCCCCGCCGGCGCAATCGAGGGCAAAGTCAAGGAAGTACATACCATTCATACCGACAAGTGCATCAAATGCGGCGTCTGCATGGAGACCTGCAAATTCGGTGCCGTTGTCAAGAAATAAGGAGTGTGCCTAATGGAAACTGTCAATATTCAAATTAACGGCATGCCCTTGAGCGTGCCGAAGGGCATTTCGATTTTGGAGGCGGCAAGATTTGCCGGCATTGAAATCCCGACCCTTTGCTATTTAAAAGATATTAACGAAATCGGCGCCTGCCGTATTTGTATGGTGGAAGTGAAAGGCGCAAGAAGCCTTGTGACCGCTTGTGTGTACCCCGTAAACGAGGGGATGGAGATTTTCACCAACACCGAGCGCGTTCGCCATTCCCGCAAAATCACGCTGGAACTGATTCTTTCCACGCATGACAAGAAATGTCTTTCCTGCGTGCGCAGCGGCAACTGCGAATTGCAGGCGCTGTGTAAAGAATTCGGCGTAGACGACGGCGACGCCTTTGCGGGCGAAACCATCCACTACGATTTCGACGATTCCGCCGCGCATATGGTGCGCGACAACAACAAGTGCATTCTTTGCCGCCGCTGTGTTGCGGCATGTGACGCGCAGGGCATTTCCGTCATCGGTGCAAACGCCCGCGGCTTTGATACGCACATCAGCTCGGCGTTCGACAAGGATTTGGCGGATGTTTCGTGCATTTCCTGCGGGCAATGCATTGTCAACTGCCCAACGGGTGCGATTGTTGAGAAAGACGATACCGACAAGGTGCTTGCCGCGATTAACGACCCCGACAAATTCGTCATCGTCAACACCGCGCCGTCTATCCGCGCAACGCTCGGCGAAGCGTTCGGGATGCATATCGGCACCAATGTCGAAGGCAAAATGGTTGCCGCTTTGCGCCGTCTCGGCTTTGACAAGGTGTTCGACACCGACTTCGCCGCAGACCTCACCATTATGGAGGAAGCGCACGAATTCTTAGACCGCGTGCAAAACGGCGGCGTACTGCCGATGATTACCTCCTGCTCGCCCGGCTGGATTAAATACTGCGAGCACTATTACCCCGAACTCATTCCGCATCTTTCGACCTGCAAATCTCCGCAGCAGATGTTCGGCGCGACCATGAAAACCTATTACGCGCAGAAACTCGGTATGGACCCGAAAGATATGGTTGTGGTCGGCGTGATGCCCTGCACCGCCAAGAAATTCGAGACCAAGCGCCCCGACCAGGCGGCGTCCGGCTACCCCGATGTGGACATTGCCATCACCACGCGTGAACTTGCCCGTATGATTGAAAGCGCAGGTATCTTCTTTAAACACCTGCCCGACGAAGAATTCGACATTCCGTTCGGCGAGTCCACCGGCGCGGCAACCATTTTCGGCGCAACCGGCGGCGTTATGGAAGCGGCACTGCGTACAGCGGTGGAAACCCTGACCGGCGAAACCCTGCCGAGCGTAGACTTCAAAGAAGTCCGCGGTATGGAAAACATTAAAGAAGCAGAATACGATGTTGCAGGGTTAAAAGTCAAGGTTGCGGTTGCCAGCGGCACCAAAAACGCAAAAGTCCTGCTTGACAAAATCAAGGACGGCACCGCAGACTATCAGTTCATTGAGATTATGGGTTGCCCGGGCGGTTGTATCAACGGCGGCGGTCAGCCGATTCAGCACGCGGTTGTTCGCAACTTCGTCGATTTGAAAGCGCGCCGCGCAGAAGCGCTCTATACGGCAGACGCTGAAAATCCGAAGCGCAAATCGCATGAAAACGAGGCAATCAAGGAATTGTACAGCGAGTTCTTGGGGGAACCCGGCAGCCACAAGGCGCATGAAATCCTGCACACCTCCTATGTTGCGCGCAAAAAATACAACTAATCAACGCACTGAAAAAGTGCCTGTCCGTTCTTCGGGCGGGCACTTTGTTTTTTCTCAACAATTTTATAAAATTTGCCGCGTATATGCGGCAAGTTATACCGTTTCGGTACGCTTTGGTTACTTGACGGTTTGGCACTTTATATAGTATAATATTTGCGTATAAAAAAGGAGGCTGTGTGATGAAAAAGAAAATCACATTAGACACAGGAAAAAAGGTATTTCCCATTCTCTTAATGATTGTGGGCATCGGCATTATGCTCGCGGAATGGATTTTCCGTCTGAACTTTGTCAGCGTGGTTGCAGTGGCTTACTGCTGCATTATGTCCGCTGTCATTTTGCTGAGTTTACTCATTAAAAAGAAAGTTTACGCACCGATGGTATTCGGCTACGCGGCGGCTGTGCTCGGCGTGGTTGTATACTACATCATTTGGGGCGCGGACGGCGGCTTCGGCGCGTTTTCCTCGGGTCTTGCGGGGTACGCTTCCGCTGACCACCCGTGGTTGCAGGGCGAAGGCAATTTCGGCACGAGATTGCTCGGCAACTTCTTACTTGCACTCCCCGCGGCAATTTGTCTTTGGGGGTTGTTCTTCACGGCAAAGCATACCTTCAAAAAAGAGGGCGCAAAGAAAGCGCTTTCGGGCGTTTTAAGCGTTTTGTTAATTGCCACCAGCATTATTTATGTGCTGACCATGAACTTGCGTTCCAAGCCCAATACCGAGCGCCTTTGGGAAGGGCAGGATGATTACTTAAAGGGCGTGGACAAAAACGCCGCCAAACAAGACAATCCCAATGTATTATTCATCTTAATGGATGACCTCGGTTGGGGCGATATTTCCTTAAACGGCGCAATTTACGACACGCCGAATATGGACAGCATCGGCGAAAACGGCATTGTGCTGGACAATTTCTATTCGTCCTACTCCGTTTGCTCGCCCGCGCGTTTCGCGGCAATGACCGGTCGCTACCCGTACCGTGGCTATGCGGACAATGTGATGTACCCGACGATTGCCACCCTTTCCCCGTTTGCACAAACGCGTATTTTCAACTCGATTGAAATGGGTGCAAACGCCGACGGTATGCTCGGCGACGAAATCACCATTGCCGAAACCTTTAAAGCCGCCGGCTACAATACCGGTGCATTCGGCAAATGGCATTTGGGCGACTACGGCGAATATTTGCCGACCAACCAAGGCTTTGACTATTTCTACGGCAGTCACCATGTAAACGATATGACGCCGTTCTATCACGTCCGCGAGGAAAACGGGCAGTATGAAATCGCACACGGCACAGACGAAATGTTTGTAGGCGGCAAAAAAGACCAAAGCAAGCTGACCGAATGGATTCACGAAGAAATGACCGATTGGATTACCGATCAAGTACAGAATTCCGACGAGCCGTTCTTCGCATACTATGCTTCCCCGTGGCCGCACGCGCCCGTGTTTGCCGGCGATGAATTCGACGGTACAAGCGGCTTGGGCACCTATGTGGACTGCGTGACGGAAGTGGACTATTACCTCGGGCAGTTGTTTGACACATTGGAAGACCTCGGTGTATTGGAAGATACCATTATCATCTTCACCAGCGACAACGGCCCGGCACTGGAAGGCTCCGTCAGAGACCTGCGCGGCGGCAAATACCTCGCCTATGAAGGCGGGCAGAAAGTGCCGTTTATGATTCGTTGGGACAATGACAACGGCGCGCTCGGGCAGAAGGGCACCGACAGAAAACAGTCTGCAACGCTGGTAGACCTCTACCCGACGCTTATGGAACTCTGCGGCATTACCGGCAACGGCGGGCAAACGGGTTATCTCCCCGCTGACCGTGAAATCGACGGTGTTTCGATGACAGGGCTTTTGAAAAATGACGAAGTCATCCACACCAAAGACAATCCGATTTTACATATGAAGCGTGAGGACATCAAGGCAATTCAGTACACCATGCCGACTGCGGCGGTGCTGGAAATGTATCCGGATTACAATTACGAAATTTTGACGGAAAATGATTTCATTACTTTCAAATATTTCGACCGTATCCAGAATGACAACTCCGCATTCTTTGACAAATACCGCAAGAATTGGTTGCATATTTTGACCGACGACGCAGGCGAAAACTACAACCGCACGCCGGTATATCCCGAAATTGCAGACGAATACCATGCGAAGCTCGATGAAATTCAAAAGGATTTCAAAGACAACCGCCGCGGTATTGTAAAATAACATATTTTCTCCGAAAGATGTGGTCTTATGCCAAGCTTATCTTTGATGATAAAACCGGCGTCGTCCCTTTGCAATCTTTCGTGTGAATACTGCTTCTACCGAGATGTTTCCGAACACAGGGAACATCTCGGTTTTGGCACTATGACACTCGAAACCGCCGATATTCTCATTCAAAAAGCCCTCGACTTTGCCGACGGGCATCCCGTTGCCTTTGCCTTTCAAGGCGGCGAGCCGACGCTGTGCGGTCTGCCGTTTTTTGAACATTTTACGCAGACGGTGAAACGCTTAAATCGAAAAAACAGCAATGTCTTTTACTCCATTCAAACCAACGGCACCAAGCTCACCGACGAATGGGCGCAGTTTTTCGCCGACAATCAGTTTTTGGTGGGATTGAGTTTAGACGGCGATTTAGAGGGCAACAAATTCCGCAAAAAGCCCTCGGGGCAAAACTCGTTTTATCAAATTCTCTCTGCCGCCGAAACCTTAAAACGCCACGGCGCGGAATTCAATATTCTGACGGTTTTAACCGGATACTGTGCCGAAAACGGCGAACGGATTTACCGTTATTTCCGCCAAAAAGGCTTTCGGTATTTGCAGTTTATCCCGTGTCTGCGTCCGTTTGACTCCAAAGAGGAAAGCGAGTTGTATATGACGCCCGACCAATACGCGGACTTTTTAATTCGCGTGTTTAATCTGTATGTCAAAGACTATGTACGCGGGCAATATGTGAGCGTGCGGCAATTTGACAACTGGGTACGGCTGTTTTTAGGGCAGCCGACCGAGCAATGCGGTATTTTGGGGCATTGCGCGCACCAGTTTGTTTCGGAAAGCAACGGCAATATTTACCCGTGCGACTTTTACTGCACCGACGAATATCTGCTCGGCAACATTCACGAAACGGATTTCCGCACGATGGCGAACAGCAAAACGGCTGTGGATTTTATCAAGGAAAGTCTCCCTGTCCCCGACCGCTGTAAGCAATGCAAGGTCTATCCCCTTTGCCGTGCGGGCGGTTGCAAGCGCACACAGCAAAGCGCGGACTATTGCGCCGCGTATAAAAAATTCTTTACCGCGTGTTTGCCGCTTTTCCGCGTGTTCATTGCCGAAAAGCCCCCGCAGGAGCGGAAATAAACCATTAAAAAGTCATTCTGAACGCAGTGAAGAATCTAAAACGCACGATTCTTCGCCTACGGCTCAAAATGACAACGCGTAGTGGCGGGTGATTCCCCTGATAGGGGAAATGTCTGTTATAATAGAGTAGGGCGGGGGCTTGCTCCCGCCGCAAGGCGCCTGAATTCGGAGAATTTTGCTCCCGCCGCAAGGTGCCCGTTTTCGGAGAAAATCCACGCCCGCCCGTAGATTATGATGTGATTTTGCGGAACGCGTTTTCGGTCGTTCCCTACGGGTGGTAGGGGCGATTCACGAATCGCCCGCCGTTTTTGCCCCCTCTGACGAGGGGGCTGTCAAATGCTGTGCATTTGACTGGGGAGAGATTTTACCGTTTCTCTCCCTCCGTCACGGCTACGCCGTGCCATCCGCTGACGGCGGCGGTCTCCCTCTGTCGCTTCGCGACATCTCCCTCACACAGTGAGGGAGTCGACCCAAAT
Organism: Candidatus Fimenecus sp.; assembly: GCA_051881415.1. Classification (GTDB taxonomy): domain Bacteria; phylum Bacillota; class Clostridia; order Oscillospirales; family Acutalibacteraceae; genus Fimenecus. Next base: position 13,675 of record JBJEPV010000233.1, read on the forward strand.
AAATGGGAAGGTTTACAGAACGGTCAAGACCGTTCCCTACGCGCAAAATACAGTATGCATAAAAAACGCCGAACAGAAAACCTGTTCGGCATTTTTTGATTGTATTACCTTATTCCGTTTCTTCTAAGCTTTCCAGTGCGGAACGCACAGCAGCAATAACAAATGCAGAAAATGTGCAATCTTTTCCCTGTATCGCATTTTCCACTTGTTCGACAACATCATTCGGAAAACGGATTGTTTTGTTTGTTGTTGAGGGAATAGACGGAATTTGAAATTTACCCACAAGTCCACCTCGCAATACGATTGTACTGCTTATAGTGTAGTCTGTTTTATATTTAAAATATGCATTGCGATTGCAATGCATATTTGATATAATAAATTGAGGTGATAAGAATGGCAGAATTTTGCTTAGAATGTTGGAATGAATTAAACGGCACAGACGAACCGGAAAGTAATTACATTCTTTCAGAGGAATTAGAATTATGTGAAGGTTGCGGCGAATGGAAAAATGTTATAATCTCAGAACGAACTTTTGGTTTTTCTGATTTGTTTCGCAAGCATTTTTTCTTTCGCAAGCGAAAGAAAAAAGACAGATAGAAAAACTATCTGTCTTTGCTAATATAAAAGATTTACGGTGTAATTCCAAACCAATTCACGCCGTTTTCGTCAAATACACAGCGATTGGCAAAGCGCACGGCACAAGGCGAGTAGGTTTCTTTTTCCAAAGACAACCCGATTTTGCAGATTTCACCGAAATCATCGGTCAGCGAAAAGGTACCCGCCCCGCCGCCGAGCAATTTTTTCGGCGTGTAATCCGTAAAGTTAAACTGCTTTACATTTCCCAACGCATCCGCAATGTGCAAACGGAGTTTTGTAAACGCATACGGCAGCGCGAATCCGTCATTCGAGAGTTTGACCGTTGCCGTTTGTCGACCGTCTGCGGCGTCCCCTACAAAAATTTCGCGTACAGCGATTTGGTAGCCCAAATGGTCGGTCAAAAAATCAAAAACCGTGCGTTCTAACGCTTGCCCGTTTTGTGTGAAATAGGCGGATGTATGCGGACAGCCGAGTTCGCTTGCGCGTAGTGCAGTCAGCGTTTCCGATTGCCAGCGCACCATATTAAACTGCCCGTTTTCCTCCTTGTAATTATGCGTCAAACTCAAAGTAGAAAGGCTGTGCTCGGCGCAGGCTGTCAGCATTTCAAAGCCGTCAATGAAACCTTCATGCACGGTTTTGTCTCTGCCCCACGGCATCTCACCGTCATTCAATGTAAAGCGAGACTCCTTTACAAAGTTTTGAAACCGTTCGCTGTCCGGCGCGCCGGCAGGCGTGTTCCACTTGAAATATGCACCGACCAAAAAATCGTCATGATACCCCACACGCGCCGCATTTTCGGTGTTTTGCACGCAGTCTTTAAACTTTTGCATCCGCACCTGCAAAGGCAAATAGGCGGGCGCTGTCTCGCACAGCGCCAAAAGCAGTTTCTTTTTATTGTGATAATGCCGCGCGGTATGCCATTCGCCCCACGCACCGAGTATACCCGCCTGTAAAACGAGCACCGTGTCGCGTACCAACGCGTCATTTTCCGCAAACCACTGTTTGATTTGCCGTAAATGCCCGTATATACGGTGGGAGGTCGGCCCGATTTTGCGATCCACATCAAATTCATACGCAAACCGCAGAACGGCGCGTAAATGCCGCGCACGCAAGCCCTCCAAATACGCATTTAACTGCGCAAACGCGGTATCATCCAACGGCTTTTTGCAGTATTCGGTCAAATACACATAGACCTGTACGAGCGTGCACGGCGTATCCCGATAGAGTTCGATTTGTGCATCTAAAAAGCCGAGCGGGGTTTCACCCGCATGAAACATCACCGTGTTGCTACCCAAGGTCAAATAGGTTTCCATGCGCCAGCCGCGGTCGGGATTTTGCCGCAAAACCGAAAACCCCTCCCCCTCCAATAACGGCGGGTGCAGTAAAATTGTATCCATTCTCTTTTCTGCCTCCGAAAGATAGTACGGGTATTGTAGCACAGAATGCGCCGAAAAGCAAGAAAACGCAAAAAACCGACTTTTACGCGCAATGCAAGTTTTCGGCGTAAATTTTTATTTAGCGGCGTAGCCGCAATCCTTATATTCCTCCCTCTGACGAGGGAGGTGTCACGGCGTAGCCGTGACGGAGGGAGAGAAAAAGTCGTAGGGGGCGACGACTCTGTCAAGCCCAGATTATTTACAAAATGTTCGGGATGATTGTTTACACATTTGCAGTTATCTTCTGAAAATCTTTCTTGAAACAACAAGTTGTTCGTCGAGGTCGATTTCAGCGATTTGGAAATTGCCGTAATTCAAAGAAATCCTGTTGTTATCTTTTTCAGATATTTCAAGATATTTGCCGATGAATACTTCGCTTAAATAGTATCTTTTGCGGCATATTGACACATATCCTTTAAAATTAACTTTGCGTAACTGTCTTCCCGAATCATATTCAGGTTCGTTGATTTTATCTATGTAAATTCGTTTGCTTGGTTTGTAATGTTTTGCGGGAACATCAAGATTTAGTGCTTCGTGCGGTCTTTCATTGTTGTAACAATATCGAAACAAATCAAACGCTTCTTGTGCATGCACAAGGTCGCGGATTGCCATTCTTTCAAGCAGGTCTTTTTTCAATGTGCGATGAAAACGCTCCTCTTTGCCTTGGGTTTGCGGATGCAGAGGTCGCCCGTGCATGGGTAATATATCCAACTGCATCATCCATAAGTCAAACGCGGAATGGTGTTGCTTGCAATTTCCCCATGCCGGCCCATTATCACAAAGAATCGCAGCAGGCTTTCCGTTCTCGTGAAAAAGTCGTTCAAGGCTTGATTTTACGCCGTTCCAACACTCGTTATCTTTTGCGTCTATACAAAGCGAATATCTTGCACAGTCATCAAGAACGGTTAATGGGTGACATCTGTTGCTATCGAGCATACCAAAGTGGCCTTTGAAATCCATTTGCCATAAATCGTTTGGATTTTCTTTTTCAAATCGTTTCCAGGCAGTATGCTTTTCAGTCTCCTCCACCGAAACCAATCCGTTTCGCTTGATAATATCGGATATTGTACTTGCGGCGGGTAAGTCTTCAAAGCCTCGGTCTGCTAAATATCTTTGTATTTTCCGTGCACCCCAAGTGGGATGATTGATTCTCGTTTCCACAATGAGATATTCTTTTTCCGGCGAAGTTTTCAATGGTTTGAAAACCGGCTCGTGCGATTTATCTGACATATTATCGCCGTTCCTGTATCTTTCAATCCATTTGTATGCGGTCGGTCTGCTTATGCCGTATTGCCGACACAACTCACTTATACTTTCTTCTCCCATAACAGCTTTTGCTACAAATTCTTTTCTGATTGTTTCCACACTTCTGCACTCCCACGGCATTTAAAACACTCCTTTTCAGCATTTTATTTGCCTTTTATTTTATCATAAATGTGTAAACAATCCTCCCGTACATTCTGTAAACTATCTTACCAGACTATACAGACTCGGCGCCCCGTAATAAATTAAATCTATTTTTGCGGGCGGGCGTGGAAACCCGTCCCTACGCAAAAATACATTGCGTTTGTAGGGGCGGGTCTCCGTGCCCGCCCGTGAATTTTGCTGTAAATTGCGGAACGACACTAAGGTCGTTCCCTACACGGTTTGCAAATTGCATCGGTAGGGCGGGGGCTTGCTCCCGCCGTCAATTCACTGCAAACCCCGCGGCGGGGGCAAGCCCCCGCCCTACCGTGTAAATACAATAAATTAAAATTTACCTCTCAACTCCAAAATCTGACACAACACAAAAACCCGCCGATTTTCGACGGGTTTTTCCATTTACAATATGTAAAATTCACTTACTGTTTTGCGCCGTTGTCAAACATTTCGAGCACTTTGGCGCTGACCGCGAAGCAACCTGCAAGACCTTCCAAATTCATATTGTCATAGGTATCGCGGCGGGTGTGGTAATAATCTTCCAACTTATGATTCAAGCCTGTAACGCCCGTTGCACGGAAGCCTGCCTGTGCGAATGCGGCGGAGTCCGTCGCACCGCCAAGCGGCGGCACCCAACCTTTTTTGCAGGGGATTTCCAATTCCTTTGCCGCTTCCATAAACAGGTCGGAAACATCTTTATCTGCCTTGACCGTGCCGTTTAAGTCGCGGTAGTTGGTCATTAAGAATTTCGGATCATGGATGGTATCATACGAGAAAATAAAGGTCGGCACATCGTCAAACTCGCCTTTGTGCGCCTCGCACCATGCTTTGGCACCGCGCAAGCCCGCTTCCTCGGAGCCGGTCAAAACAACGCCGATTTCGGTATTTTCCAATTCAATGCCCTCATCTTTGAGCATTTTTAAAAGCGCAATACCCATATAGCAACCGGAAAGGTTGTCATTGGCGCCGTCCACCACGCGATTCTTATTGACCATCCAATAAAGACCGACCAAAAACGGAACAAATAAAAGTCCCCACATTGCCAATTTGAACAGCAAAGAGCCCGTGTCGATAAGCCCAAACGAAACGCCGTTTTGCGCAACAGCGATAATGGCAAGCACGAGATAATACACAGCGCCGACACCGCAAAGCACCGCGTGCCCCTCAAAGCCGACACCGCCGAGTTTGTAGTTTACGGGCCATTCCCAAGCCGCATCGGGGTGGCCGTTAAAGATAATGCGGCGTTTCACTTCGCCCGTGCATTTCTTAATCGCCGTAACATTGTGGCCGGTTTCTTCTTTAAAGCAACGGTCAATCAGTTTTTTGTAAACGCCGAACTCCGCCAATACGATAAACAACCCTGCCGCAATCAGCAAAATCGACGCCAGCGGGAACACAAAGAACAGCGCAACGGCAAGCAGAACAAAAGTAATGGTGAAATAAATCCACCCGTAGAATGCACCGGGATGCTCTTTGAACGACTCCACATCGGCGCGATCACAGCCGCATTGCTCTTTGAGCACCTGCGCCATATATTCGCAAGCCTGCTCTTCGCCCTTGGAACCGGGTGCACGCTTTTCGAACTTTTGGCAGATATATGTAATTTCTTTGAGCATATACTCTGCGGCGGCGTCTTTTTTGTCAATGATTTTTTGTAAATTCATAGACCTTTCCCCCTAAATAAAAATGATAGTATATTTTACCACGGTGCAGCGGTGGAATTATGAATTAATTATGAATAAAAAATTAACAAAGAGTTAACAAATCAGCAGGCGTTGAAAATGCGGCAGACTGTATAAAAAATCGGAGCACGGTTTTTCCGCGCCCCGAATATCGCAGTTTACGCAGGCAGTTCCCGCAAGGATTTAAACACATACCCCTCCTGTTTCGCCCAATCAATGATTCTGCCGAGCGCCGCGGTGTTATCCGGCGAAACCGAATGCAATAAAATGACCGCGCCCGGGTGTAAACGGGCTATCACCGTTTCAAAGGCGTAATCCGCGCCCTTTTGGTTGTCCAAATCCCAATCGGCATACGCCACCGACCAAAACACGCATTTATAGCCCAACGAGCCGACCAAATCCAACGCGCAGTCGGAGTATTCGCCCATCGGGAAACGGAAAAACGGCTCGCTGTACCCGAAATTTGTCCGCAAATAATCGTCCATGCCCTTTATCTCCTCTGCCATGCGCAAGCGCGTCAGCGTCGGAAAAGACGGGTGCTTGACGGAGTGATTGCCGACAATGTGTCCTTCGTTTATCATACGCGCAATCAGCTCGGGGTTATCTTTCACCTGCGGCAAGGTGCAAAAGAATGCCGCAGAAACCTGCTTTTCTTGCAGTGTGTCTAAAATTTTGGCGGTATAGCCGTTTTCATAGCCGCAGTCAAAGGTCAAATACAGCACCTTTTCGGTCGATTTTGTATCAAGACAAACAGCGTTATAGCCGTAGTCCGCAAAATACTTTTGATTATTGACCGAAGTTGCGTGCGGCTGTCCGTCCTTTGCCACGCCGTAGCTGTATCCGATTTTTTCGGTCGAGAGCCCGCGGGTGTTTTCCGGGTCTTCCACTTGAAATTCCTGTAACGGCAACGCGGGCAGGCCCGTATAGGTTTCGCCGTTTTGCAAAACCGGCGTATCCGCTGTTGCAGGCAACACCTGCACGGTTGTGGGTTCTGTTTCGGTCGCATTTTCCAGCGCTTCCGGCAACGGAACGGTCGTGGCTTCATCGGACGGCGGCACCGTCGTGCTCGTCAAATCCTGCTCTGTTCTGCCGCAGGCGCAAAACCCTACCGTCAGCGCCAAACCGAGTAAAATACAAATGATTCGTTTCATTTTTCCCTCATAACAAGATACCCGCAGAGTTTCTGCGGGCACCGTCTCGCTTATTTCATCATATACTGCATGTTATCCACAAGGCCGCCGATGGTGTTCGCCGCTTTTTTGGCAACCTTTCGCGCCTTCCGTTTTGTCGAACTGCCGCGCATCGCCGCACCGACCATTGCCACAGCGCCGCCGACCGCCAGACTTAACCCAACCGCTTTCGCGGCAGATTGCATTTGTGTTTGCATTGCATTTCCCTCCTAAATAGATTTGTATTCCTATTTTGCGCGGAAAACGCAAACGCATACCAAGCAAAGCATAACCAAATCGGCAGAATTTTCCAAACAAAATGGATTATTCCGTATCTGTCGGGATTTTCGCGTCGGTTTTTGTATTTTCAAGCGTATTTTTTTCAATAATATACCGTGGGCGCGCCTTGGTTTCGGCATACATTTTGCCGATGTATTCGCCGATGACACCGAGGCAGAAAATTTGAATACCGCCGAGCAGAAAAATCACGCACAAAAGGCTTGTCCACCCTTGCACGGTGTAGCCGAACAGTTTGATAATCACCGTCACAATCACGGCAATCAAACTGACAAGCGACATCAAAAAGCCCAAACTCGTAATGAGTTTTAAAGGCCGCACGGAAAGGCTGGTAATGCCGTTAAAGCCGAGCGACAGCATTTTGGACAGCGGATAGTGGCTTTCACCCGCCATACGCTCCTTGCGGTCATAATACACTGACGAACTTTTAAAGCCGACCAACGGAATTAACCCGCGCAAAAACAAATTGACCTCGTGAAACTGTGACAGCGCCTCCAACGCGCGGCGGCTCATCAAACGGTAATCCGCGTGATTGTATACGACCTCTGCACCGAGTAAATTCAAAATTTTGTAATACCATTTTGCCGTGGTGCGCTTAAACACGGTGTCGGTATCGCGCGCGGCGCGCACGCCGTACACAATTTCGGCACCGTCTTTATATTCTTCGAGCATTTTATCCATCGCGTCGACATCGTCCTGCCCGTCGCAGTCAATGGAAATGGTAATATCTGCATAATCTTTCGCCGTCATCAGCCCCGCCAAAAGCGCGTTTTGATGCCCTTGGTTGCGGCTGAGTTTTAAGCCTTCCACCCGCGGATTTTTCGCGCGCAAATCCGAAATGACCGCCCAGGTATTGTCTTTACTGCCGTCATCGACAAACAGCACGCGGCTGTTTTCGGAAATCTTTTTGTTTTGGATTAACGACTCCAACTTGCCTAAAAACAAAGTATGGGTTACAGGCAAAACCGTTTCCTCGTTATAACAGGGAATGACGATATATAAAATCGGTGCGTCCATATTTGTGCCTCCGAATTTCAGATACTATAATAATACCGATTTGCGCGCTCCCTGTCAAGCACAGCACGGCTTTACTTTTCGCGGGCGACTTGTTATAATAAAAAAGTAAAACTTAAAAACGGAAGTGGAAACTGTGGCATTAAACATTGTATTGGTCGAGCCGGAAATTCCGCAAAATACGGGAAACATTGCCCGCACCTGTGCCGCAACGGGCGCACGCTTGCATTTGGTGGGGCCAATGGGCTTTAAAATCGACGACAAAAAATTAAAACGCGCAGGGCTTGATTATTGGCACCTTTTAGACATTACCTATTATGATTCCTTGCAGGAATTTTTAGAGAAAACCCCGCAGGAAAACAATTTTTTCTTTTTCACCACAAAAGGAAAACACATTCATTCCGATTTAGTCTACCCCGAAAATGCGTATTTATTTTTCGGAAAAGAGACCAAAGGGTTGCCCGAATGGCTGTTGCACGAAAATCCCGATTTCTGTGCGCGGCTGCCGATGCTTAACAACGCCCACGCGCGGAGTTTAAACCTCTCGAACACCGTCGCCGTGGCGGTTTTCGAGGTCTTGCGGCAGTGGGGATACCCCGAACTGTTGTGCGAAGGGCATTTAAGGGAATTTGAGGATTGAGGGCGGATTTCACAGCGACCGGTTCTCTGTGTTGGCTGAAACGTAATCTGCTACACCCGCACAAGGAACCGTTCCCTGTGCGATGCGTCCCCTGTGCGATGCGAGGAACCGTCCCCTGTGCGATTTGGAGGGAAATGATATGATTATAACTATATCAATATCTATGATATTGATTCTGTATTCTCTAATACAAATACGAACCTCTTTGACCAAAAATAAAAAAACAAATCTTGTTCGCTTGCCAATTTTATTCTTATGTGTCGCAATCATAAGTAATATATTTTTTCTATTATTTTTCTTGTTAAATACGAAGTATATGACTGGATATAGATATTTAGAATACACTTTATATTGGATAGGATGTATTGGGTCTTTTAGTATAAGTTTA
>JBJEPV010000234.1:0-4408 GCA_051881415.1 Candidatus Fimenecus sp.
CAACAGTTCTTCCGAATACACACCTGAAAATGCACGTGCCGCCATAAACAAAAGCTTTTCAGGGCACGCACCAAACCGCAAAAAGTGATACAGATAAAAATCGTGTACCTCGTAAGGGCCCAAGGTATCTTCGGTCTTTTGCTGAATTTTGCCGTTTTCGTCGGGCGGCAGTAATTCGGGGCTTACCGGTGTTGCAAGAACATCCCGCAAAATGGCGGCAATGTTCTCGGGCAGATGCTCCGCCTCATTTTCCACCAAATGCCGTACAAGCGTTTTCGGCACACCCGCATTCACGCCGTACATACTCATATGGTCGGCGTTGTAGGTGCACCAGCCGAGCGCCAATTCGCTCAAATCCCCGGTGCCGACCAAAATGCCGCCGTGCTTGTTTGCCAAATCCATTAAAATCTGTGTGCGCTCACGCGCCTGTGTATTTTCATAGGTAATGTCGTGCAAATCGGGATTGTGTCCGATGTCCTGCATATGCAGAAGGGCGGCGTCTTTTATGGGAATTTCCATAAAAGTTGCACCGAAAGACTGTATTAACGCCACCGCATTTTGATAGGTGCGGTCGGTTGTCCCAAAGCCGGGCATCGTCACACAAAGGATATTTTCAGACGGGAGCTGTAAAATTTGCATCGCCCGCACCGAGACAAGCAGTGCCAGCGTCGAGTCAAGCCCGCCAGAAATGCCGACTACCGCTTTTGTGAGCCCTGTGTGTGCAAGGCGTTTTGCAAGTCCTTGGCTTTGAATTGCCAAGATTTCGCGACAGCGCGCGTCCTTTTCAGCGGTATCCGACGGCACAAACGGATGCGGTTGAAATGTACGCGTGACTTCTGAAAAATCCGTGGACAAATTTACGGCTTCGCATATCGTGTATTTTAGACCGTCCGTCCGCGCATTATCCGCAAAAGAGCCGTTGCGCATACGCTCGGCATTTAATTTGTCCAAATCAATATCCGCAATCGCGCGTGCACCGTCAAATGCAAACCGTTCTCCCTCTGCTAAAATTGCGCCGTTTTCCGCTACGGTGCAAGCACCCGAAAAGACCAAATCGGTAGAGGATTCGCCGACGCCTGCCGATGCATACACATACGCGCAAAAGCATTTTGCACTTTGCGCGGCAATCACACTTTTTCTGTATTCATTTTTGGTGACGGCTTCATTACTTGCCGAAAGGTTTACAAGGATATTGGCGCCTGCAAGGGCTAAATCGGTGCTCGGGGGATTGGGTACCCATAAATCCTCGCAAATTTCTACGCCGAGTGCACCGTTTTCCGCTATGGGGAACAGTAGGGAAGTGCTGCAAGGCGCATCAATTCGGCCAAATCGGATTTGCGTGTTCAGCGTTTTTCCGCTTGCAAACCAACGCTTTTCGTAGTATTCGCCGTAATTCGGAATATAGGTTTTCGGGACAAAGCCCAAAACCTTGCCTTGATACAGTACCGCCGCGCAGTTGTAAAGGCGGGTGTTGACGCGTAAGGGCAACCCGATGCAAATGACCATATCGAATTTTGCGGTTTTTTCGCAAAGTGTTTCCAAAGCCTGCAAACAGGCGTCTGTTAATGCTTTTTGCAAAAATAAATCTCCGCAGGTGTACCCGGACAGATACAACTCGGGAAACACCAAAACCTTTACATTTTTCTCTGCGGCAACTTGAATTTCCCGCAAAGCATTTTCTGAATTTTGCTGTACACCGCCCACCGTTACGCGCGGGGACGCGGCGCAAACCTTTAAAAATCCGCTGTTCATACAAAAGACCTCACAGTCTGCAATAACATATGTATCCATTATATATGAATTCCCAAAACTTCGCAAGTGCAATGTCTTGACAAGTGTGTTAAAATGATAAAATATTAAATTTTAAAAGGTGTAAATAGGTGATACCATGCGTGAATTTGAAAAATCCCACAAGTTAGACAATGTATGCTACGACATTCGCGGCCCGGTGATGGACGAAGCCGACCGCATGATTGCAAACGGCGTGGAGATATTAAAACTCAATATCGGTAATCCTGCGCCGTTTCATTTTACCGCGCCCGATGAAATCATACAGGATATGATTTATAATTTGCGTGAAGCGGAAGGATATTCCGATTCCAAAGGCATTTTTTCCGCCCGCAAGGCGATTATGCAGTACAGTCAAATCAAGCAACTGCCGAATGTCGGCTTACAGGATATTTACACGGGAAACGGCGTCAGCGAGTTAATCACAATGGCTATGCAGGGGCTTTTGGATAACGGCGACGAAATTTTGGTACCTGCGCCCGATTATCCGCTTTGGACAGCGGCGGTTACCTTGGCAGGCGGCAATGCCGTGCACTATATGTGCGACGAGCAAAATGAATGGAATCCCGATATAGAAGATATGCGCAAAAAAATCACAAAAAAGACCAAAGGCATCGTGATTATCAACCCGAACAATCCCACGGGGGCACTGTATTCGGAGGAGATTTTAAAAGAAATTGTGCAAGTGGCACGCGAACATGAACTTATCCTTTTCTCGGATGAAATTTATGACCGCTTGGTCATGGACGGATTGAAGCATATTTCCATCGCATCTCTTGCCCCCGATGTACCGTGTGTTACCTTTAACGGGCTGTCAAAATCGCATCGCGTGGCAGGATTTCGTTGTGGGTGGATGTGCATAAGCGGCGATAAAAAGCGTATCAAAGGCTATATCGAGGGCCTGAATTTGCTGTCGTCCATGCGGCTTTGCTCCAATGTACCTGCACAGCAGATTATCCAAACGGCTTTGGGCGGGTATCAAAGCAGCGACGCGCTTTTGCAGCCCGGCGGGCGCATTTATGAACAGCGCGAATGTGTTTACAATGCCCTTTGCGAAATCGACGGCGTTTCCGTGATGAAACCGAAAGCGGCATTTTATATTTTTCCGAAAATCGATAAGTATAAGTTTCATATCAAGGATGACGAGCAGTTTGTGTTGGATTTCCTGCGAAAAAAGAAAATTCTTTTGGTGCACGGCAGGGCGTTTCATTACCCCGAGCCTGACCATGTGCGGATTGTCTATTTGCCGAATACCAAGCAATTAAACGAGGCGACAGGGGCGTTAAAGGACTTTTTACAGGATTACAGTCAAGTCTAAATCGGTATTGAATGCCTTAAAACGGGGTTGCTTTTTTGTTCTTTCTATGCTATGCTCAAATCAGTAAAGTGAGGAGGGCGCTTTATGGAACAAAATGAAAAGGGCTTTTCTGCGGAGACTGCGGGCGAAATTCCCGAAACGGAACCTTTTGACCCGCTTGCGGCGGGCGATATGCCGGAAATTCGTGAAATGCCGAGCTATGAAAAAATGCGGGATGAAGCGGTGGAACAATACCGACAGAACCGCAAAACAAATCGGATTTATCTTTGTATCGGTATTGCAGGTTTAATGGTATCTTTTTGCATATTTTGGGAGTTGATTATCGCCCGGACGAATGTTTTGTTTTTGATTGTCGCACTGTTTGTGCTTTTCTTTGCGGCGTGGTGCATTTCATGCATCAAAAAATTTTCCGATATAAAACGAGAATACCGTTATCGCCTAAACCGTGCGGTAGAAATTATGTCGAATGCCAATGTCTTTATGCAAGTACCGCAAGAGGATTTGGAACGGTTTGATAAATGGTATCGGTAAATCTATAAAAAGCGGTCTGTCGAAGGGAAATCCTTCGGCAGACCTTTTTTGTCCGAAAAATTATTAACGAACTTATTTCATGCTGTCTTCATAAGATTTAATCATCTTTTTGACCATCTGACCGCCGACAGAGCCTGCCTGCTTCGAGGTCAAATCGCCGTTGTACCCCTGTTTCAGGTTAACACCTACTTCAGAAGCCACTTCCATCTTGAACTTGTCAAGCGCCGCGCGAGCTTCGGGGACTACATTCTTTCTGCTAGCCACAGTAAACACTCCTTTGCAATAAATTTTGCGTTTGCAATAGTATTTTGGGCAATTTGGATTTTGTTATCACAGAAAATAAATGCAAAAGATGTTAAATTTTTGCAGTCAATTACAAAATTCTTTTTAGCATATTCAGCCAACCTACTTCATATTTATTATTGACAGAAGTAAGGAGGGCTGTATAGTGAAAGATACTGTTGAAGACCGTGCAGTAGAGCTCGGCGAATATATTGTGCAAAATCAAACCACCGTACGCGCCGCCGCGCAGGTGTTCGGCATCAGCAAAAGCACCGTACATATGGATGTAGCCAAGCGCTTGGAGCGCATAAATCCGTCGCTGTATCATGCGGTTCGAGAGGTTTTAGATGTGAACAAAGCACAGCGCCATATTCGCGGCGGACTTGCTACGCGTGAAAAATATAAACACAGTGCAAAAGATGTCTGAAATATTGTTTGATAGATAAAAAATGCGCAGTCAGCAGATTGCGTATTTTTTTGTTGGCAATA
>JBJEPV010000235.1:0-4405 GCA_051881415.1 Candidatus Fimenecus sp.
AGGTGACAAGCCCTTTATCGTTGCGCCCGGGCAATTCTCCCTCGTTGCGAATATCCACCGCAAAGTCAAACAAATTCCACACAAACGCGCCCCAAACCTTGTTGTGCCGCGGCGACATAAAATAGCGAAGCGCGTGCTCGTGGACAATGCTTGCCCATTCTTCGGGGTGAAACGCACAGGTGGTATCTTTCGGCTGTTGCTGGGTTTCGGTATGGTGCAGGATATTTGCGCCCGCGCCGTATTCGGACACGGCAATGCCTTTACCGCCGTTTCCGCGGATATGGTAATTGACTTGATACCGAAAATGCGAGGGCTTGCCCATATACCAGCCGGGATAGATATTACAGCCCTTTACATCGGACTGCCAGCGGTAGCCGTAGGTGTGATTGACTGCCATGGCGGTATAGCGGGTGCTGTCTAAACTGCGGGCGGTTTCGTGTAAAGTATGCATCATTTCGGCGGCGGTATCGCCGTATTTTTGCATCACTTCATTCGACATACTCCAACAGAAAATCGACGGGCGGTGCCCCTGCTGTAAAATGAGTTCCGTCATTTGCTGTTTTGCATTTTCAAGTTGGCGCGCGGTAACGGTTTTGTCGAGCACGGTATCGGTCGGCAATGGGGATTCTTTCAAGCCGCCGATGTGGTCGACAAACGGAATTTCCGCCCATACGAGCAGACCGTAACGGTCGCAAAGGTCATAAAAATGCGGATGGTGCGGATAGTGTGCCAACCGCACACCGTTTGCACCGATTTCATAGAGAATGGAGAAATCCTCATCGTGTTCTTTTTGGGTGATGGCATTGCCCATATTTTCGCGGTCTTGGTGACGGTTGACGCCGCGCAACGGGTAACTGTTCCCGTTTAAAAAGAAGCCTTTTTGAGGGTGAATTTCAAAATAGCGAATGCCGATTTGTTTTTCCACCCTGTCGAGAACCGTATCGCCGTCGCGCAGTTCGCAAATCACAGTATAGCAAAACGGGTCTGTTCTGCCGTTCCAAAGATGCGGATTTTGGATAGGTAAGCAAAGTTCGGCTTGCGTATTTTCAAGCGTTACCGACTGTTCGGCAACCGTTTCACCGTTTTTAGAAAGCACGGCATCTGTCGGGAAATCCGTATTTTGAATATACGGACAGCCGCGAAATTCGGATGGTATGCGCACAGACACAGAGAGCGTTTTGCCGACGGCGCTCCCCGAGGTTTTTACCCGGACGGTCACGGGTGCTTCGTTGCGCACTACGGGGGTATTCGGCACGATGATTTTTACACCGTCCGCACTGTTTTCGGGCAGAAAATGTGCCGCTTCGGTTTCAACAAAATACACCTCGCGGTAAATGCCGCCGAAAAAGGTGAAATCCGCTTCCAACGGGTTCACATCGGGGAACGGCGAATTGTCCGCCCGCACAAGCAGGGTGTTTTCCCCGTCCGAAAGCGCGTCGGTCACAGGTACACAAAACCGCGTATAGCCGCCGCGGTGCGCACCGACGGTCTGCCCGTTTAAAATGACTTCGCACACGGCATTCACACCCAAAAAGTCAAGATAATAGCACTTGTCGGGTTGTTTTTTTACGGTGAAGGTCTTTTTATAAAGCCCCTCGCCGCGTTTATAATCGTTGCCGCCGTCCTGCCCGTCTAAATTATTCCAAGTATGCGGCAATGTTACGGGCACGAAGTCGGCAGTGTCTTCGGTTTTTGCACCGAAGCAAAACAACCAATCGGTAAGGAATGCTTGTGTGGTTCGCATCATTTTTCTCTCCGTTTATTAAGATAACTATATAGTATCGTAAAGCACAGGGATTGTCAAATCGCGCACAGCGGTTGACGATATATGACAACTATGATAGCCATGCAATGCGCAACGGTGTGGCATTTTATAAGCACTTTTTGGAAAATTATACGGTTTGAATCCGCAGATAGAAAGGCCCGCAGATGTGTAAACACACATCTGCGGGCTTTGTTATTTTTATTGTGGCAGAACGGTGGCTTGCCCTCGCCTTGTATTCGAGTTTGTTTTCAAGGCGCATCTCTGCACGAGTGGGAGCGTGTATCGCAACAGAAACAACCGGTAAACGCCTTATTCGCAAAATCGAAGTACAAATCAGCGATGGCAAGCGCCCGCCCTACCGAACCAATACAAATCCGTGAAAATTTAATTTACAGCACTCTTGCGCCGGAGGCAATCTGCAAAATCCAGCGGGCATCCACCGCGTTGATTTTGCCGTCGCCGTTGACATCTGCCGCGGCTTTTTGTGCTTCGGTCAGGGTACGCGCACCCGAAGCCGCCTGTAACACCCAACGCGCATCTACGGCGTTGATTTTGCCGTCGCCGCTTACATCGCCGACATCTTCAACGGTTTTCGGCACATACTGAAATTCTGTGCCCGTCAAGACATAGTCAAACAAGTCGTCATACACGATCACATCATAGTCCGGCGTCAGGGTAGAAACATCAACCGACGGGTCACGCACGAATATATAATCTGTCGTATCCCCGATTTGTTCCATCATAACCGCATAATATGTTACCTCCTCGGCACTCCAAGAGGAAACAACGCAGTACCGGTTTCCGTCGGCATCCTTATACAACATTTCAGAAGAAGGGTATGTATAAACATTGTCGATTCTTGCTTCCTCTCCCGTATCGTCGTCGTAAACGATTGAAAAAGAAGATGCGTCTAATTCCTCGGGCGTCATTTCAATTTCGCCAAATGAATCTCCGTAGGCTTCGCCATATGCAGTATCCTCAAAATAGGCATCATACTTTTCGACATAATTCAACTTCATAATACCGTAATAATCATCGCCCAATGTGCCGTCATCATTGACACGCCAGCGTTCAATCGCACCGTAAATGCCGTCCGGGTCCTCTTTGCGAACGACTTTTATGACAGAAGAGGAACGCCAAGATGTACTTGAATCATTCGGATCTTCCAGTTCATAGCCTGTTATAAAATGGTAATGCTCATATGACGCTTGGGCTTTCGTCACCTTCGGTTTGGCACCGTTCGCAAAGGTAAATGCAGTATCCGCCGTGTCGCGGGCTGTCATAATTATCGCGGCAACATCCTCTGTTGCATACAAATTCACCGTGACATCTCTGCCGAAAGTCAGGGCGGAATCGGACTGCTCTGCATGCAAGCGGATAGCGTTTTCAAATATTCTGTTCGGGTTGACGGTCAATGTGCCGTCGCCCGTAATATGCAAAGACCCACCGTAGAAGTAGCCAAATACAAGAATTTGCCCAACGGTGCAATTCCCCACGACATTTAGGGTAAAGTCGTCACCCATCACATTCGTTTCTAAAAGCATATTTTCTGCGGCAAGGTCGGTGATGGTCAGGGTATTTGTCTCTCTGTCATACACCGCACCTTCCATACCTTGATATCCGCCGCATTCAAGTTGTTCGCCCGGCGTATTATAGACCGTATCATCTCCAAAAACCTCATGGTGCACAAACGCAGAATTTTCCGAATCCCAAAGCACTTCTCCGGTTTCATCTGTTTCATAAAACGTGATATAAGCCGAATAAAACAAATCGCCCGAAGGGGATTCCCACGCGCCCATCGGGCCGTTTTCGGCAAACGCGAAAATCGGGATTGCCGAGAGCAGAAGTACAACGGATAAAAGCATTGCGATTATCTTTTTCATAAAAAATCCTCCTTTTGCCCTGATTATATAATATTTGGTTTATTTTTTGCATATTTATTTCCGAAATAGCCCTGTGCCAATTCGGAAATTACTTTCTTTTTTTGCTGTTTTGTTGTACTATATAAGCAACATACCATCGGTTGGAGGCGTATTATGCTTTTTCATGAGAAACTGAATCAGTATATGGTCACTCTGGATTGCTCCGCAAAAGAAGTCAGTGCGGTTTCGGGGCTTTCCGCCGCGACGCTCAGCCGTTACCGTTCCGGCGAGCGCGTTCCGAGTATCCATTCGGAAAGTTTTGAAAATCTTTGCGATGCGATTGTTACCCTTGCAAAACAAAAGCAAAAGGACATGACAAAAGCATCGGTTGTTGCGGCGTTTCAAGCCTGTGACGATATGATTACCGCCGACAGAGAGTTGCTACGGCAAAACTTCAATGCCTTGATTGCCGTGCTGAATATGAACATTACAAAGCTCTGCCGCTACACAAATTATGATGTTTCAACCGTTTTTCGCATTCGCAACGGCACGCGCAAGCCCGCAGACCCCGTGCAGTTTGCCGCGGCGGTTGCCGGATATGTTTCGAGAGAAATGGCAAGTACCGCCGACAAAGCCGTTTTGGCAAAGTTGTTGGACTGTCCTGCGGAAGCCCTGTCCGACAGCGCACAATGCTGTGAAAAACTGCAAAATTGGCTGCTTGCGGGCAAAAGCCGTCCGCAAGACGACATCTCTAAATTCTTAACCAAACTGAATACAG
>JBJEPV010000236.1:0-4351 GCA_051881415.1 Candidatus Fimenecus sp.
CTCCGCTTTGTATAAGTTGTACGCATATCGATATGAAATATGGAACATGGGACGAGCCTGTATGTGAAATTTTTGGAGAAAATCCGGTTTATTTAGATTGTCATCATTACGATTGCCCAAAATACAAACAAATTGAGGGCGTAGAGGATTGCTATTTGCCTAAGCACATGCGAAAGGGACATCAGTAGAAGAATTTATAATTATTGTGTAGCGCGTCGGAGGTGTTGTAAGATGACTGATGAAGAACGAATCAAAGAGTATGCACGGCTTTGCGATGAAGCACACAGCCATTTAGAATCACCGTTATTAGGCTCTGTAACATTTCCTATTTGTAAATCGTGTGAATATTCAAATTATGATGATTCTTGGAATCCGAAATGTGATATTTATGGAGATATGCCAAAGGATTTTATGAATGCACATAAATTTGATTGTCCACAATATAAAATATTGCCAAACTGCCCGAAGTCATTTTTACCTTTGCACATTCAAAGGCAAATGGAACAGGAAAACAAGTAAAAAAATTCAAAAATTACAGCGCCTTTGGCTTTTCACCAAGGGCGCTGTTTTTGCAATATACCTGCCGCAAGCGACTGCAAGAGAACCCGCGAAGGTTTCTGTGCGGCAAGAGGCGGCTTACGGGGATAAGTCGTATACAATATCGAGAAAATGGTGTGGGTCTACCTGCGCCTCGGTACACAGTTGACAGAGGCGTTCGGTAAATGCCGTATCGACGGATACATCATGAAAGCATAGGGTCTGCACGGTTTTTTGCCGTATGCGACAGACACATTGCACAGCGTAGGTTGGAAACCGTGTGCCATCCGGAAGGGCATGGGTTTCGGGAATACAAAAATACTCGAACTGCATACGAAATCCTTTCGTAGAATTGCCTGTTTCGCAACAGGATTTTTGTGTGTTTTTTTAACACAGGCAAAAATCCTTTGCAGTATAAATCAATGCGCTTTTACAGAATAGGAAGAATAGTTCCTATCGGAAAATATGTGGTAAAATCATACAAAAATGCAATTTTTTACGCGATTTTGACCGTTTTTGCAACAAAAAGCCGCACCCGAGGGGTTTGCCCCTCGGGTGCGGTTGGATTGGAAAGTGTGGCTTAGTTGGTGCGCCGTTTAGGCGGCGTCTTCGATAGCGGGGGCTTCCCCGTCGACAGGTTCTTCTGCCTGTGCCGATGCTTCGGTCGGCTGGGTTAACGAAAATGCGGGCAGATTTTGCAGTTTGTCGGAAAGCTGTTCGCGCTTTTCGGCGGATTGCGTTTTGGCGCTGTCAAAAGCGCCGATGATTTCTCCGATTTTGTCGGTAATGCCGCCGAGCGCATTTTCCGCGTCGCCGGTGCTGTTGTCGCCTGTCTGTTCGGTAATGCCGCTGACCGCTTCTTTGATTTGGTCGGTGCTGAATGCGGGCGCTTCAACCGTTTCCACACCGGCATAGACATTGAGCATCATTTGTGCGTCGGTGTGGCTGATTTTGCTGTTGCCGTCCATATCGGCGGCCTCTTTTGCCAACGGCGAAAGCGTGGCGAGCGAATGCACATAGCGCAGGGTGATGCGCGCGTCCACCAAATTGACTTTCCCGTCAAAGTTTACATCGCCGCGCAGCATCGAAAGCGGAGAGAGCACCTTGGTTTCGTCGTTATACAGCATAAACTGCGGGTAATCGGGGTTGGAATTGACAGTTACCTGTTTGTCGGTGGTCATCAGCCATGCGTAGAATTTGCATTGGTTTTGGCTGTTGTCAAACCCGACGTGCTGCATATTTTTAATAAACCAGGTGTTATCCGGCAAGAAGCAGGTCGAAGCGTCAATCACGCGGTCAACGGAAACATATTTGCCGTCTTTGACAGAGGCGGGCAAGGTTTCGCCGAGATTTGCACAGGTGGCATAGCCACTGGTGTGCACGGTTTCAATGACTTGGTCGCTCGTTTGCTTGGCAGTTGCGGCCACCGGCGCGATTTGGAAATTGTAGTTTGAGGTGATTGCCACATTCACGCCTGCCGCTTTGGCGTTTTTCAGGGTTTGCTCGGCATTTGCCTGCACTGCATGATAGGCATCGAGCTTTGCGGACAGCACCGCTTTTTGCGCGTCGGACGCGTCCATATGTGCAAACATAAATGCCTTTGCCGCATCGTAATTTTCAGACGGCACAAACGCCCACATACCCGGATTGTATCCGAACGCGGGCACTAAGCATTCCGTGAAAATGCGGTCTTGCTCTGCCGCATACAAATCGTCAATCAACGCGATGACTTGTTTGACAAGCCCCGTCGAGCCGAAAATGCGGCTTAATGTATCTGCGCCGAGCGCGGCGTTGAGCATATTGTAAAGACCGTTCTCATCAATTTGCACATTGCCTTGGTACAACTCGCCGATATAGGAAAGCCCCGTAAAGGCGGAAGAAATCATCGTGACATTGGAAACATCGTCCGTGCCGTATTTGGCAAGATACGCAGAAACCATCGCGCCACCCATACTGATGCCGGCAATGGAGACCTTGTCACAGCCTTGTACTTCTTTAATGTGTTGAATCCAAGCGTTGAGCTCATCGGCAACATCCAACGGATTTAAGCGCCAGTCCAAGCCGTAAACATAGACTTTGTCTGCGCCGACGGCATCAATCGCGCCGTATAAAATTTGCTTATCAAATGCGTCTGCCTGCCCAACGGTTTCTACGCCGTAGGTTGCAACCGATTCAGGGAACTGATATTCCAACTGTACCTCAGGATGCTTTACGGTGCCGTCGGGGTTGCAGGCGATGTCGTCAAACATATCGCCGATTACGGGCAGTGCCGCGTCGCAAAATGCGTCATAATCCGCCTGTGTGCGTCCGCTTGCAAGCAAGGTCAACAGCGACGGCGCAACTGCCGTGACGGTGTTGACGATTTTGTCGGTATTGTGCGGGAATGCGTTTTCACCGGTTTCGGTGTTTTGCAACACATATTCCGTGAACCCGGCAACAATTAAAATCGGGTTTGCATCGGGTTTGTCAACGGCGGCAAGTGACGGCAAAACCGTTAAAACCGCCAAAGTGAGCACCAATACAATGCTCAAAACACTTTTCCGTACGCGTTTTTGCATTTTAAATTCCTCCCCAATTTCAGCAGAAACTGTAAATACACAATAATGATATCACATTTCACAAAAAAATGCAATTCCAAACGCACAATTTATTCCGAAAACACAGTTTCTACGCATTTTTCACAAGAGGTGGGGGAGTATTGCCAACGGTCCATATGCGTAATGTCGGGGTAGTCGAATCGGTATTCAGGCGCGGCAGGCGGGAACCGGTCTACCAAAATCAGTTTGATTTTCAACCGCGCGGGGTTGATGCTTTTGATGAACACGCTTGCCGTGTCGCCCGCCGCAACCCCCGGCACATATTCCGCAAGCCCCGCAAGGTTCGGCGCAAGCTCAACGAATATGCCGTATTTTTCCACAGAGCGCACCACGCCCGATACGGTTTCGCCTGCCGAAAAGCGGGCGGCATTCTCTTCCCAAGTGCCGAGCAGTTCTTTATGTGTTAAGGTGATGCGCCCGTCCTTATCTATACTTTTGAGTACCGCACGGATTTGCTGTCCGACAGAAAAGCGGGCGGACGGGTGCGGAATACGCGAAACGGAAATGCTGTCAATCGGCAACAGCGCGGGAATGCCCGCCCCGACATCGCAAAACGCACCGAACGGCTCCAAGCGGGTGACCACGGCGTCTATCACATCGCCCGGTCGCAAATTTTGCAGATATTGCGTGCGGCAATCCGCCTGTACGGCGCGGCGGCTGAGCACAGCGGTGCGCACGCCGCTTTCGTCATCGTGAAACCCGAGAATTTGAAAGCAAACCGGCTTGTTCACGCGGGAAATTACGGCAATATCCCGCACCGTGCCCTCCGCAAGCCCCAAGGCACATTCCGCCCGCGGCATAAAGCCACGTGTGTCGCCCAAATCAATATGTAGGTTATGCTCGCGGTCACACCGCACGGCGCGCGCCTCCAATACGGTTTCTTCATAGAAGGCTTCGCGCAGTCTTGCAAAACAGGAAATATTGCGTTGGTTTTCGCTGTCGGCGAACAATATACCCTCCGGCAAATAGATTTTCATACATCTCACCCGTTATCTTTTGAATTTTACAGCCTTTTTATGTATATGCGCCTGTGCTGTAAAATAGAAACGGGTTTTGCGTATATCGGCGTTGGATCGCAATTCACGCTTTTCTGAATTTTCTTGGTAAGCATTTATATAAGTATATATTTGTCTAAATGAATTGCCAATCGGATATACATCTAATAAAATGAGTACAAGAGGTGTAAAATAACAGTATGATTTACTTGACATTGGATA
>JBJEPV010000237.1:0-4340 GCA_051881415.1 Candidatus Fimenecus sp.
GCTCATCTCGTGTTTCTGTTTTAACTCTTTACCCCAACATTTGACAAAGAGCCATAAAAAATCGCTTTCCTTGTTGAAAGCGATTTTTTATTTTATAATCCGGATTTTTCAAAAATCTGCTGTAAAGTGTCGGTACTTTTACGGTTTTCGTTTTTCAGCCGTTCCCGTTTTTGCTTGATGTGTTCGTCTTTGGTAAAGGCGTAGGACAGTAGACGCCAAATCCACAAAAACGGCAACAAAATCGGTACTTTTTTCAAAACGGGATACCGTTGCACCATATTTTTATACGGCGGAAATGCGGTTTTCAAAATTCTTGCCGCGCGCGAAGAGCTGCTGCTCGCGGCAATCGCCGCCGCCGCTGCGTCTTTCACGGGCGGGCCGAGCACAATGTAATTCTCCATCATTGTCAGTGTGTCGTCATACGGCGCGTCTGCGAACATGGCTTTTGCAAGTCGGCGAATGTTTTCGGCGAATTTTTCGATGCCGAGTGCGGAAAATTGCGCGCGGATATAGTCAAAATCAAGCGTGTCTTTGCGCTTGACTTCGAGCAAATACAAATCCATCAGCGGCCGAAAGCACGAGCCCGCCTCCAAATAATGCTCTGCCAAATGCGCGAGGGTGTAAACATACAAATCGTTGTCGGTCATTTCGTATTCGCACGCGTTTTCTCCTTTTTTCGCCCGCGCCCAAACATCGGCAAAATACGCATACATCGCGTTTTCTTCCTGAAACAGACTGCGGTGCAGTTCCACCGTCAAAAACGGCGGATTTAAAAAAATAATATCCTTGCCGTTGTCCGTTTTCAACTGAAAGCCGAGCGAAAGTAAAATTTCTTTCGCGCGGGCAATATCCTCGGTGCGCACCAGCGTGTCCATATCCACCATAAAGCGAAGCTCTGGCGCGGGGTAGAGGGCTTTCAAATGCGCCCCTTTTAAAAACATAAAGTCGATTTGCGCCTCTTGGAACTTTTGCCGCAAAATCGCACGCATTTCCTCTTGCTTGATGTCCCGAAATGCGGCGGTTTGGTAGGATTTTTTCAATTTTTGATACAGCTCTGCGGGCATAAAATCTCCGCCGGTTGGGTACGCAGAATACAAAAATCCCTGCACGGTGTTGCGGGAAGCCAAACGGCATACCAAATCAAACGGTAAGTCTTGCGGCGGCTGTGCAGGCGTTTCGCCTGCCAAAACCGCACCCACCGTTTGGAGCAAAAAAGATTTTGCGCGCAGTATCTGTTCCATAAAAACCTCTTATTCTTCGGTTAAGGTCAAACTGACCGAAAGCGGGAAATGGTCACTCGGATATACGCCGTCATAGGTCGTCTGTACCACCTTGTAACTGTTTACCGTAAAGCCCGTTTTGGAAATCATACAATAGTCAATGCACGGGCGGTCAAGTTCCGTGCCCCAATTTTGGTAAGTCGCGCTGATTTGCGGATTTTGGAGCTGATATTTTGCATCGAGGAAGTTTTCCGTCACACTGCGGTAGGTTTCACTGTCCTCGGCGGCGTTCAAATCCCCGATAATCACCGAGGGAAGCCCCCCGAACTGCGCAATTTTGTCAAGCACCACCTGGATGCCGTTGATGCGTGCCGTGTCGCTGACATGGTCTAAATGCGTGTTAAAGACCACAAATTCCTTGCCGTTTGCCTTTTCCTCCAAAATGACATAACTGCAAATGCGGTAGCACGCCGCGTCCCAGCCTTTGCTCATCACCTCGGGGGTTTCCGACAACCAGAACGAGCCTTTGTCTTTTAAGTTGTAAAGGGCGGTGTTGTAAAACACAGGGCAACCCTCGCTGTAAAGCGTGTCATCGCGGTATGTAATGACGGAATCGTATCCCGAAAGCGTGTCGCAAAGATAGGCGTACTGCCACTTCGTCACTTCTTGAAACCCGATGACCGTCGGGGCTTCGGCTTCAATATTTTTGAGAATTAAATCCGCGCGGTAAAACCAACTTTTTTTGCCCAAATCCTGCGGGTTTAAGCACCGCACATTGGCGCTCATAATGCGGATTTCACCGTCTTGCAACGCAGAGGTGTCTATGGAAATCGGCTGTTTTGCCTTTTTGTAATGCGGGTAATAAAAACCCAAAATCCCGCCTGAAAGCAGTACGGCGGCAAGCAAAATGCAAAAGACGCTCAAAAGAACTTTTTTAAAAATCTTCATAAACCGTTCCCCCTAAAATCTTTTTTTTATTGTAACATAAACACCGCAAAAAGTCTATATTTGCTTTGCCGCCATACGCCGAACTGCAATTTCGCGTAGTGGCGGGTTTTCCACGCCCGCCCGTAAAATTTGATGTCGTCTCGCGGAACGACACTAAGGTCGTTCCCTACACGGTTTGCAAATCGAATCGGTAGCCGCCCCTGCGCAAAAAATGTGCGTTTTTCGTCCCCTACGATACAAAAACACCGTGCCGAGTATGGCACGGTGTCACGGGAACGACTATATAAAGGAACGAAAAACCGATTATTCGTAATCGTCCTCGTTTTCCCAGTTGTGGTAGACCTCTTGAATGTCGTCGCTTTCGTCGAACATTTCAAGCATTCTGCCCATGTTCTGAATATCGTCGGGGTCAGTCAGTTTGGTGTAAGTCGAGGGGATATATTCCACTTCCGCCGAAATGAATTTGTAGCCTTTTGCCTCTAAATCGTCGCGCACAAGCCCCATATCATTCGGCTCGGTGCGGATTTCGTACACATCGCCGTCCGACAGGAAGTCCGAAGCGCCGGCTTCCAGCGCGTCTTCCATCAACTTGTCCTCGTCAATGTCCTCTTTTTCAATGATAATAACGCCTTGACGGCTGAACATAAACGAAACACAGCCCGAAGTACCCATATTGCCGCCGAATTTGTCGAATGCGTGGCGCACATCTGCCGCGGTGCGGTTGCGGTTGTCAGTCAGCGCCTCAATAATCACGGCGATACCCGACGGGCCGTAGCCCTCGTAAACGACATCTTCATAATTGTCTGCGTTGCCTTCGCCTGCCGCTTTTTTGATAATGCGGTCGATATTGTCATTCGGCACATTGTTCGCTTTCGCTTTGGCGATAACATCTTTGAGTTTGGAGTTTGCCGCGGGGTCGGGGCCGCCCGCCTTTACGGCAACCGCGATTTCACGCCCGATTTTGGTGAACACCTTGGCACGCGCGTTGTCGGTCTTTTCTTTTTTGCGCTTAATGGTGCTCCATTTGGAATGTCCTGACATAAGTTTCACCTTCTCACAAAATTACGCCTAATAGTTTACCACAGACTTTTGGTTTTCGCAAGCCCCGAATAGCAGAAACGGACAGCCGAATTTTTTCGACTGCCCGTTTCTGTTATTTTGTTTCTTCGCCGAATTTCTCGGCGGTTATATCGATCATAAACCAAATCACCTGTTCATCGACTTCTTTTACATGATTTCCGTAAACCAAACTATATTGGTTGTCGATTAGCGCGGCATTGGCGCGCTCGTTGTTACAGCGATAAGCAATATTCAGCGGCAAAACCTGTCGGTAATAGCGCATGGACCAACCTACGAGGTGAAATCCGCTGTCGAGTATATCGTTATATAGTGCTGTTGAGGCAATATACATACGGCGTTTTTCGACACCGTGCGGAAACGCAAAATCATAGCCCGTCAGCAATTCCTGCGCACCGTCGTGCAAATCGCTCCACCGTGAAAACGCTTTGGCGGATACGGTTTGCCCGTCCTTCTCCGCAAGCAGTAGGAAAAAGTCCGTATCGGCGAGTGCCGAAAAGCGAAACCAAGGTTCTTCCGAATACGGCAAATAGATGCCGTCGCGAAAATGGAAAGTTCTTTCGTCAAATCCCGAAAAAACGATTAGTACGCGCACATATCTTCCGTTAGGACTGACTGCTTCGGGGTTATCTTCTGTCGGCAGACCGTTTAAATAAAAGACGTACGCCGTGCAACCCGTTTCTCGCCCGTTCGAGGATTGCGGTTTTTCTTGTGTGTCCATATACTGCGCCGTGCGGTAGCGCAAAACCTCGCTGTCGGGCAAATCCCGTAAAACCGTTTCGGGCAGTCCGAGCGCGCGCAAATGCGTGCGTGCCGCGTCGGCGTCAGCGGGGGTGTCGGTATCTGCAACGGTATGGATTTCCGTTTCGGGTGCGCGTGTTGCCGCCGCGGCCATACTGCCGAGCGGTAAGAGCAGACACAGGGCAATGCAGACTGCAAGCCCTGTTCGCATCGGCTTTTCAAGCGGCTGTTCCAGCGGGAATTCCGGCTCGGCACGGCTTAAAATCCGTTTGGCGCGCCAAAGCCCGATTACGGGGAAAATAAGCCCGAGGAGTATAAGCATATTGCAATCCGCATATTCCGCAGACAGCAATG
>JBJEPV010000238.1:0-1784 GCA_051881415.1 Candidatus Fimenecus sp.
TATCTCCTCTTGAGTTTATTTCTAAAAAGTGTTGCACTTGATTTGACAATTTGCCGACAACCCCAACAGCGGCAGAGTGCTTCGCAACTGCGGGCTTGTATTCACAAAATACGGCGAATATCAAAAAATCGACGGCAGTGTGACCTTTCACTGTAAAGAATACCTTTGGACGAAAAGCGGCGAGGAATTAACCCACCACAAAGGCACGGTCACGCTGGAAACGGAACGGCTGATTTTGCGAAAATTCAAAAAATCCGATTACAAAGATATTTTTCAATGGGCAGGCAACCCGAAGGTCAACCGATATGTCAGTTATCAGCCCCACAAAACCCTCGCCGACTCGAAAGAAATTGTGAAACAGTGGGCAGACGATGCAAAGCAAATCGACAACTACAACTGGGCGATTGAATATGAGGGCAAAGTAATTGGCAATATTTCCGTTGTGCAACATGATATGCTTTGGGAAGCCGGTATGGGCTGGCAAATTGATTCGCCCTATTGGAACAAGGGGATTATGACCGAGGCGGCAACCGCGGTATTCGATTTTTTGTTCTGCGAGGTCGGTTTTCACAGAATTTCCGCCGGTCACGATACCAAAAATCCCGCCTCGGGCAAGGTTATGGAAAAATTAGGTATGAAAAAAGAGGGTTTTTTCCCACAGTTCTATTACAAAAACGGCGGACGCGGCACAGGCGATGCACAAAGGTATGGAATTTTGAAAGAGGAGTGGGTGCGGTAAAACACAAATACGCATATGCATAAAAACGGTGAGATAATCCTCCGCCCTACCGTATAAATTACCCCCACAAATCCCAATTTACAGCACTCTTGCGCCACTCGCCGCCTGCAAAATCCAACGGGCATCGACGGCGTTAATTTTTCCGTCGCTATTGACATCTGCTGCGGCGGTTTGGGTGGCATCAAATGTACGCGCGCCGCTTGCCGCTTGTAATACCCAGCGGGCGTCCACGGCGTTGACTTTTTCGTCGCCGTTTACATCGCCGAGGGTATAGGTCGGCACATTCGGGTCAGCTGTTGTCAATACATAGGTGCTAAAATGGTCGGTGGTGAACACCATATAGCCATTTTGATAGATTGCTTGCATATCGGTATATGTTCCGTCCGGTTCTTGGCGGTACACCTTGCATTGTGCACCGTCCATGGCTTCGGGGACAGGAATTTTCACCGTTACCGTGCTTGCGGGTTGTGCGTTTTCTCCGTTCACGATTAAAGTAATATCATATGTAATTGCGTTTTCTTCCGCCGACAGTTTTTCAACATTTAGAACCGTATTTTCTGCCGGCAAGTTTTCAGGCGGGAACACAACGGAAATATCCGTTTCGTCATTTTTCACTAAATCCAATGCGATAAAGGTGTAATCCCTGCTTCGAGCATAGGTTTCGGCGTAAGAACCGGTGTAGCCGTAGACGGTTGTCAGTGAAGTGCAACCATAAAATGCATCATCGCTGATACTCGTCACGCCGTTTGGAATGGTGATGTTCGTAAGCGATGTGCAGCCGTGAAAAGCATCCGCACCGATGCGCATCACGCTGTTTGGAATGGTGACGCTGGTAAGCGATGGACATTCAAAAAACGTCTCCTCACCGATACTCGTCACGCCGTTTGGAATGGTGACGCTTGTAAGCGAGGTACAATTTTCAAACGCACAAACACCGATGCTCGTCACGCTGTTTGGAATGGTGACGCTTGCAAGCAAGGTACAACCATCAAATGCACTGTCTCCGATACTCGTCACACTATCCGGAATGGTGACGCTTGTCAGC
>JBJEPV010000238.1:1884-2855 GCA_051881415.1 Candidatus Fimenecus sp.
TGTCTCCGATACTCGTCACACTATCCGGAATGGTGACGCTTGTCAGCGCGGTGCAACCATAAAATGCAAAGTCGGCGATTGTTTTTGTATCCGTTCTTACGGTATATGCCCCGCTAAGTCTATCTTTTGCTTCAATCAAGTGATTCCCGATATACAAAACATCGTTTTCCCAGTGGGTAGAAGTGCCATAATAGTCGGTATTATAAAATGCACAATTACCGATTTCCGTCACGCTGTCTGGAATGGTGATGCTTTCAAGCGCGGTGCAATAGAATGCATAAGCGCCGATTTTCGTCACGCTGTCCGGAATGGTGACGCTTGTAAGCGAGGTACAATTTTCAAACGCACAAACACCGATGCTCGTCACACTGTTTGGAATGGTAATGTTTGCAAGCGCGGCACAACCTTCAAATGCACTATCGCTGATACTTGACACGGCGTTCGGAATGTAGATGCTTGTAAGCGAGTCGCAGTAAGCAAATGAATAATCGCCGATACTCGTCACGCTGTTTGGAATGTTGATGCTTGTAAGCGAGTTGCAGTAGGCAAATGCATAATCGTCGATACTCATCACGCTGTTTGGAATGGTGACGCTTGTCAATGAGGAGCAGTATTTAAAGACTTGATTGCCGATTTTAGTCACACTGTCCGGAATGGTCACGCTTGTAAGCGAGTAGCAATTATAAAATGCGCCATCGGCGATTGTTTTTGTGCCCGCTTTAACAGTACACTCTCCGTCAAGCGAGACTTTTATTAAGTGTTTCCCGATATACAAAACATCGTTATCCCAGTAGGTAGAATCGTTATAATAAGCTGTATTAAGAAATGCCCATATACCGATGCGCGTAACGCTGTCGGGAATGGTGATACTTGCAAGCAAGGTACAACCATAAAATGCACTGTCTCCGATACTCGTCACACTATCCGGAATGGTGACGCTTGTCAGCGCGGTGCAGTCTTCAAATGCACTG
>JBJEPV010000238.1:2955-4316 GCA_051881415.1 Candidatus Fimenecus sp.
TCGCCAATGCTCGTCACACTATTCGAAAAGGTGACGCTGGCAAGCGCGGTGCAGTCTTCAAATGCACTGTCGCCAATGCTCGTCACACTATTCGAAAAGGTGACGCTGGCAAGCGCGGTGCAGTGTTCAAATGCACAGT
This sequence comes from Candidatus Fimenecus sp., assembly GCA_051881415.1. Lineage (GTDB taxonomy): Bacteria > Bacillota > Clostridia > Oscillospirales > Acutalibacteraceae > Fimenecus. The sequence goes on from JBJEPV010000238.1 coordinate 3,095, forward strand.
CGCCAATGTTTGACACGGTACCGGGAATGGTGATGCTTGTAAGTACGGTGAAGTTCCAAAATGCAGAACTACCAATACTCGTCACCGTATACCCATCTAAATCCGACGGGATAGCCAATTTCGTTGCCGAGCCGGTATAGTCGGTAATTTCACAGGTTTTGTCCGTTTCGGAAAGGACTGCATACTTGAAGTCTCCGCTTGTTGCCGCAAGCGCAGACAATGCCGTCAGCGGCAAAGCGGTCAGCACCATTGCCAATGACAAAAATAGAGAAACAATTCGCTTACTTTTCCAAATACACCTTGTTTTCATACTTTTTCTCCTCTTCATGTACGCGCAAAGTAAAATACTATAAAACATACATATAGAAATTCTGCAACACGCGTAAATTGTTACCGTTTTATTGTAATACAACCTTACGTTGTTGTCAACAACTAATAATAGGTGTTTTTCATCACGCCGAACGGTTGTTACAATAGGATTAAGGTGATGTATATGGTGAAAAATCTAAAAGAATTACGGCAAAACGCCGGCGTCAGTCAACAACAACTTGCCGATGTTGTCGGCGTCAGCCAACAGTCCATTAACAAATACGAAAATCACAGCGTCGAGCCAGATATTCAAACATTGATTACACTCGCAGATTACTTTCATACCTCTGTGGACTATTTGATTGGACACATAGAGGCAGAAAGCAGCGCCCAACCAAGGGTATGCGCAGATTTAGACCACGCAGAAACACGGCTAATTCAAAATTTTCGCCAATTACTGCCCCGTGAAAAAGAAAGTGTGTATTTAATTATAGATAATTATCAAAAAAGCAGAATATAATAGAAAATACAGACATAAAACAGCAACAAAAAAAGACTTTCCTTTTTGGGAAAGTCTTTTGGTTTATTACACCCTAAAAACTGAACAAAGGGGAAGTGGGGAAGAAGCGTTAGGAAAAACTGAGGAAAAAGTGTTCAAACTGTAAAGTTCGCTTTGGAACTTCAAAGGTCAAGCCCTCGACCTATTAGTACTGCCAAGCTAAATACGTCACCGCACTTACACACGCAGCCTATCAACCTCATAGTCTTTGAGGGGTCTTACTAGCTTATGCTATGGGATATCTTATCTTAGAGATGGCTTCACGCTTAGATGCTTTCAGCGTTTATCCAAACCGCACATAGTTGCTCGGCCGTGCCATTGGCATGACAACCGATGCGCCAGCGGTGCGTCCAT
>JBJEPV010000239.1:0-4240 GCA_051881415.1 Candidatus Fimenecus sp.
AGCAGAGGTGAAGAGAAATGACAATAGAAAGCCTTTTGGACGAAATTGAGGACATTCTCGAAGAAGGGAAAAGCGTACCGTTCACATCGAATTTACTGATTGATGTGGCGGAAATCAAGCGCGTCATTGAGGATATTCGCTTGAATATGCCCGATGAATTGATGCAGGCGCGCAAAATTGCCTCCGAGCGAAAAGAAATTTTGTCGGCGGCGCAAAACAGTGCTGATGAAATCATTGCGGCGGCGCATAAACGCGCCAAAGAACTGGTAGAGGAGCACGAAATCACGAAGGGTGCAGAGAGTGCGGCGGCAGATATTATGGCGCAGGCACGCACCCAGGCAGGCGAAATTGTCGAGGGCGCACGCGCGACGGCTTCCGAACTTACCGATCAGGCGCAAAAATGGGCGAACGATATGCGCACGAGCGCCGGCGAATATGTTGAGAACATAGTGGCACTTGCCGACGAAACCCTTACCAATTCCGTCAATGAAATTCGCCGTGCACGGCAGTCACTTCGTGCCGCGGCACAGCACAAACATGTGGACAACAGCTAAGCCGATTTCCGATTGAATGTTTTTTCACCTCGTCGCATATATATGTGTACGAGGTGAATGTTTATGTTCGTACTTTCCGTGCATAGAAGACAAATCAAAATGGTCATTTTGGTGCTGTGTATTGCCGTGGTCGCCGTGGCATTCTTTTTTGTCAGTCAACAAGGCGTTGAGGCGGCAAAAGAATCCCAAATGAATGTGCGTGCCGCGACGGCGGACGAGCGCATTGCCTATTTATCGCAATTCGGCTGGTCGGTTGAACAAGACCCTGTGGAGGTCAGCGAGGTGATTATCCCCGAGACCTTTGACGACACCTACACCCAATATAACGAACTGCAAAAAGGACAGGGCTTTGATTTGTCCGTTTTTGCCGGAAAACGCGTAAAACGCTGGATTTACCGCGTGACCAACTACCCGGGATATGAAAACGCCGAGTGTATTCAGGCGACCTTGTTGATTTATGATGGGCAGGTGATCGGCGGCGATGTTTGTTCCACGGAAATCGACGGATTTATGCACGGTTTTGTGAAAGAAGCAACAGCTTTTTCACAGGAGACGACACAAGCGGCTTCATGAAATTAAAGGACGAAACCTATGCCCAAAGAACGAATAGACAAATGGATTGCAAGTACAACAACGCTTTCCCGTAAAGAGGTGAAAGCGCTGTTGCGGCAAAAGCGCGTGACCGTGAACGGCGTTACGGTGACGGACGGCGGCTTTCAAACGGACGCGGAACAAGATGCTGTCGCAGTCGACGGCGTGCCGTTTTCGATAAAACCGCACATATATATTATGCTGAACAAACCCACGGGTATTGTTTCGGCAAGCCGTTCACCAAAGGAGAAAACCGTCGTAGATTTGGTACCGCCGCGGTTGCAAAGAAACGGCTTGTTCCCGGCGGGCAGACTGGATAAAGATACTACGGGATTTGTCTTGATTACGGATGACGGCGACTTTGCGCATCGAATTTTGTCGCCGAAGAATCATATTCAAAAGACGTACATTGCACAACTCGAAAGGCCGATTTCTCCCACAGAGATTGCAATTTTGAAACAGGGCGTTGTTCTGCGCGACGGAACACAACTTTTGCCGGCCTCGGTAGACACTCTCGGCGAAGATATGCAAACGGTGCAAATCCGGATTTGCGAGGGAAAATACCATCAAATCAAGCGAATGCTTGCCGCTGTCGGCAACCGCGTCACAGCGTTACAGCGTACACATATGGGCGCTTTGCCGTTGGATTCGGCGCTGCCCCCCGGTGCATGTCGCGAAATCACGCATGAAGAACTAAAAAAAATCTGTGAATAATGATAAGAAACGGTATGCAAACAGAAGTTGCGTACCGTTTCTCTTTTGCACTGCCTGCCCGTTTTCAGCATATACTGTGGTAAGAACAGTTCGGTGGTGTAGCTATGAAAAAAGTGATTATAAAGGTGGGCTCTGTAACGTATGCGATGAAAGCGAAAAATATTTTACAACAATACGGTATGCGAGCCAAGGTCATTAAAACTGTCAGTACGAAGAAAAACGAGGGATGCGGATATTCCGTTTCCGTCGAAAATCCAAAACAAAATGTTGCGGAATTACTCCGGCGAGAGGGGATTGCCGTCAGCGAAATGAAGTGGTCGCAATGATTTATTTTGACAATGCGGCAACAACTTTTCCGAAGCCGCAGACGGTTTTGTATGCCTTACAAAACGGTGCTGTTCGCTACGGTGCCAACCCCGGCAGAGCGGGGCACAAAATGGCGGTTGCAACGGCGGAACAGGTGTATCAGGCGCGTGAAATAATCGCCGATTTTTTTGATTTACCGCAATGCGAGAATGTGATTTTTACCAAAAACTGCACAGAAGCACTGAATACGGCCATAAAAGGCCTGGCAAAACGTGGCGGGCACTTTGTGTGCTCGGATTTGGAGCATAACGCCGTGGTAAGGCCATTGGAAGCACTTCGTTTGCAAGGGCTATGTACTTGGACAGCCGCGGCGGTGGGGGAAACGGATGCGCAAACCGTAGCAAACTTCCAAAAGTGTCTGCGCCCCAATACGATTGCGATTGTCTGCACAGGGGCTTCCAATGTGTTCGGAAAAACATTGCCGATACGGGCTTTGGCGTCGCTTGCCCATCGGCACGGCGTACTTTTGGTTGCGGATACGGCGCAGTCGGCGGGCATTTTGCCGATTTCTATGCAGAAAGACGGCATTGACTTTTTGTGCGCACCGGGGCACAAGGGGTTGTACGGTATAATGGGCACAGGCGTGCTTTTGTGCAACTGTGAAACGGTGCTTACCCCTTTAACCGAAGGGGGCACGGGTGTGCTGTCCGCCCAACTCACACAGCCGGAAACCTATCCGGAACGCCTTGAAAGCGGGACGCTGAATGTGCCCGGCATTCTGTCTGTGTCGGCGGGGGTGCAGTTTGTAAAAAAACGGGGAACAGAGCGCATATACAGCAAGGAAATGCAGCATATTCAGCGCTTAGAAGCGGCGCTTCGTGAAATGAAAGGTGTAGAACTGTATACAGAGATTTCCGAACGCCCGACGGGGTATGTGCCCTTGCTTTCTTTCAATGTGCAGGGCTTGCACAGCGAGGAGGTCGCCGCGCGGCTGTCCGAAGAAAATATCGCGGTTCGGGCCGGGCTTCACTGCGCCGGATTGGCGCATAAAAAGTATAAAACACTCGAACGCGGCACGGTTCGCATCTGTCCGTCGGTGTTCACAACGGAAAAAGATGTAAATAGTTTATTAAATTCTATATTTAAAATTGCAAAAAGCGCCTAAGTATGATACAATATATCGTGATTATATATGTGCAGGTTTCTGCACGTCGCGATATATTGTATTTTTTTGTAGAAACGGGTGTTTTTATGCAGTTACCGCTTACCTTTGCCGACACAATAGACGAAATCGGCAAGGCGATACTCAGCTTCAACAGCATTTCGGATGTTTTGGATGTTTTGCTGGTTGCATTTGTGATTTACAGCGCCATTAAGTTAATTCGGGAAACCCGTGCCATTCAGCTTGCAAAAGGCTTTGTGCTTTTGACTGTGATTTATGCCGCAGTTTATTTATTGCATATGCAGGTCAGCACCTATATGTTTTCCATGGTGTTTTCCAATTTGTTGCTCGTATTAGTGATTATTTTCTCTCCCGAAATTCGGCACGCGTTGGAAAGCGTCGGTAGAAGCAGCGTTTCCAACTTAAACTTTTTCGGATTTAAAAACAGCGAGGATATTCGCCGTCAAGAAGAACGGGTAAAAATGGTAAACGCTGTTACCAAAGCCTGCGCAGATATGAGCGACAAAAAAATCGGCGCTTTGATGGTGTTTGAAAAAGAGAGTATTCTCGGGGAAACCATTCAAACAGGCACAGCGGTGGATGCGGAAATTTCTGCTGAGCTTATCGGGAATATCTTTTACCCGAAAGCGCCCTTGCACGACGGCGCGGCGGTGATTCGAGAGGCGCGCGTGGCGGCGGCGGGCTGTATTTTGCCGCTGACACAAAACAACAATGTCAGCAGTGAGCTTGGAACGCGCCACCGTGCGGCAATCGGGCTGAGCGAACAAACCGATGCGTTGGTAGTGGTGGTTTCGGAGGAAACCGGTGCCATATCGGTTGCGCAGAAAGGAATTTTGCGCCGCAATCTTTCCAGCGGCGATTTGCGTGAATTACTGTTGCAGAATTTTACCAC
>JBJEPV010000240.1:0-4196 GCA_051881415.1 Candidatus Fimenecus sp.
AAGGTTTGCGAAGCAAACGCACGAAGCGAAGCTTCATGTCCGACCGTCTCCACCAGATAGAAAGACTGCAAACGAAAAGTTCGCAGTCTTTTTTGTCTGTCTTTTTCAAAACGGATGTTAACGCTATGCTGAGTGAGATTCTGTTTGTGTCTCGTTTTCCTGCGGGAACAGAATGGTCACTTTAAAGGTGCCTTGTGCTTCGTCATATTGGTGGTGCATCACGCCGCGGTAGAACTTTACGATTTTTGCAATGCTTTTGGTGCCGTAGCCGTGCAGTTTTTTATCCAGCTTTGTGGTTTTAAAGACCGAGCCGTGACATTCGGGGCGCACACAGCAGCTGTTTAAGCAGGTCAAAACATCAAAATGGTCGGAACGGTTAATAGACAAATAAATTTTGCCGTCCTTGCATTTTTCGGCGGCTTCCACGGCATTGTCCAGCAAATTGGTCAGCAGTGCCGTCAGCTTGGACGCTTCCATAAAATGCAGGTTTGCGGTGCGGATTTGGGTTTCAAAGGTGAGGTTTTTCAGCGTGCAAAGCGATTGGTATTCGCTGAGAATAATGTCCAGCGTTTTGTTTTGGGTTTTGCCGATGACCGTGTAATGCTCCAAATCCTGATAAATCGAATTGACATATTGCCGGATTTGCGCATCGTCCGACAGGTTGCTGATGGTGGAAAGATGGTGCTTGACATCGTGTGCAAAGGTTTGCAGATTTTCGTTTTGCTGTTTTAAAATTTGATAGTATTTTTCATCAATCTTTTGAATTTGCCCTTCTGCGCGCAACTCTGCCAGTTCCTCATTTCGGACGGCGGCTTTCTCGTAAGAGATGAAAATAAAAATCATACTGAACAGCAATGTGACCGCCAACACCACCATCAAGGTTTGAAATGCAGGGTGAAAGGCGTAAATACCGTTCACGATAATCAAACAGATTGTGAGCGCCAAAGACGAAGTGACATACACAAAATAGGATGCGGGCAACTTGTGATACGCCGCTTTTTTCGCGGCTTTAAAACGGCTGCATATTTTACAAACCAACAAAAACAGAATTTTGCTGGTGACAGCGTCTAACATATACACCTCTGTGCTGTCTCGGTAGGCATAAAAGGAGCCGCTGTTAAAGATCGCCGAAACGGCATAAAAGCAAAGCAACTCCGTTGCAACCATAATGCATGTCAAAACCAACCCGTGCAACATCGCGTGCGACAGGTGAATTTCATAAGTCAGCATCAGGAAAATGACAATGGCTGCGAAAAACAAAGCAATATTGACCACAGTATTGTTCCATAGTTCATTGGCGACGAACGGCACGGCAAATAGTGCGCACCCGATGAGCAGCGTGACAGCCGGTTGAAATTTTCTTGTAAAAATGTCGGAGATATAGGTATAAACAATCAATACCTCCGCAATATACACTGCCGCATTTAGAATTGTATACAAAGCTTTCCCCTCCGCATTTGCCGCACTAATTGTGGCTGAAATAGTCTATAAAATATCTTCGAAATTGGGCTTGTTTGCGAAATGCCACAGGAACCGTATTGCCGTTTTGCATTTGCACCGAATCCCGATTGAAGCTGGTGACATATTTCAAATTGACAATAAAGCTTTTGTGCGTTTGGTAAAAGAAAGATGCAACTAACCTTTCCTGCCAAAACTTGATATTATGTTTGGAAAGATAACTTTGGTTTTTGGTGACCACCTTGGTTTTGCGGTCCACAATTTCCACATACATAATATCCTGAATCGGCACCGTGACAATGCTTTCGTTGCCGTCGCGCACCAATACCTCCACCGTGCTGTTGTCAATCCGCTGTATGGCTTGGCTGAGCCCCGCATAAAACCGTTGGCTGTTGATGGGCTTTTGCAAAAACCGCAGTACATTCAAATCCAACGCGTCATCCAAGTATTTGTCATATGCGGTGACAATAAACAGAACGATGTTTTCATTGTTTTTCTTTAAAACTTTACCGATGTCAATACCGTTGATACCGTTAATTTCAACATCTAAAAACGCCATATCATAGAATTCGGTTGAAGTCAACAGTGGCTCGCCGGAATCGTAAATGTCGTACTGCACCGGAATGTTCTTCCCCTCCATAAAGAACTCTATGTGCTTTTGAATGTCGGCAATGTACGATTTGTCATCATCACAAATCAAAATTTTTATGGTAATTCCTCCCTAAAAATCGAGCAACGGAATAACGTATATAATCAGTATAGCATAAAATTTCTATTTTTCCAAATCTTTTTTGCCGTTTCGATGCAAAAATGTGTCTAAAAGTAACCAAATGATTTTCTGTTCTTCCACGGAGCAAAGCGACAGCATATCGCAAATATTTTCCGAAATATCGTGATGAATTGTGCCCAAGAGAAAGTAATCGGGAGACGCTTGCAACACCGAGCAAATTTTTAAAAAGTTGCCCATGCGTGGAAAGCTGACGCCGTTTTCAATGTTTGAAACTTGGTTGTCCGTCAAGCCGACCGCCTCTGCAAGCTCCTTTTGTTTCATACCGACTTGTTTTCGCCGTTGCATAATCCGTAAGCCGATGGTTTGTTTTGCGCTTTCTTCGCTGATTGTTTCCATATTGCGTACACCTCTGCTTGTATCGTACCACTTTGGCGGCGAATAGTAAATAAATTTTCGTCGAAAACGCAATAAAACGGTAAAAAAGTAAATATTTTTAAAAAAACCAAATTTAATTTAGAATAATTGCTTTTTTGCGTCGAAAAAAGACGAAACTGCATTTGGCATTGCTTTTTTGCAAAATAAGAAATACAATGAAGGTGTCAAACGGGTTATAAATAACAGCAGGAAGGAGAGACTGTAATGAAAAGTAAAAGCGTAAAGGCAGTTGTTCTTCAAGGCGTGAAATCGGCGGCGACCGAAATGTTGAAACGCGATGCCAACCAGACGACTTGCGCAGGCATTTATCAGCCGAAGGCACCGGCGGCGCTCAAGAAGTTCAGCAAAGTCGAACATGATAAGTAATTTATCACAGCGGCTCGTGTCCTACCTCATCCGTCATAATACGGTGGATGCGGCGGAACGCGAGCTGTATGTTTATGGCTTTTTCATACTGCTTTCCGTGCTGTATTATTTTTGCCTGTCTTTGACAGCCGGGCTGATTTGCGGTATCGGGTTGGAAAGTTTCCTTTTCTTTGTGTCTTATCTCGTCATACGGCAGTTTGCCGGCGGGCACCACGCCAAAACAGAGGGAAGATGCCTGTTTTTCTCCTCGGTATCCTTATTGCTGTGCATTGTGCTGATTCGCCTTTCCGTACAAAACGCGTTGCGGGTGCCTTACGGCATTTGCTTTGCTGTTGCGGCGGGCGTGATTATTGCCCTTGCCCCTTTGGATACCCCGGAAAAGCGATTAAACGAAAAGGAAAAAAGAAAATACCGAAAACTTTCTTATGTTATCCTGGCCGTGCTGACTGCGGCTTTTATTGGGGGGATAATCGGCAACGCGGCTTCCCTATATAGCCCGGTTGGTATTGCCGTATGTTTTGAAGGTGTCTTAATGCTGTACGGGAAAATCGCCCAAGCGCACGCGAAAGCAACCGAATAAAGGCAAATGTTTTGCTTGGAACGGCCTTTTGCGGTGCGGCGTTTTTTCGCATCGAGTTGTCTGTCTCGGCAACCCTTGTGCCGGTGCGTCCGGCTGTAAATTTTTACGGGAATACGCAATCGCCGAAAGAGGTCTGACAAAGCTTTGTCAGACCTCTTTGTGTTTGCGGTGGGGGGCAACAGAAATAAAACCGGTATCTGTGCGAAGGGGGAATACCTATGTCACTGCAAGACGAATTTGGAAAAACCGTGCGCAAGGCGAGAGCCGGCGTCGGAAAAAGTCAATACGAATTGGCGCGTATGGTTGATGTCAGTATGCGCCATATTTACAATATCGAGCACGGAAAAGCCGACCCGCAGTTGTCAACGGTATGCCGTTTGGCTGTTTGCTTGCAGTTGGATTTAAACGCATTAAAGCCCTATGTGAAATCGGACAACGGCATTTTCTGGAAAGATGGCGCCGTGCTGGAAGACCCCGCCGCGCCATCTGCGAACGGCGAATGATGGCGCGCCCGCCTTTTGGCATTACCGAAGAATCGGGATAAAATAGAAATTGGGGGTTGTATATCCAACCGTAGGGGCGAACTGTGTTCGCCCGCCCGCTGATTTTGATGTGATTTTATGCGGG
>JBJEPV010000241.1:0-4195 GCA_051881415.1 Candidatus Fimenecus sp.
GACGCCGACCCCTACGCACGAAATATAATGCGTTCGCCTCTACAACCCCCAATTTGTTAAACAAATTATGCCATATTTACAGTCTTTATTCTACCCCCGCCCGGGCACGCAAAACTCCCCCTGCTGATTTCTCGGCAGAGGGAGTTTCAGTTTGTTCAATTATAGATTGAAATTATTTTATTTCATATCCTTGATAGCTGCCTGAGCTGCGGCAAGGCGGGCAATCGGCACACGGAAAGGTGAGCAGGACACATAGTCGAGGCCGATTTCGTGGCAGAATTCCACAGAGGACGGGTCGCCGCCGTGTTCACCGCAGATACCGCAGTGCAAAGTCGGGCGGACTTCTTTGCCCATCTTGACAGCCATCTTCATCAAAGCGCCGACGCCTTTCTGGTCGAGCTTCGCGAACGGGTCGTTTTCATAAATCTTGGTGTCATAGTATGCATCCAAGAATTTGCCCGCGTCATCACGGCTGAACCCGAAGGTCATCTGGGTAAGGTCGTTGGTGCCGAAGCAGAAGAACTCAGCTTCTTTTGCGATTTCGTCCGCGGTGAGCGCTGCTCTCGGGATTTCAATCATGGTGCCGACTTCGTATTTGAGGTCTGCGCCTGCCGCCGCGATTTCTTCGTCAGCGGTTGCAACAACGATGTCTTTGACAAACTTCAATTCTTTGGCTTCGCCGACAAGCGGAATCATAATTTCAGGAACGATGTTCCAATCGGCATGTGCTTTTTTCACATTGATTGCCGCACGGATAACCGCCTTGGTCTGCATCTTTGCGATTTCGGGGTAGGTGACGGTCAAGCGGCAGCCACGGTGACCCATCATCGGGTTGAATTCGTGAAGACCGGCGATAATCGCTTTGATGGTTTCCACGGATTTGCCCTGTGCTTTTGCAAGCGCTTCGATGTCCGCTTCCTCGGTGGGAACGAACTCATGAAGGGGCGGGTCAAGGAAACGAATGGTTACGGGGTTGCCTTCGAGTGCTTCATAGAGTTTCTCGAAGTCGCCCTGCTGATACGGCAGGATTTTTGCAAGCGCCGCTTCTCTTTCTTCGACGGTGTCTGCGCAAATCATTTCACGGAATGCCGCGATTCTGTCTGCCTCGAAGAACATATGCTCGGTACGGCAAAGGCCGATGCCTTCTGCGCCGAGTTCACGGGCTTTCTTCGCGTCAGCCGGTGTATCGGCATTGGTGCGGACTTTCAGAGTTCTGAACTCGTCAGCCCAAGCCATAATTCTGCCGAACTCGCCTGCGATTTCCGCGTCTACGGTCGGGATAATGCCGTCATAGATGTTACCGGTAGAACCGTCAATCGAGATATAGTCGCCCTCGTGATAGGTTTTGCCTGCAAGGGTGAATTTCTTGTTTTCTTCGTCCATCACGATGTCGCCGCAACCGGATACACAGCAGGTACCCATACCGCGCGCAACAACCGCCGCGTGAGAAGTCATACCGCCGCGAACGGTCAAAATGCCCTGAGAGGCTTTCATACCGGTGATGTCTTCGGGAGAGGTCTCCAAACGGACAAGGACGACTTTTTCGCCTCTCTTGTTCCATTCGACAGCGTCCTCTGCGGAGAACACCACCTTGCCGCAAGCCGCGCCGGGCGATGCGCCGAGGCCTTTGCCTGCCGGAGTAGCCGCTTTGAGCGCTTTTGCGTCAAACTGCGGGTGCAGCAGGGTGTCGAGGTTTCTCGGGTCAATCATTGCGACAGCCTGTTTCTTGTCAATCATGCCTTCGTCCACAAGGTCGCAGGCGATTTTCAGAGCCGCTTTTGCAGTTCTCTTACCGTTTCTGGTCTGCAACATATAGAGTTTGCCCTCTTCAACGGTGAACTCCATATCCTGCATATCACGGTAGTGGTCTTCCAAGGTCTTGCAGACCTGTTCAAACTGTGCGAATGCTTCGGGGAACTCCTGCTCCATCTGGGCAATCGGCATGGGGGTGCGAACGCCTGCAACGACGTCTTCGCCCTGTGCGTTCTTTAAGAATTCGCCCATCAAGCCTTTTTCGCCGGTAGCGGGGTCACGGGTGAACGCAACGCCGGTGCCGCAGTTGTCGCCCATGTTGCCGAACGCCATCATCTGCACATTAACGGCAGTACCCCAAGAATACGGGATGTCGTTGTCACGGCGATAGACGTTTGCACGGGGGTTGTCCCAAGAACGGAACACGGCTTCGATAGCGCCCATGAGCTGTTCTTTCGGGTCGGTCGGGAAATCCTTGCCGATTTTGGCTTTGTATTCCGCCTTGAACTGACCGGCAAGCTCTTTGAGGTCGTCCGCAGTCAGTTCAACGTCCTGCTTTACGCCTCTCTTTTCTTTCATCTCGTCGATGAGCTGCTCAAAGTACTTTTTGCCGACTTCCATAACAACATCGGAGTACATTTGAATAAATCTTCTGTAACAGTCCCAAGCCCAACGGGGGTTGCCGGACTTCTTCGACATAACCTCGACCACTTCTTCGTTCAAACCGAGGTTCAAAATGGTGTCCATCATACCGGGCATGGAAGCGCGCGCGCCCGAACGAACGGAAACGAGCAGCGGATTTTCCATATCACCGAACTTTTTGCCGGTGATGCCTTCCATTTTGACGATGTATTCCATAATCTGTGCCTGGATTTCATCGTTGATTTTTCTGCCGTCTTCATAGTACTGTGTGCAAGCTTCGGTGGTGATGGTGAAGCCCTGCGGAACGGGAAGACCGAGGCCGGTCATTTCCGCGAGGTTCGCGCCCTTGCCGCCGAGCAGGTTGCGCATGTCTTTGTTCCCCTCAGAGAACAGGTAAACATACTTTTGACTCATGAATGAATACCTCCAAATATAAAATATACAAAAATGAATGGTTGTCCGAAACGACACTGCCGCTCAGGACAGAGTTAACCACCCGCTATTATAACAGATATTTTCAAGGATTTCCATAGTTTTCCGTGATTTTTTTCAGTTTTTTTAAGTTTAGAGACATTTTGCAAAGATGCGGCATTTTTGAACATTTTTAAGCGGTTTTGCACAAAAATATGCGCCGTGGAAGCAAATTTGGATTTGTATAACAAACCGTAGGGGCGTGCATTGCGCGCCCGCCCGTAAATTTCGATATAATTTCGCGGAACGGTCAAGACCGTTCCCTACGCACGAAATGTCATATGAGCGTAGGGCGGGGTGATTCCCCTGTTAGGGGAAATGTCTGTTATAATAGAGTAGGGCGGGGGCTTGCTCCCGCCGTTTGTGCCTGAATTCGGAGAATTTGCTCCCGCCGCTTGTGCCTGAATTCGGAGAATTTGCTCCCGCCGTTTGCGCCTGCATTCGGAGGATTTTACCCCCGCCGTTAATGCCCTGCGAAGCCCACGGCGGGCGTGGAAGCCCGCCACTACGCGTAAAATATATTGCGTGCGTGTAGGCGCGAACGGTGTTCGCCTTACGCGTGGTCATCTGTGCTGTTCGGCGAAGAATCTCTTTCAAAAGATTTGCGCTGCATCCTATTCATTTGAAGACGGGAAATTGCTTTTCGCGGTCAAATGCTCGATTTCAATTTTGACAATGCAAAGGGCATTTGCAAACCGTTCGTATTCCGACGCGGTTTCCGCCGCCGTCCCGCAAGCGTGTTTTTCGCAAAGCAATACAGCGGCACGGTGCATTTCCGCTTCGTCGGTTACGATATGTGCCCGACCGAACGCCGTCACGCTTTCATAATGCGTGGTGTATTCCGACGGCGCAATCTCCGCTCGCGGTACGGCGCAAAAGCAAACGCGGCCGTCTTTCCGTATTGCGTCGATTTTATGTCCTTCTTTTGCGCAGTGAAAATAAATACAGCCGTCTGTGTATACAAAATTAAGCGGCACGGCATACGGATAGCCACCGTCCCCTGTTACCGCGAGCATACCATACGGTGCGCGTGTTAAAAATGCTTCGGCAGTTTTGCCGTCTGCTTGCCGCGCCGTGCGGCGCATCGGTCGAAAATCCATATTGTCACCTTTTCATATTTTTATCGATAGGGTGTGCACCCATCGCCCACTGTTTTGTCATTCTGAGGCGATAGCCGAAGAATCTCTTTAAAATAAGATTTCGCGCTGCCGCACAAGATCCTTCACTTCGTTCAGGATGACATATTTTTTATTTTGCGGGCGGGCACGGAGACCCGCCCCTACAACGGGGCGCCGAGTCGACGCCCCCTATAAGATGTTGTTTCCAGATC
>JBJEPV010000242.1:0-4189 GCA_051881415.1 Candidatus Fimenecus sp.
GCCATTATACCTTTTTTCTATCAACCGGTCAAGGTTATCATAGGTATTTTCTACATAATCCCCATTGCCGTAGATGCGTTTCGCAATTTGCCCGTTCGGCGCGTATTCAATGCTCGACAGCGTTCGCCATGTGGAGCCGTTGCCGACCTTGGTGGCGATGGTTCTGCCGAATGCATCGTAATCAAATGTGTACTGCAACGCGCCGTTGACATTGATCGTATCCAAACGGTCATTTTCGTAGGTGTATATGTTGGTCATACCGCCCGACGAAACCGTCTTCAATTTGTTGTTGTTCGGGTAGTAGGTATATTCGGTTTCTCGGTTTAGCGCGTCGATGGTCTTTGTAAGTGTGCCTTTGGTCTCGTCATATTGGTAGGCGGTTGTGTTCCCGCGCTGGTCTTTCGAGGTCGCGGCAAAGTTGCCGTTTACGGTATAGGTCGTTTCGGTGACAATGGTTTTGTCCTCGGTCGCCTCTACGGGGTAGAAATACCAGCGCATACCCTCCGGCAGATTGTCAGGGTTGCAGTTTGCTTGTTTGACGGTTTGTGACTGCACAATTTCGTTGCCTTTATCTAACTGTCCGTCCAAAACCTTGGTATAATTTGAGCACGCTGTAAACAGGGCAAAGGTATTGTCCTGCTTTTTGACAATTTTGAATTTTTGTGCATTTCCGCCGTTATAGGCATACGTTTGCAAGGCGGTGCCTTGTCCGTTCCCGCCGCCTTTTACATCCAAATAGCGATTTCCGTAATGAACGGATTTCAGTGTATACACATCTGTTGTACCGGAAACCAATTCCACCAGCCAATGCTGTTGTGTGCCGGACGGGGAATAATGATAGGTTGTTACAGGTTGTGCGGTGTCCCAATGGCTATCCATCGCAAGTCCCGAATACGAGTTGACGAGGATATATTTTTTGCCGGATTCAATCGATGTTGCGGGCTTTCGTGCAACAATTTCCGCCTTGGTTACATTGCCCTTATCATCATAAGAGAACCCATATTCTTGCCCGTCGGAAGAAAGCGCTTTGTACAGTTGCTTTTTATCGTTGTAGTTATACAAATACTTACTGCCCGAGGGATTGAGCATTTTTGCCATTTGGTTGCCGTAATAGGCAAAGGTGGAATTTGTTTTTGCCAAATCCACCGTCGAAACCACATTGCCGTCTTTGTCATAATCATAAGTTTGCCCATACTGCTCTTTAAAGCAGAACGCACCGGTCATATAGGCGGCATTGACATTGTGGTTATACAACAGGGAAATGGCAATTTTGCCGTAATCTTCGGGGATAATGGCTTCTTCCGTCACAAACTGCCAAGCGTTTTTCAAATCGGGGTTGCAGTTTAAGTGGATATAGCCTTTCCATCTGCCGCTTGCATCGTAATAATGCAAAACGATTTCAAAATCAGGCTGATAGGGGTCGCCGTCTTTGGTGCCGTTTTCAATCGGTGCGGACGAAGCGTAAGCCCACATGCCGAAACTAAACACATCGCCTTTTTTGCCGGAAACATATATGGTCTGTAAAAGGCTCTTGTATTGCCCCTCAACCGTGCCGGGCAACTGTCCGCAACGGCTGAATCCCGACAAACTGCAATTGGCAGTCCAACCCGCTTCGCCGCCCTCTGAACCCCAACCGGTCATGCCGTTGGTAAAGCCCGAATTTTCCACAAGGTTAAAGGTGCTTTCGCCCTCGCCCTTTTCTAACTGTAAATCGTCATACCAAACCGTGCCGCTGCCGCCCGCACCAAAGCCGACAATCAGGCGCACCTGACAGCCCGCGGGGACATCAAATGTGACGCTCTTGCGTTCCCAACCGTCTGTGCAAGCAGTACTTTCCGCAAAATTTGAGGACACATACCCGCCGCTTGTTGTCCAAACTTCGGCAAGAACCCATGCCTTGTCTGTCAGCGTGACATTTTCCGTGTTCACATACGCCGAAAACGTGTATGTTCCCGCTGAGAGTCCGTTTACATATTGCACGGCATTCACTCGCCCCGTGTTTGATGCGGATTTGTATACTTTCAGCGCGGAATTGGTGATATTTTTGCGGCTTGTATCAATTGAAATCGACTGATTTGCCGTATTTTCAATATATGTCCAATAGCCATTGCCGAAAGCACGCGCAAAACCGGGATTTACGACATAGTTTGTGACGGTTTGCAGAATTTGTGACTCTTGCGTCAATTTGTTCGCGCGGCTGTCCGTAACAGATTCGGGCTGTGCCCATTTGTAGAATTGCGCAGAGCCGTCTGTATCGGACACAATGCCGGTAAATTGCCCCAAATCATTGAATTGATAGGTGTAACTGCGGTCTAATAAAACATCGGTTACAGTTGTGGAATTTTGCTTGTAGGCAAAGGTGTATTTTTCAAGCAAATTGCTGTCCGACGCACCCCAGTTGATTTGGGTCACACGCTTTTGCGCCGAACTGTCATAACTGATTTTTGTGCGCGTGCCGTCAATCCCGCGGATTTCACTAAGCAATGCACTACTGTTATAGAAAAGTTCAACCTTTTCCCCGTCCGCAAAGTTTATGGATTTTAATGTAAAATCGCTGTTATATTGCAAAACGGTTATACGACCGGCAGGGTCTTGTACGCCCGTAACCATTTCCGGCTGCCCATTCCAATTGTATAAAAATCTGTATGTACGCCCGGCGCCGTCTGTTACGGTTTCCAAACGGCGATTGTTGCCGGCATCGGAATAGGTTAGATTATTGGTGATGCCTGCGGCGGTTTTCATTTGGATTAAATTGCCCCACCCATCAAAGTAGTACTTCGTTTCGTTTTTATCGACCATTTGGAAAACGGCGTCCGGAGCGGATTCAACAGAGTTTTTGGAAATTTCTGTTAAAGTATAGCCCAACCCGTCTTCATCTTTATAGACGGTTTTATTGTTTTCTGTTTCCTTTTTCAACCAATGCCGCGTACCGTCAACATCATTCAAATAGTATTTATATCCCTCCGATTCTAACTTGCTGTCGTACCGGATATACATATGACAATTTGTTTGGAAATTGGCGCCGACAACGGAATGACCGATATACGGCTTTAACTCATAAGAGAATCGCTTTTCTTGATTGGAGTTGTAAATCAATGAGAAATTAACGGGCAGTAAGTTCCCGCCGTCATCCTGCGTAATCGGCTCTGCAAAAACAAAGTTCCCGTTGAAATTATTCACGCTTGCAATGCCGCCGCGCCCTGCGGAAAGGTTGGTGTATGACCAATGGTCCTCATAGCCGGACATATTGCGGTAAGCAATGACCATAATCGGTCGGTTTTCGTAGTATGTTGTATAATGAATGGAATAAAACCATGCTTTTGCAGGCGCAGTTTTTTCTGTTGTTAGAGATAACCCATAATTCGGATATTCACCCGAATACCAACCGCGCACCATATCGGTAATTTCGACAGCCCGCATAACGGAAGTGTCCGTATTTTCCGTTAATGTCATATAGTCCGCGATGTAGGACTCACCGTATGGTCCGTTATTCCAAGTAACAGTATTCTCGTCCCAATTGTCTATCAACCGTTTAATGTTGACTTGCAATCCAAGTTCACATTTACGCAAGCCAAGGTGAAGGTATGCCTCTACAACTTTACTCGCTATACCAATATTCGGTAATGAAGTGAATTTAATATAGCTTTCTGTTCTGCCGTAGCCCGAAATATTACCAACATACAAACTGCCCATATCGTTTGTTCCTGAAGCCAGATAACATTTATTGGGGTTCGCAGCAGAAACAAAGGCCGTTTGTGCTTGAGAAACGCTTTGCTCTGTTTTGATAACAGGGTCAACCGTCACAGGAAACGCGCGTTCTTCTGCCTGTAACCAAGTGCTGTCCAGCGTCAAAGTTACGCGGAAAGTATCATTTTTAATTTCGCTGAGTGTTAAGGTTACACCCGTAGAGGGTTCGCCGTTTGCGTCCGCCATATACGGAGCAGAAAGGGTATACACAACCATACCGTCGCTTGCGCGCAGTTCAACCGTTTGTGTATCTACCGCAACAGGCGTAAGCCCGCCTGCTTTATATTCCGCCGTGAATTCCGTCGGTGCTTTTGTACTTTGCAAAAGCAAATTTTCTTTCACGCCTTGGGAATTCAATATGTATTCAAAATCCGTGGCTTTATAGACATTTTCATACACAACGGCAGAAGATAACTTTTCAAGCGTAGTTGGGTCGCCGTCA
>JBJEPV010000243.1:0-20886 GCA_051881415.1 Candidatus Fimenecus sp.
GTTTCACAATTTTTATGAAAAAATACCGAAAAAACACTTGCGAGAATGTGCAAAATCGTGTTACTATTAAATAAGTATATTTTAGGGAGCGTTTTTTATGTTGAAAAAGGGAATTGCATTCGCCCTAACCTTACTTTTACTGCTTTGTACGGCACAGATTGCATTTGCCGCAAAGCCCGATGTGCAAGCGGTGACCGTTGACGCCGACAATATTTCGCACGACATCAGCAATACCTTATACGGCGCGTTCATAGAGGACATCAATTTTGCCGTTGAGGGGGGCTTAAACGCCAATTTGGTGCGCAACAACTCGTTTGAATATTTGCACGGCGACGAAAAAGCGCTTTCCGGTTGGACGATTGACGGGCAATATATCCGCAAGGTCGGCAGCGGTATTTCCGAGAACAATCCCGCGTATATTTATATGCCGGATGCCAAAGACCGCGCGGTCAAGAATTACGGTTTTTGTGAATACTACGATTACAAAACCAAACATGTGAACCAAAAAAGCATAGATGCCGGCAGTATGGGCATTAAAGCCGGCGAAGCGTATACCCTCTCGCTTTGGTTTAAAGAAACCGACACCACCGTAACGGCCTTTTTGGAAAACAATCAGGGGGAAAAACTGTCCGATACGGTTACCTTTCGCGTGCAGACCGATGTTTGGGCAAAATATACCGTGGATTTGTCTGCCGCCAAAACCGACGGCGGAATTCTGGTGCTGAAATTCGGCACGGGCGATGTGACCTTTGATTTTGTCTGCCTGTATCCGCAAAAAAGTTACGGCTACGGTACGGATACTTGGAAATATACTTCTCTGCGGCAGGATTTGTTTGACGCGCTGTATGCACTGCACCCGGCATTTCTGCGCTTCCCCGGCGGCTGTGTTGCAGAGGGCGACAGCCTCGAAAATTTGTTTAATTGGAAAGATACCGTCGGGCCGTTGGAAAGCCGCAAACAGTTTCACAATTTGTGGCGGAATGCGGAATTAGATTATAACAACAGCTTTTCCGTCGGCTATCATGAGTATTTTCAGCTTTGTGAGGATTTGGGCGCTGCGCCCGTGCCGATTCTCAATGTGGGATTGATTTGTCAGGCGCGCTGTGGGTATGACGATACCTATGCGAAGTATAAATCCGGCGAAATGACCGCCGCAGAATGGGAGGACTATTTAGACACCATCGCCCTGCGTCCGGGCACTTCGGAATGGGACGATTATGTGCAGGATATTCTGGATTTAATTGAATACGCCAACGGTGATGTTTCAACCGAGTGGGGCGCAAAACGCGCCGAAAACGGGCATCCCGCGCCGTTCGGGCTTTCGTATATCGGCTTGGGCAATGAAAACTGGGGCGAGGTCTATTTCCGCAATCTGCAAGCCTTAAAAGCGGCGGTGAATGAAAAATATCCCGATATTACGGTAATTACTTCCGCAGGTCCTGTCAGTTCCGGTGAACAGTTTGACAAGTCGTGGGAAATCCTCTCAAAAGACTATGCGGATACCATTGTCGATGAGCATTACTATCAAGACGATTGGTGGTATTTAGAAAATACCGACCGCTATGACAGCTATGACCGTGACGGCGCAAAGGTCTTTTTAGGCGAATATGCGGCAACCGCCAGGGGCGTCGGTACAATTCAAACAAAATCCAATTTGAAAGCGGCGCTTTCGGAAGCGGCATATATGACAAGCCTTGAAAAGAACGGCGATGTCGTGGTTATGGCGTCTTACGCGCCGTTGCTTGCCAAAAGCGACGCCGAACAATGGAATATCAATTTGATTTGGTTTGACGCATACAATGTGGTCTTGACCCCGAGCTATTATACCCAAATGCTGTATATGAATAATACCGGCACAAAATATGTGAAAACCGACTTGCCCGACGGCAATGACGGTGTGTATCAGTCGGTGACGGTGGACCCCGAGCAGGAATTGCTGTATGTCAAACTTGTGAATACTACGGGCGAGAAAAAAGCCTTTACCTATGACTTCGCAGGCTTTGGGCAGGTGCAGTATGCCGATGTGCTCACGCTGTCTGACCGCAGTGCGGCGGCGTGCAACGAGCTCGGCAAAACGACGATTGTGCCGACTGTGAAAAAAGTGGAGAATATCGACACGCCGACCGTGGAGGCGGCGGGGTATTCCGTCAATATTCTGCGCATTGCTTACGGCAACAATACCAAAGCCGAAGGACTTTACAAGCTCCCGAAAATGCCGGACACCTCGAAATATTATACCCCACTGGAACGCGCATTGGTGATTGCCATTCCCGCGGCAGTAGTGGTGCTGGCGGCAGGCACCTGCGCAGTTGTGTATATTCGTCGCAAAAAGAAACAGAAATAATCCTATGGACGGCGTGGAAGTGAAATTTTAAAAAATTACTCCGCGCCGTCTTTTTTTGCTTGTTTTTTAGGGGACTTGTGATACAATAAGAGCAGTTTTTTTGTAACGGGAGGCGTTTATGGACGCAGTGTTTCAAGCCATTGAAAATGTCAATACCAAAGTCAATGCCATCGTGTGGGGCGTTCCGATGTTGCTTTTGCTGTTGGCGGTCGGGCTGTATTTGACCGTCGGCACACGCTTTTTTCAGGTCACCAAATTCGGCTATGTCTTAAAAAACACGATTTTTTCAATGTTCCGCAAAGGGCAAAACACCGAAAAATCCAAAGATAAAAACGCCATTTCGCCGTTTCAGGCGTTGGCAACGGCTTTGGCGGCAACCGTCGGCACAGGCAACATTGTCGGCGTAGCCACCGCGATTGCCGCAGGCGGCGCAGGCGCGATTTTTTGGATGTGGGTTTCCGCCTTTTTCGGTATGATGACCAAATACGCCGAAATTGTACTCGGCATCTATTTTCGCCATAAAAACGAAAAGGGCGAATGGGTCGGCGGCCCGATGTATTATATTGAAAAGGGCTTGCATCAAAAGTGGCTGGCGGTGTTGTTCGCGGTATTTTGCCTGCTTGCCTCCTTCGGCATCGGCTCTGTGGCGCAGGTCAACGGCATTTCCACCGCGATGGAGAGCGCCTTCCATATCCCGAATTATGTGACGGGCATCATCATTTGCCTGCTGGCGGGCTTTATTGTGTTCGGCGGGCTCAAACGCATTGTGACCGTAACCGAAAAATTCGTGCCGCTGATGGCGCTTTTGTATATTGTCGGTGCGTTGGTGGTGATTGTGGCAAATTTCCGCAATATTTTGCCGGCGTTCGGCGAAATTTTCGGGAGCGCCTTTCAGCTGAAATCCGTCGGCGGCGGCGTGATGGGCTACGGCATTGCAAGGGCCATGCGTTACGGCTTCGCCCGCGGGATTTTCTCCAACGAAGCTGGGCTCGGCTCGTCTGTGCTTGTGCATTCTTCCGCGGATGTCGAAGAGCCGGTCGAACAAGGGCTTTGGGGCATTTTTGAAGTGTTCTTTGATACGATTGTCATTTGCACCTTGACCGCATTGGCGATTTTAACCACCGGCGCGCATACCGTCGAGGGGTTGGAGGGCGTCGCCGTTACCATGTATGCGTTTGAAGCCGTTTTCGGGCGCGCAGGCAGTTATGTGGTGTCCGTCGGCATTGTTTTGTTCGCCTTTTCCACGCTCCTCGGCTGGTCGGTGTACGGCTGCCGCGTATCGGAATATCTCGGCGGCAGAAGCTGTATGCAGGTGTATAAAGTCCTGTTTTTATTGGTATCCTTTATCGGCTCGGTTTCCGGCGTGCAGTTGGTTTGGGATTTGGCGGATACCTTCAACGGGCTGATGGCTTTGCCAAATCTCGTTGGCGTATTGCTGTTGTCGCCGCTTGTGTTCCGTATCACCGCAAATTACCGAAAGCGCGTGTTTCAACACCAAAGCATCGAGCCGATTTTGTCCTTCCACCAAAACGAAAAATTCAAAATCATCTATCGCAAATAAGTTTGCAAAAAAAGACCGCAGGTATGCGCCGAAAGGCTGTCCCTGCGGTCTTTTCGCGGGAAATACGCAATATAATATAGCAGTTTACAAACAGAGGCGGTGCGGTATGGTTATACGCTTGAAAAAACTGCTGACGGCAACGCTTGGCGTGCTTTTGATTGTGTTGGGGCTCCTCTTTTTGTGTTACAGCCTGTTCGGCATGGATTCGGACGAAAATCTGCCGCGCACAAAAAGCGAAACGCAAACGGCGGTCAATGCACCCGTACGGCAGATTGACCCGTCAAAGCCGATGCTGGCGCTGACCTTTGACGACGGGCCGTACGGCCCTGTGACCCTGCGGATTTTAGACGCCTTGGAGGCAGTCGGGGGCAGGGCAACCTTTTTTATAGTCGGCAGTCGCATTGACGGGCGGGAGGAAACCGTGCGGCGCATCGCCGCGTCGGGCTGTGAATTGGGCAATCACACCTTTGACCATGTGTCGCTCAAAGGACTTTCCGCGGCGCAAATTCAAGAGCAACTCACCAAAACCGACGAAAAGATTTTTGAAGTGACAAACCAGCATACCACCGTTTTGCGTCCGCCCGGCGGCGCATATGACGATACCTTATATACCGTACTGCAAACGCCTGCGGTCCTGTGGACGGTGGACACCATGGATTGGAGCCACCAAAACAAAGACATTACCGTACAGCGCGTGCTGGAACACGCCGAGGACGGCGACATCATTTTAATGCACGATTTATTTACCCCAACCGCCGACGCGGCAGAGGCGTTAATTCCCGCGCTGTGCGAGCGCGGCTTTCAGCTGGTGACGGTCAGCGAGCTGTTGGCATACCGCGACAATCCCGACGGCGTACTGCAAATCAACAGTTGACAAAATCGGCTTTGTGCGGTATGATAATAACGCGTTATCACTTTACTATGATAAATCGGAGGAATTGAAATGAAAATGAAAAAACTGCTCTGCCTCGTTTTGGCAGTCGTGATGCTTGTCGGTTGCCTTGCCGCGTGCGGCAAAACCGAAACCGCGCTGAATGTGGTTGCGGAAAAAGAGTCTGCCGGTGAAGAAGTCATTTTGGCTGACGAGTTTTTCAAAAACGCAAACTACACTGCGGTGGATACACAGTCCAAAGCGCTTATGGAAGTCTCCTCGGGCACTGCGGACGGTTGCGTGGTGGACTATGTTTGCTCTATCGGTATGATCGGCGAGGGCACGGACTATGCAGGCCTTTCCGTGGTGGAAAAATATGCGTTTGCCGATGAACAGTACGGCATTGCGTTCCGCAAGGGCAGCACCAAAACGGTTGCGATGGTCAATGCGGCAATCAACGAACTCATTCAAAACGGCAAACTTGCCGAAATCGCGGCGAAATATAAATTGAGCGAGCAAATCGAAACCACTTTGGCACAAATTCCTGCGGACGACACCTTGGATACCGCCGATTGGGAATACATTAAAGCAAAAGGTACATTGGTTATCGGGATTACCTATTTTGAGCCGATGAACTATATTGATGAAAATAACGAACTGACCGGTTTTGAAACCGAGTTTGCCAAAGCGGTTTGTGAAATCCTCGGCGTAACGCCCGTGTTCCAGGAAATCAGTTGGACTGCCAAGGAAACCGAACTCAACGCCAAGAACATTGACTGCATTTGGAACGGGCTGACCATTACCCCTGAAAGACAGGAAACCATGGAAATCTCCAAGCCCTATATGAACAACAAACAGGTGCTTGTTGTCAAAACCGAAAATGTTGACAAATATTGATTTCTAACGAAAAGTAACACAGTAAAAACGCAAAGACACACCCTTTTTGGGTGTGTCCTTGTTTGCGGTTTGGGGTGCAAAAATGACCTTTTCACAGGTGACAATCGATTTATTCAACGGATTTTACGAAAATCTCTTTCTGTTTTTCGTAACATTGCTCGGTGCAATCCCGCTGGGGCTGATGATTACATTCGGCTCTATGTCGCGCTTTAAACCGGTCAAATGGCTTGCAAAAACCTTTATTTGGGTAATTCGCGGCACGCCGCTGATGTTGCAACTGTTTGTCGTGCTGTATGTGCCGGGGCTTGTGTTCGGTGTGCCGATGCAGTCGCGTATGACCGCGGCGATTGTGGCTTTTATTATCAATTACGCCGCCTATTTTTCCGAAATATTCCGCGGCGGCATTGAGAGCATTCCGAGAGGGCAGTATGAAGCGGGACAAGTCCTCGGTATGACCAAAACGCAGGTATTCTTTAAGGTCGTGCTGTTGCAGGTCATCAAACGCATTGTGCCGCCGATGAGCAATGAAATCATCACCCTCGTAAAAGATACTTCGTTAGCGCGCGTGATCGCCATTGCCGAACTGATTATGGCGGCGGAACGATATGCCGGCAAAGGGTATATTTGGCCGCTGTTCTACACGGGCGTCTTTTTCTTGGTATTCAACGGGCTGTTGTCGCTGTTGTTCAATTTCATCGAGAAAAAACTCGATTATTACAAGGGGTGAGACGGTATGCACATTTTGGAAGTACAAAATCTTTGCAAACAATTTGACAATGCGCAAGTGCTGAAAGGCATTGATTTCACCCAAGATGAGGGGCAGGTCGTTTCGGTTATCGGCTCCTCAGGCAGTGGCAAAACCACATTTTTACGCTGTATTACGGGTTTGGAAACCGCCGACAGCGGTAAAATCACCGTGAACGGCCGTGTGACTTTTGACGCCGCGCGCAAAGGAAAACTCTCCAAAGCCGAAAAACGCGAAAATCAGCTTTGCACAGGGCTTGTATTCCAATCCTTTAACCTGTTCCCGCAATATACGGTGCTTAAAAATGTCACCCTTGCAAAAGAATTATTGGTCAAAGAGGAATGTAAGGCAAAGAAGCTCTCCCGTGCCGACACAAAGGCGGAAATCGCCAAAATTGACGGTGCGGCAAAGGAGGTCATTGCAAGCGTTGGGCTGTCCGACAAATTAGACAGTTACCCGTGCGAACTGTCGGGCGGGCAACAACAGCGCGTGGCGATTGCGCGCGCACTCATGCTTTCGCCGAAAATTCTTTGTTTTGATGAGCCGACTTCGGCGCTTGACCCCGAAATTACGGGCGAGGTGCTGAGCGTCATTCGCAAATTGGCGAACGAGGGGCGCACCATGCTTATTGTAACCCACGAAATGGGCTTTGCGCGTGAGGTTTCCAACGAGGTTGTCTTTATGCATGACGGCGTGATTGCCGAGCGCGGCACACCCGCCGAGGTGTTTGACAATCCCAAAAATGCGCGTCTGCGTGAATTTTTAAGCGCCACCCTGCGTGCATAAACAACGAAATCACAATAAAGCGCCCCTGCAAACAGGCAATACCGTTTGCAGGGGCGCTTTTGTATGTTTTGTGTTAATGCCGTTCGTCCGGGCAGTCAAAGGTCTCGCAAAATCTTGCCGCAAATGCAGGCGGCTCATTTTTTGCATATAAATGCGAAATATCGCCGAACGAGGCACAACGGAACACCGCAATGCCTTCTTCGCGTTCCTCGGTATACAGCGTCGTCACTGAGGTCGGCGCGGCGCAAAAGCCCTGCCACAGCATAACCGGCGAGATGCCGAGCAAATGCGACAGCATGACGCACTCCACCCCAAAGTGGCAAAAGAACACAACCGTGTCGCGGTTTGGGTGCACGGCTTGGTAATATCTGCCGTGCCGCTCATACCCGTGCGCCTTTAAGACTTTATCTAAGCCCTTGCCCACACGGTTATATTCGTGCTTCACAAGCCCCGAACGCATAAGCTTTGTGTCTGTCCAATTCTCGAAACTGTAAAAATTATCAATCGTTGTAAAGTATGAAGGGAGTAAATCCCACGGGCCGCGTATTTTTTTGGTCACGGGGTCTTTCACAGGCGCTTGGAATTCCCGCAACCAGCCGAGCGTTTTTGCGCTTTGCCCTGTGCGCTTTAAGGTGCACGACGCCGTATCCTGCGCGCGCCCTAAGGGGGATTGATAAATCGCGTCTAATTTTTCTTTTTCCAGCTTGTCGGCAAGATATTCCGCCTCACGCCAGCCTTTTTCGGTTAAAGAATCCTTTGCGTAATCCGGGTCGCCGTGCCGAATAATCAGAATCCGCATTTACGCGTCCTCCCCCATTTTTTCCTCGCGCGCCGCAACGAATGCGTGGACTTTTTCGGACAGTTCGCCGTACAGCTTGTATTTCTTGGAAAATATCAAGAATGAGATAAACACCAAAATCGGCGGAATAACAAAGGTCATCACGCTGATGGTGGTTTTGGAAAGTTCGGTTTGCACCTCTGCCGCGCCGTCATAGCCCGAAAGCCCAAGCCCCGTGAACATAATAATTGTCTGCACGGTGTACGCCATTTTCTGCAAAAAGCCCTTCATGGAGAAAGTCGTGCTTTCCTGCCGTTTACCGGTTTTGTATTCGCCGTAGTCCACAATGTCGGCAAGCATGACCGTTTGGTTGACAAACATCGACGCAATACCAACCGACGCGATAATATACGCAATATTTAAAAGCAACATTTGGTGGAGCACCGGCCCGCACACAATCATCAGCGCATAGCCGACAATGACCATAATCAAGCAGAATTGATAAATCGTGCGGCGGGTAAATTTCTTTTGCATAATCGGAATGACAAACAGCCCCAGGAACGAACCGACCGCCCCGAAGGTGGCAAACATACTTTGCTTGGTGATGTCGCCCTCCACATTTTCAAAGTAATAGGCGCCCACGCCGCTGGTTAAGTACCAGCCCGCGTTGGAAATCATGGCAAATACCATAAATACGATGAGTTGGTCGTTGTTTTTAAGCACGGCGAACAGCTTTTTAAAACTGAATTTGTCATTGTTATACACAACATGGCGCTCTTTGGTGACGCTCGCGCAAATCACGGCAAATACCACAAGCAATACCGCGCAAAGCATTGCCCAACGGCTGAACCCCTGCGCGCTGATTTTCTTTTCCGCGTCACTTGCGCCCGTGCCGAGCAACACCAGCGCAAACGGCGTGAATATTGTGACAATGCCTTGCCCGATGCCGCTGAATGTACGCGCCACGGTAGAAATCAAGTTGCGCTCCTTCGGGTCATTGGTGAAACTCGGCACCATACTCCAATAGGGAATATCCGCCATAGTGTTGGTCATACCCCACGCAATATACATCACCGCAACATACACATACAGCCATATGGAGTTTAACGGAATGCCGGGGTTGGTAAACAACAGCGCCAATACCACGGCGTTTGCACACGCGCCAATCATAATCCACGGGCGGTATTTGCCCATTTTCATTTTGGTGCTGTCCACAATCGTGCCCATAATCGGGTCGTTAATGCCGTCCCAAATGCGTGCAATCGGGGTTAAAATCAACAGAAACGCCGCCGGCATCAGCAAAACATCGGTTAAATATTTCGCGAGATAAGAATAAAACAGCCCGTAGCTTAAATCCAGGCCGACCGCGCCGACACCGTAGCCGATGTAACGCCCCCATTTTCCGGAATCTTTTTTGTTGCTCAAAACAGTGCCCTCCGTATACATAGCAATATGTTGTTATCATACCTTTTTTTGACCGTTTCGTCAATATTCTGCGCAGAAAAAAGCGCGCTCGGTTTCCCGAACGCGCCAACATCACAGAATGCATTATTTTGCCGCTTTGGCTTTTCTTTCCTCAACTTCTTTGACCATTTCCTGCTGTTTCTTTTCCGTGATATTGTAGAACAGCATCGGGATAATGGTACCGACCATGCTAATCGCGCCCGACAGCACAAGCACATTCCAAAGAATGGTTTCGCCCTCGGGGGTAATGGCAATGGAGGCTTCGGGGTTGATGCCCGCCCAGCTGTAAGAGAACACGCCGATAAATGCGCCGACCGCCATACCGACTTTGTTGATCAGCGTCTGCATTGAGAAGCAAATCCCCTCTGCGCGCTCGCCGGTTTTCCATTCGAGGTAATCGACGGTGTCGCCAATCATGGCGTAGGTGATGATGTTGTTGACGCCCTGCGGAATGCCGAGAAGCACAAGACCGATGGCACAGACAACCAATTTCCACGGTGCGTCATAGCCGATGAAGTACATCGCGAACATAACGACTGCACCCAAAATATGTACATAAATATATGCCCATTTTTTGGTGAATTTTTTGGTCATCCACGGCACGAGAATGGAGGCAACCAAACCGCCGGGAACAACCAAAAGGGTAATTAAGGAGTAAAGACCTTCTTCTTTTAATACATATTTTGCGAAGTACAAACCGCCGGTGTAGGTATACACCATTCTTGCACCGCCCAAAATACCGGAAAGTACGATTAACAACAGCTGTTTGTTTTTGAACAACAGTTTGAGGTCGTGCCCGAGTGAGGGCGGGGTTTCGGTAGAGGTGTAACGCTCTTTGGTGTTTTTAAAGCCATAGAAGAACATCGGAATGGCTACAACGGTAAACACCAGCGCGCAAATGAAATAAGTCCATTTTAAGGTGTCGGCATTTGCCTGAATGAACTCGGGCAAAACATTGCCTGCCTCATCCTTATATTTTGCCGTTACCGCAGAAGTAATAATCGGCACGCCCACGGTTACAATGCCGGCGCCCAAGGTGCAAAGCAAACGCGTAACGGTCAACAGGTTGCCTCTGACCACGGTGTCGTTGGTCATGCAGGTGGAAAGCCCCCAATAGGGAACATCCGCCACAGTGTAAACCACAGACCAAATGACATAAATTGCGGAAATAATCACAAAGGTCGAAAGCGTTTTCGCGGGCAGGAACGGGTTGAAGCAGATAATCGTCATCACCGCAATCGGAATGGCCATCCACTTTAAGTACGGGCGGCATTTGCCCCACTTACTGCGGGTTCGGTCCACAATCGAGCCCATAATCGGGTCATTCAGCGCGTCAAACACGCGCGTGCCGAGCATTAAGAATGCCACCGCCATTGCGCCTGTCACGCCGCCGAAAATGCTGTCTTTCGGAATGCCGCCGAACAGCAATGCGTCGGTCAGGAAAACCGTCAAATACGAACCGATAATGGTGCAAATCAGGTTTTGACCGAGACCGGCAATGCCATAGGCAACCGCTTCCTTCGGCTGCAAATTGCCGTCATTCGGCGTCGTGCCGTAGACTTTGTGCAGCAGAGTTTCTAATTTCATCTGTTTTTCCTCTCTTTTTAATAGAATATACTTATTATAGACCAAAATCTGTTGCGCGTCAACCGATTTATTCGGAACAATGTCTATTATTTTTCGAGAAAAAACAGTATTTTATAGAAAATGCCCTTTTGAATAGAAAGTATATTCCCTGCGGCACCCAAGCTGTAAATGGGTAAAAAAGCGCTTGCAACGCATTGCAAGCGCTTTGCTTTTTATTCGATATTTTACAAAATCACTTGTTGCGGCGCACCGTTTTCTTCGCGGGATTTGTCGGCAAGATAGACGCACAAATGGCCGGCAACCGAGTCGAAAATGGAAGTGCACGCAAGGCTCGGGGTTTCCCCACGCAGGAATTTCACAAAATCCGCCGCCAGCTTTTCGTCGCCGCCGCCGTGCCCGCCGTAAGCGCCGACCATATCGCCCGTCACGCGCAAATCGACTTTTTCCACAATTTTTTCATCGGTCTTGGTGGGGTGAATTTTGGAAACGGTGAATTTAGACTCCTCAAAATCACCGTAAATTTCGCCTTTTGTGCCGATAATATGGATATGCCGCATCGAGCGTGATGAGCCGCCGACCATATTGTGCGTGCCCGTCGCCCCGCTTGCAAAATTTACCAGCACCGACTGGTGGTCAACCACATTGTTGTTGCATTTATAAATGCATTTGCCGTAGTTACTGTCGCCTTTTAACAGATTGATTCTATCCTCGTCAGTTGGGTTTTCAATACCCTCTAACTTATCCCAAATATAAAATGCCCAGCGCTCGGGTTGGTCTAAATACAGCCGCTTTGCGGAATAGCGGCAGGTATCCACCAAGGGACAATCCACCAAACACCGTGTGCCTGCCTCTTTTGGGGCATTTTCGGGTTTAAATTGGAATTTACTGCCGAAGCTCGACACCGAAACAGGCTTTGTTTCCGACATCATCCACATCATCATATCGATGTCGTGACAGCATTTTGCCAACAGCATAGAGGTGTGGCATTCGTCGGAGTTTGCCCATTTCCCGCGCACATACGAGGTGGAAAGGTGGTGGTAACTGACATGCTCGTTGGTTTGAATATTGATAATGTCACCGATTTCGCCTGCCGCCACGCGTTCTTTAATGGAAAGGTAAAACGGCGTGTACCGAAGCACATGGCAAATCATCACCTTGTTGCCGTTTTCGCGCACACAGTTTACCAGTTCTCGCATTTCGCGTTCGTTGGTCGCAAAGGGCTTTTCCAAAAGCATATCATAGCCCAATTTCAAAAGCGGCACAGCGGTTTCCAAATGCTGTTGGTCCATCGTGCCGTTAATGACCGCATCTGCGAATTTCGGCACCCGTGCCAGCGCGTCGGCATTTTCAAAGCAGTTTTCTTGCGGAAAACCGAACATTTCCTGTGTTTTTTGGCGGCGAATGGGGTCGGGGTCCGCCACGCCGACGATTTTCAACAGTTCAGGGTTTGTAAGCGCCAATTTTGCGTAGATAATCGCGCGGTGCCCCGCGCCGACAATCACGGCGGTAATCGGTTCTTGCGGCATAGTTTTCAACTCGATTTCAAATTTTTTCCATAGTATACACCATTGCTGTATAAAAGAAAAGGGGAAAAATATAAAAAACGAAAGATTTTTTAAAGAGCAAAGCATCTCAATTATGTATTACGAACATCCGTATAAATGCCTAATAAATAATGAAGAATGAAGAATACAAAAAAGATGCCGCCGCAAAATTCTGATGTGGACTTGAACCGACAAGAAAACACAGCAATGATATATCGCTGACGCGATGTGATATACGGCTGATGCCGTATGATATATATCCGTTCCCGAATACGCGAAGCGTATATCATCTGCGAAGCAGATATCATACCGACAGGTATATCACCCGTGACCGCAGGGAACGGATATCATTGAAAAAAGCACGCCGAAGCGTGCTTTTTTCTGGTGCCGGTGGCCGGGGTCGAACCGGCACGGTATCGCTACCACTGGATTTTGAGTCCAGCACGTCTGCCAATTCCATCACACCGGCAGGTGGATTTTTAACGCTTGTATATTATAACGGATTCTTTTTAAAAAATCAACACTTAATTTCATTTTCCTGAAAATTATTTTTCTGCACCCGTAAAAACGCCACAGGAAGCAGTTGCGCTCGTCTTTTTTTGCCGCCATGGGAAAAATGCGCAACATCCCGTATCTGCCGCAAAAATTCTCGAAATTCTTCTTGACAACTTCGCAATATCTGTTATAATATCAGTAATGATTATCGTTATTGTTAATTTTCCGAGAGGTGGTGTCCATGCCGCAGGTGCGAAAAAGCCGTCAGCGTGACGCAATACTGCAAAATTTGCAGCAACGCTGTGACCATCCCACTGCAATGGAGCTGTATCTTTCCGTGCGGGCGGAAATGCCGAATTTAAGCCTCGGCACGCTGTACCGCAATTTGAAAACACTGTGTGAAAACGGTACGATTTTCAGTTTTTCTTCGGGCGGGGAGGAGCATTACGATGCCGACACCCACCGCCACGCGCATTTGCAATGTGAAAAATGCGGCCGATTTTATGATTTGCCGCAATGCAGTCCGCCGCCGGCAAGCGCGTTGCTGGAAAAGCCGTTCGGCGGTGAAATTCACGATTACAGTTTGATTTTTTTCGGTGTTTGTACGAATTGTTGTATGCACGCCGAACAAAATAAAAAAGAAAATTTTTAAATTCAGGAGGAATTTGTGATGAAAAAATTTGTTTGCCCCGTATGCGGTTATGTCCATGAAGGCGATACGCCGCCCGACAAATGCCCCCAATGCGGCGTGCCCGGCTCGAAATTCAATGTGGTTGAGGAAAACGCAAAAACTTGGGCTGCTGAGCATGTTGTCGGCGTAGCCAAAGGCGTTCCGGAAGACATTCTCGAAGGTCTTCGCGCAAACTTCAACGGCGAATGCTCGGAAGTCGGTATGTACCTTGCCATGGCCCGTGTTGCTCACAGAGAGGGCTATCCCGAAATCGGTCTGTATTGGGAAAAAGCGGCGTATGAAGAAGCAGAACATGCCGCAAAATTTGCAGAACTTTTGGGCGAAGTCATCACCGACAGCACCAAAAAGAATTTGGAAATGCGCGTAGAAGCGGAAAACGGCGCAACCATGGGCAAATTTGAACTTGCGAAGCGTGCAAAAGAGGAAGGCCTCGACGCTATCCACGACACCGTGCATGAAATGGCGCGCGACGAAGCCCGTCACGGCAAAGCATTTGAAGGGCTCCTCAAAAGATATTTCGGTTAATTTTTCACTGAAAATTCACCAAAAAGCAAGGGTATGTCAAAGCAGTTTGACATACCCTGTTTTTTGTTTTGTTTGTTTGGAGAATGTAAATGGGGGTTTGTCATCCTGCGCGAAGCGAAGGATCGCCAATAGCACAAAGTAAATCTTGCTCGAAACGAGATTCTTCGCCTAACGGCTCAGAATGACACGGCGAGCGTAGGGGTCGGCATCCGCGATGATCCGCATTTTTTTGCAATGCAAATTGGTTTATCGGTAGGGCGGGGCAAGCCCCCGCCCTACCCTAAAAATTTCATTTCGTGCGTAGGGAACGGTCTTGACCGTTCCGTCAAATGCCATAAAAATCCGCGAGCGGGCGTGGAAACCCGCTCCTACAACTATTTATGACTTATGAATGTATACACTGTATTGGTTTGTTCGTCATACAACACATACAGATTGTCATTTGCATATTCGGTCGGCGGGTTTTGCATAACGCGTATCCATGGATATGATTTTTGCAAATTCGGCCGCTGTGCTTCGGGCACTTGCACATGGTCTAATATCTCTGTCAGCCGTTCGCGGGTTTCCGGCGCAAGCGCGTTGGTTTCATATTCGGCAAACGCCGCGTCATCACCAACATCAATGGTATAAATACAGTATTCCCACCAATCGCGCCCATCCGTTTTGCATGAATAGGTCTCTTTTGCAGATTCGGGAAATGCAATGCCCCATGCTTCCCTATAATAATTGGCAGGCACAGAATCTCGAATCGCTGTTTTGAGCGCTTCAATGCCAAAAACGCTCCCCAGAATCAAAACAACCGCCGCAACAATCCCGATGATGATTTTGGTTTTCTTTTGCATACAACCACTCCTGTTACTGCTATCGGCAAAAAGCCTCCGCCTGTCGGAAACTGCACTATATCGCGTTTGCCGTGCAAAGTCAAGCAAAATACAAAAATCTTAATCGTTTTGTAAGAACTTACGAAAAGTCCCAAAACAAGGAAAAACCGATGCCCACACCGGCAGGCATCGGTTTTTTAGCGTTTTTTCATTATTCCACACTTTTTAAAGATTCAATCATATCAATCTTTTTCAAGCGGAAATACATCAGTGCATTCACAAGCACCGCGAACAAAACGGTCAAAAGCACCGAGAACAGATAACTTGTAAAGCGCATTTCCGCGCCGAACATGACCGTTTCGGTTTCTACGGTTTGCATGACAAACCAGTGCAGTACGAAGCCGAGCCCAATGCCCAAAACCGTACCGAACAGCGTCAAAATCACATTTTCACGGTAGACATATGCCGCCAATTCCCCGGGGTAGAAGCCCAAAACCTTTAAGGTGGCCAGCTCACGGCGGCGCTCGGTAATGTTAATGTTATTGAGGTTGTAAAGGACGATAAACGCCAAAAGCCCTGCTGCCAAAATCATCACCACGATAATCACATTCAAATTGCCGAGCATACTGTTGACCTGTGCCTGTGCAGTCGCGTTCATCGAAACCGAAGTCACGCCGTTAATGTCGAGCAAGTCCTCTGCCACGGCATTTGTATCGGCGCTCGGGTCTACCTTAATCAGCGCGGCATTGAGCGACGCGGTTTCACCGTATAGTGCCTTATAAATATTGGGCGTCATATAAATGTAGTTGTTCAAATAATTCTCCACAACGCCCGCCACGCGCACATCACCGACCGGTTCGGCGGTTTCGTCCTCTTTTATGGTAATCATATCCCCCGCCGATACGCCCAAAGTTTTTGCGAATTTTTCGGTAATCAAAATCCCGTCATCCGTCAGCGTAACATCGTCATGCGGGAAACGCGCTTCGCGCAAATGCACATATTCGCCGAGTTTCACCGTATCCTGCGGGACAATCAAATAGGCAGAGGTGTCGCCTTTTTCGGTTTCGGCGTAGGTGACAATACTCTTGGTTTGTAAATACTCCGTCACACCCTCTACGGACGCAACCTTGGAAAGCAGTTGCCGCCGTTCCGCGCGGGACAGAGAAGTGTCCGCCCCGACGGTGCCTTGATAACTGAAAATGCGGTCAAATTGCTTTTCGGGCAACATTTCCACGGAATCCCGAATGCCGAAGCCCGCAAGCAACAGCGCCATACAGCCTGCCACGCCGAGTATGGTCATAAACAACCGTTTTTTATAGCGGAACAGGTTGCGGCACGCCGCCTTTTGTGCGAAATTCAGACGCATCCAAATAAAATCGATATCCTCAACAAATGTACGCTTGCCGATTTTCGGTGCCTCGGGGCGCATCAGCGCCGCAGGGCTTTCGGACAGCACACGCGCACTTGCCGCCACAGCGCCGCCGACGGTTGCCAGCAACGCGAGTCCCGTCGCCGCAACCGCATTGAGAATATGCGGCTGTACCACAGTTTGTGTCAAATGCATATACACGGTGCGGTATGTGCGTATAATCACAATCGGCAACAGCGATTCACCGAGCACCACGCCCACAATACTGCCAAGCAGAGTGGACAACAGCGCGTACCAGACAAATTTCGCCGTAATCGCGGATTTTTTATAGCCGAGCGCTTTCAATGTACCGATTTGGGTGCGTTCCTCTTCAACCATACGCGTCATGGTGGTTAAGGAGACGAGCGCCGCCACCAAGAAGAAGATAATCGGGAACACGGTGCCGACAGCGGCAATGCTTTGGGCATCGTTTTTATACGTCGCGTAGCTTGGAATAGAGGTGCGGTCTAAAATGTGCCATTTCGGCAGTTTGACATTGTTGATTTCGTCCTCGGATTTCTCCAGCTTTTCCTGCGCGGCGTTGATTTCCGCCTCGGTGTCCTCTGTCGCAAGTTCATAATCCTCTTTGGCGCGTTCTAAGGCAATTTCGCCGTCTTGAATTTCTTTTTCGGCTTCTTCAAGCTTCGCTTCGCCCTCTGCGATTTTCACGCGTGCGGCAGCCGCCGCCGCGGGGTAATCCTCAATGAACTGTTCTGCCGTGGTCACGCGCTCGTTCACATCGGCAATGCTTTGCTCAATCGCCGGCAGTTGATTTTTATAATATTCCACCGTCGCCGTGGCGCGGATAATCTCCATACTGCGCTGGTAATATTCCTCGTCGGATATGTACGGCGCGTCCGCCTGCAGCTCCTTTTGCATTTGGGCAATTTTCGCTTCATCGGTGGCAATCTGGTCTTCTATCGCTTTCTTTTGCCGTTCCAAATCGTCAATCGTGGCGCGTGCTTCGGCAATTTGTGCCTTGCCGTTTTCCACGCTTTGGTCGCCCGAATCAAACAGCGCGCGCAGTTCTTCTATCTGCTGACGCTGTTGCTCGATTTGCAGTTGCCCGTTTTCAAGCTCCGCCTCTTTGGTGAGCAGGGTTTGATAGGCGTCGCCCAAATCGCTGAGTGCTTTGTCCTTTTTCTCTTGGAATTCATATTTCGCTTGATTGAGTTTTTTGTCAGCGTCTGCACGGAATTCCGCCAGCCGCGCTTCACAGCGGGCATTTTCTACCGTCTCAATATTTGTCTTGACGGCGGAAAGCACCTTGTCATAGTCCTTTGAAAAACAGTTCATCTGCGCCGCGCCCATCATGGTGACATGGATTTCGGAATACACCTCTGCCGTAAACGCTTCTTTGGGAATGACCAAAAGCCCGTCTGCCGTGCCGTCGCCGATGGCGGCAGTACCGCGTTCGCTGTTCAAATAATACGAGGTCTCGCCCACGCCGACAATGGTGAATTCCTCGTCTGCAAGGGTGTCGGAGACTTTCGCCTCCGTACCGGTTTTTAAGCGAACGGTATCCCCGATTTGAAAGCCCGATGCCGCTAAAAATTCGCGGTCGGCAATACATTCATTGTATTTTTCGGGATAGCGCCCCTCCTTGACCTTCACAAGACTCACCTGATTGGTCATCGAGGTCACCTTGGCAACGACGGTATTATTTTCCGTCTCGCATAAAAAGTCGCCGGTGTAAATCCCCTCCGCCGCCTGCACGCCCTCTAAACTCAACAGCGCAGCCACATCGTTGTCGGTCAAGCCGAGCGTACCAATCACGCGAATATCCGCCAAATTGTCGCTGTCAAAGGTTGCGTCTGCCGAAGCGAGCATGGCAGGACTTGCCGAGCGAATCCCCGCAAAAAACGCAACGCCGAGCGCCGAAATCAGCAAAATCGACAGAAATCGGCTGAAACTGTGCTTGACTTCTCTGCGGAAGTCCTTTCTTAATCCTTTCGTCATAGCCGATTTCCTTTACCACTCAATATATTCCACGGGGGTGGGGCGTTTGTTCATTAAAATTTGGTCAATCTTGCCGTTTTTCACCTTGATAACCTTATCCGCCATGGGGGCGATGGCAAGGTTGTGTGTGATGACCACAATCGTCACGCCCTTTTCCCGGCAGGTATCCTGTAACAGCTTCAAAATGGATTTGCCGGTGATGTAATCGAGCGCGCCGGTCGGCTCGTCGCACAAAAGCAGTTTCGGATTTTTGGCAAGCGCCCGCGCAATGGAAACGCGCTGTTGCTCACCGCCCGACAACTGTGCGGGGAAATTGTCCATGCGGTTGGAAAGCCCAACCTCCTGCAAAACCTCGTCCGCATCCAGCGGATTTTTACAGATTTGCAGGGCAAGCTCCACATTTTCCAACGCCGTCAGGTTGCCGACGAGATTGTAAAACTGAAACACAAACCCGACATCGTCGCGCCGATACCCCGTGAGCGCCTTTTCATCAAATTTTGTAATATCCTCGTTATCGACAAAAATTTCGCCGGAAGAAGCGGTATCCATCCCGCCCAAAATATTGAGAATGGTGGTTTTGCCCGCGCCCGACGGCCCGACCACAACCACAAATTCGCCTTTTTCAATGCCGAACCCGACTTCGTCGAGTGCTTTAATTTCGACCTCGCCCATTTTGTAGGTCTTGGTCACATTTTTGACTTCAATAAAAGACATATTGCGCCTCCCGTGTGCAGAGATACTAAAATTATAGCACAGTTTTTCAGAAAATTCCATAGCAAAACGGCGCTCTTTTGATTTTTTACATTCCGCATAAAAAAAGCGCCGTCAAATCGGCAGTTTGACGGCGCTGTGCGGTCTGTTTTTAGCCATATACGGGCTGTAACTGACGCTCTTGCAATGCGCTTGCGAGTGCATCGGGAATTTTCGTAAAATCCGCCACAACGGAATTCGGTTTGTTTTTGGTGTCGTCTTGGCGCATCGGCACAAAATAGATGTGCTTGGCATTCATCAAAATTCCTATGTTTTTCGCCGCCGTGCCGAGGGCGTCATTGGTGGAAACCGCAAGCAGTACAGGCCGTTCATTGCGCAAATGCGCCTTACAGGCAAGCGTCACGGGGGTGTCGGTAATGCCGTTGGCAAGCTTTGCGAGCGTATTGCCCGTCGCGGGGGCGATAATCAGCGCGTCCAGCAGTTTTTTCGGACCGATGGGCTCTGCGGCAAAAACGGTATGAATAATCGGATTGCCCGTAATCTGTTCGATTTTTTCGTTAAAATCCGCCGCTTTCCCGAACCGTGTGTCGGTCGAATATGCCGTCTGCGATAAAATCGGCAACACGCGATACCCTTTTTGCACCAAATTTTCGATTTCGGGAATAACCTTGTGAAACGTACAAAACGACCCGCACATGGCAAAGCCTACGGTAATTTGGGACATAAAAATCCCTCCCTTATTCTGAAATCAACTGAAAAAGCTTTTCTCCGATAACCTCTGCCGCCGCCTGCGGGGTATATTTTCCCGGCAAGGACTGCGCTTTCACAGCCGTTCTGGACAGCGCCTTTGCCGCTTCAAAATCCACACCGAACGGCGCGGACGCCACATCGACAATGCACACCGTTTGTTTGGTGCGGGCAAGTTGCGCCGCCGTAAACAGCGGTGCGGGTACGGTATTGATGAGCACATCAAACCCCGACGCGTCCGCCAAAAGTGTAGAGAGCGGCAGTACCGCGTACCCGAACACTTCGGCAGTTGCCAACGCTTGCGGATTTCGCGCCGCTACGGTGGGCGCACAACCCGCCGCTCTGAGCGCTTGTGCCGTCGCCTTGGCAACTCTGCCGAATCCCGTGACGGCAATGCGCGGGTGCTTCGTAAGGTCTATCCCGTTTTCCGCCAAAACCCGCAACGTCCCCTCGGCTGTGAGCGCCGCGTTTTTTACAATTACCTCTTCATCGTAATACTCCACCGTTCGTATCCCCTTTCGGAGGCACAGTTCCGTCAGATTTTTCGGTATCAGCCCGCCGTACACCGTATTTTCGGCGGCGGTCAGCTGTAAAAGGGTTTCAAACGGCAATGCGGCGTGTATCAACGGACATTGTACGCTGTTGCCGTCCTTGGTGACGGGCAGCGGCAAAATTATCGAAACATATTGCAATCCGAGTGCATATTTTAACTCTGTAAAATCAATCGGGGCATATACACCGAAGCAATATGTACTGTACTGTTTTGAAGTGAAAAATCGGTCTAAATACCGCGTGCGGTTGTCGCCGCCTATCAGCAAAACGGTTTGCAAGGCAAGTAGCCCCCTTTTTGATTTCTAAAATATAGTATGCTTTTCCCGAAATTCTTGTGATAAAATCGCTGAAAGGGGTTTAAATTTTTTCTGCTTTGCAATATAATAAGGATATATATGTC
>JBJEPV010000244.1:0-9506 GCA_051881415.1 Candidatus Fimenecus sp.
GAGCGTTACAATTTTATTGCGAATCGGGTTTAAAAATTCATTCAAAATACGGGTCTATATCAAATTCTGATTTAATAAATACTGCGTCGATATAATAGCTATTATGAACGCTTAATCGTTGGCCGTTTAAATAGTAAATTTGCACTTTACTATCGTCTACATCGTGTAGCAATTCATCTTTAACCAATCCAGGAATATGCTTTTCCAAAGCTCTGCACTGTCTTGTAAATATATCTTCATCAGCGACAGTACAAATGTTGTAATCATATTTGTAATTAAAAGATGACATATTGTCACTCCAATCCGTATTTTATATTTACACATTTTCTTGATTTAGAAGAACTTCGAATATTCATCACACATACAATATACGCTTTCCAAAAGTATTACAGTTTACTTTTATAATCCATATAGAATTCTTCTATATACGCCTCAATCGCCTGTCGATTGGCTTTGATAGGCCCCGGCGTTTCCATTTTCAGGGAAACGGTTGCCGTAGCGTGTAATAACGCTTTCTCAACGGAGTAATTCAACCGTTCATTGATATATGCGGCAAAAGTCGTGTCTCCCCTCCCCGTTCTGCCGCTGAGGTTTCGCGCTCGGATAGGACAAGTGTAAATTTTTTTGCCGTCATACACCAGCACTTCTGTGTTATGGGTGATGAGCACTTCCTTAGCGCCGAGTTCCCAAAGCATTTTTGCCGCGCGCTCTCTCTCCGCTGTGCCGGTCATAATTTCCGCTTCTGCAGCATCTGTTTTTAAATATGTAATATACGGCAGGATTTCTTTTTTGTCCGCCCAATCCTCAAAATACATTGACCCGCTTTGCATATCTGCGTGTCGCAGGCAGGCTTGCACATCCAGCGCAACAGCGCCTTTTTTCGAGCATTCTATCAGCATTTCATTTGGGAACTCCCCGTAAAGAAGCCCCGCAAAATGATAAATATTCGCGTCAACCGACGGTAAGTCCGCAAAGGTGAACGGCGAAGCACAGGAAAGACAAGTGCTGTTTCGTTTTTCTTTATCCGCCGTGAAATATTCGTTTCTCATGGTCGTTGAAGCGTCACAAAACGAGCAGTAAACATCGTTTTGCGGGATTGTAAAGCTGTTGAGCCGGTCTTTGTCCTGTTCGGCAAGTTTTGTGACTGCACCTGTACTGTGCCCCAAAGCAAAAGCGGACGCGGAAGAAAAAAGCACAGCGCCTCCGCAAATTTCATTGAGATTTTTTAAGTGGTCAATATTATAATCCTTGGTGATATGACCGATAATCAAGCTGTCGTACTTTTTCATTTCAATCTCCTTTGGCAAATTATAATGTTGTAAACTTAATATTTCTGCAAAAATTATAGCAAGAATTTTATGGCATTTCAATATAGAATTCGCATTTATGTGCATACTCCCACAGCGCCAACTGACAAAGAACGCTGACTGGTTGACACGTTGAAAAGATTGTATAATAAACAATACAATTATGGTTTAGTAGGATGACACCGCAACAGCGGAAACCCCGTGTGCAAATCCGGGTTACTTGTAAGGGTGCATTTTTGCACCCTGTTTTTGTATGCAAGTGCTTCTTGTAGGCGCTTTTTCTATATCTGATACGATAAAACGGTTGGTTGCAAAAAAGCACAGCATACTGTATAATAAGCAGTACAGAATGTAATGGAAACTATATTATCGTGGCGGAGGTTCTGTAAAATGACTGATGAAGAACGAATGAAAGAATATATTCGACTTTGCGATGAAGCACACAGTAATCTTGAAGCCCCGCTAACTGGTGGGGTAATAACTGCACCAATATGCAAATCGTGCAAGCACTCAGATTTTCACACAGACCCTTGGAAACCTATGTGTGCTGTATATGGTGATTTGCCACTAAAATATAGGCGAGCGGATAGTTTTGATTGCCCACAATATAAAATATTGCCAAACTGCCCGAAATCCTTTTTGCCTTTACACATTCAAAGACAAATGGAACAGGAAAACAAGTAAAAAGTCTAATAAAAACAGCGCCTTTGGGATTACCAAGGACGCTGTTTTTATGCGCGTTGAAAAGACAGTGTTTTATGATACAATCAAGTTCGTAAAAATTGCTTTTAAATAAAAAGGCGGATGCATGGTGCCGCCCAACCGCAAGAAACGGAGAGCAACGGAATAAATGCAACCGCCATTTCAATGATGGAGCAGTCCATAACAATGGATACAACTACCACTACTGATTGGTATATACACAAAACGGAAAATGTCAAATCAACAAAGAAAAGCAGCCGCATTACGCGACTGCTCATGTTTTTATTGTGTTTACAGTTTTAAATCAAACTTAATTTCCACATACGCTTTTATGTATTCTGCGCTTTTTTCAAAGCCTAAGCGGGAGCTGTCCAAGCACAGTTCATAGTTTCTGTAATCATCCCACTCGCGGCAGGTGTAATACCGATAATACTCGCTTCTGTGCTTGTTGATTTTCTTGATTTTCTTTTCGGCTTCTTTTTCGCTGATGGGCTCTAACGCCATCACATTTTTAATGCACTCCGTCACAGGCGCCCAAATAAAGGCGTCCACCACATTGTCCATATCGCGTAAAATGAAATCCGCACAACGCCCGACAATGATGCAGGATTGTTTCTCGGCAAGGTCACGAATGATTTTTGCCTGGTAGTTAAACAAATTCTCGTCGGAAACAAAGTCATTGCTTTCAGGCGGAATCAGTTCACCTGTGTACTTACGTGTCGGCGGGTCAAAAAAGCCTTTGCGTACCTTTTCGTCCAATTTTCCGAACATTTCCAAATTGATGCCGCTTTCCTCCGAAGCCATATACAAAAGCTCACGGTCATAAAACGGAACGCCCAACTTTTCGGAAAGAATTTTACCGATTGTTCTGCCGCCGCTGCCGTAGCCGCGCGCAATGGTAATTACAAAATGGTCACTCATCAATCACACCAGCCTTTCGGAATTATTCACCGAGATATGCCTTTTTCACGGAATCGTCATTGATAAGGTCAGACGCTTTGCCGGACAGCGTGATATTGCCTGTTTCCAAGACATAGGCGCGGTCGGCAATCGAAAGCGCTTTTTTGGCGTTCTGCTCCACCAAAAGAACGGTTGTACCGCCTTCACTTATCACCTTAATTATATCAAAAATTTCCGAAACAAGCAAGGGGGAAAGTCCCATAGAGGGCTCATCCATCAAAATAATGCGCGGATTGCTCATTAACGCTCTGCCCATGGCAAGCATTTGCTGTTCCCCGCCGGAAAGCGTGCCCGCTACTTGATTTTTGCGTTCTTCCAAACGTGGGAAGCGTTCATATACCATTTGCAAAGATTTTGCAATTTCGGCTTTGTCTTTGCGCGTGTACGCGCCGAGTTTTAAATTTTCAAGTACGGAAAGTTGAGCAAAGACGCGTCTGCCCTCCGGCACATGTGCCATACCCATCGAGACTATTTTATGCGCGGGTGTTTTGGTTAATTCCTTACCCTCAAACTGAATGCTGCCGCTCTTGGCAGGAATAAGCCCCGTAATCGTATGCAAAATGGTGGTTTTCCCCGCCCCGTTTGCACCGATTAAAGCTATAACCTCGCCCTGATTGACCTCAAAAGATACGCCTTTAATCGCGCGAATCACGCCGTAGCAAACTTCAAGGTCTTTAATTTCAAGCATCGCCATACTGTAAAATCCTCTCTTATTCGCCGAGATAGGCTGTAATCACTTCGGGGTTTTTTAAGACCTCGGAGGTCTTCCCCTGCGCCAGCACTTTTCCGAAGTTCAAAACGGTTAAATCCTCACAAATGCCGCTGACCAAACGCATATCATGCTCAATCAGCAGAATTGTCATATCAAACTCATTGCGCACAAACTGAATGGTCTCCATCAATTCGGCAGTTTCGTTGGGATTCATACCCGCCGCTGGCTCGTCAAGCAACAACAACTTCGGATTGGTTGCCAAAGCACGCGCAATTTCAAGTTTTCTCTGTTTGCCGTACGGCAAGTTGGAAGCAAGGTAATCCGCCTCGCCCTGTAAATCAAACACTTTCAAAAGCGACATCGCTTTTTCGTTCATTTCCTTTTCTTTTTTGAAGTAGGACGGTAATTTTAAAATACCCGACAACGTGCTGTATTTGATTTGATTGTGTAAGCCGACTTTAACATTATCGAGAACGGACATTTGTCGGAACAATCGAATATTTTGGAAAGTTCGCGCGATGCCCATTTTGTTAATGTCAATTTGACTTTTGCCGACAATACTCTTGCCGTCAAGCAATATATCGCCGTCCGTCGGTTTATAAACGCCGGTCAACATATTAAAAACGGTGGTTTTGCCCGCACCGTTCGGCCCGATAAGCCCGTACAGTGTGCCTTTCTCAATTTCAAGGTTGAATTCATCGACAGCACGCAAGCCGCCGAACTGGATACCCAGATTTTTGACTTCTAAAAGTGCCATCAGGAATTCGCCTCCTTATCAAGTTGATTGCCCGCCTTTTTATTCTTGAAAAGATTGGTAATGGAAATCTTTTCTTTATAAGCGTTCAGTTTTTCATTATTGTTCGCAAGCATCAAAAGAATTAAAACGATTGCGTAAATGAGCATTCGATAATCGTTTAATCCGCGCAAGACCTCCGGCAAAGCAGTCAAAATCACAGCCGCGATAATGGAGCCGCGCGTGCTGCCGATACCGCCTAAAACAACGAAGACCAAAATCATAATGGACATATTGTAGCCAAAGTTTTTGGTGGTCGCCGTAAGCGAAGAAAGATTGTGCGCATACAGAACACCGGCAATACCTGCGAAAAATGCGGACACGGAGAATACAATCAGCTTGTATTTCGTCACATTGATACCGACAGATTCCGCCGCGATGCGGTTATCACGAATGGACATCACCGCACGCCCCGTACGGGAGTTAATTAGGTTAAGAGAAACAAAAACCGTAATCACCAACAGCACGAAGCCAATGATAAAATTGGAGTCGCGCGGTGTACCGGTAATGCCAAGGGCACCGTTAATCAAAAATGTGCCATCTTCTTCTAATTGAAACGCATTTGGATCCGCAACCGCTACATGAATACCGGTGGAATCAACACCCACATACAGCAAATTTACAATATTTTTGATAATCTCACCGAAAGCAAGCGTTACAATTGCCAAATAGTCGCCCTTTAAACGCAAAACGGGAATACCAATCAAGAATCCGAAAATTCCCGCTAAAATACCACCGAGTAACATCGCGATTAAAAAGCGTAACCAATCCTGTGTAATTGTATCTTTAAAACCTACGGAAAACAGCGCGCTGGCGTAAGCACCAATACACATAAATCCGGCGTGCCCGAGGGAAAGGTCACCCAAAATACCGACAACCAAATTCAAAGAGACCGCTAAAATAGAGTAGTAACACAGTGGTACTAAAAGCCCCGTAAATTTATTAGATGCATTGCCTGTCAAAGTCATTACTTCAACAAATACAAACGCAACCGCTAACATTGCATAAGTAATGAAATCGCTCTTGGTCGATTGTTTCAATGCTCTTTTTTGTTTTGCCATTCCAATCACCTCAAACCTTCTCGTTTATCTTCTTGCCCAAAATACCGGTCGGTTTGACAAGAAGCACGATAATTAAAACAGCAAACACAATGGCATCGGAAAGCTGCGTGGAAATGTAACCTTTACTCAGGTTTTCAATGACGCCGAGCAAAATACCGCCAATCATTGCCCCGGGAATAGAACCGATACCGCCGAATACAGCCGCGGTAAAGGCTTTAATACCGGGCATTGCGCCGGTTGTCGGTGAAAGTGCGGGATATGCCGAGCACAACAGCGCACCTGCGACCGCCGCGA
The DNA here is from genome assembly GCA_051881415.1 of Candidatus Fimenecus sp. GTDB lineage: Bacteria > Bacillota > Clostridia > Oscillospirales > Acutalibacteraceae > Fimenecus. Next base: position 5,830 of record JBJEPV010000244.1, read on the forward strand.
GACCGGAACCAATGGCAAAGGTCAAAGAAATCGTCGCATTGACATTGATGCCCATCAACTGCGCGGCGCCTCTGTCCTCTGCTACAGCGAGCATAGCGCGACCGGGTTTCGTTTTATTGATAAACAGGGTTAAAACAACCATAATTACAACAGAAACAACGATTGTCGCAATTGTTTCACCTGAAATGATTAATTCACCGCCAAACAAGCGAAGCGCAGGAATATTCACAACAGAGGTAAAGCTCTTCGTGCTGGAACCGAAAATCAGCAATGCCGCGTTTTGTAAAAGATAGCTGACACCGATTGCCGTAATTAAAACTGCAAGGGAAGACGCCTTGCGCAAAGGCTTGTAGGCAACCTTTTCAATCAGCATACCGAACAGTGTGCAAAATACAATCGAAATTAACACACCGACCACAGGCGATAAGCCCCATGTAGTGCTCACGGTATAAATCACAAACGCGCCGACCATAATGACATCACCGTGCGCGAAATTCAGCATTTTCGCAATACCGTAAACCATTGTGTACCCGAGCGCGATGAGCGCATAGATACTCCCCAAACTGATTCCGGAAACCAAATAGCTTAAAAAATCCATTCCTAATCCTCCAAATATGCGTTTTGAAAAACCCCAAAAACTGACATTTTTCAAAAAGCATATCTTGTCATAAATTCCAAAGTATGCCGTATAGAAAAATCTACACGGCATACTTTTTCACTTGTCAATGCACTTGTATACAGATTACAGCGCTTTATACGCACCGTTCTCAATTACAACCGCTTTCGGGGCCTTTGAGGGCTCGCCGTCAGCAGTCCAAGTGATGCCGGTACCGGTAACGCCGTCAACCGTAATCTGCGTCATAGCCGCTTTCAAAGCGTCGCAGGTTTCGGAAGCAGTCATATCCGCAGTGATGCCGGCTTTTTCAGCAGCAGCTTTGATGATGTAAATTGCATCATAAGCGTCAGCAGCAAACTGATTCATAGTGTCTTCACCGTATTTCGCTTTGTATTTGGTAACAAAGTTCACAGTGTAGTCATCCGTTGCATCTTTTGCAAACGGGGTAAGGAGCATAACACCTTCTGCCAAAGAAGTGTCAAAGTTTTCCATGGTCAAAATGCCGTCCAAGCCGTCACAGCCAAAGAACTTCACATTCAAGCCGGCATCTTTCGCCTGTTTCAAAATCAAAGTTGCTTCGCTGTAATAAATCGGGAGGAACAGAAGGTCAGCACCTGAAGATTTCACAGCCTGAATTTGCGCAGAGAAGTCTTTGTTGTTATCGGCGGTAAAGGATTGCGCCGTAACGATTTCAAGACCTTTTTCTTTGGCTTCGGCAACAAATTTGTTGTAAATACCGTTGGAATAGTCATTGGTCTGATAAATAACTGCAACTTTGGTTGCAAGTTTGTTATCTGCAATGTAATCCGCAGAAGCAATACCCTGGTTGGGGTCGGAGAAGCAAACGCGGAATGCGTTGTCACCGTCAATTGCCGGAACAGCAGACGCAGAGGGAGTTAAAACGAAAACATTGTCCGTTTTTGCAACGCCTTGGAAAGCAATGCATGCGCCGGAAGTTACAGTACCGAGAGAAAGCTGCATGCCCCAGTCTTTCAAGGTGTTGTATGCGTTGACAGCTTTTTCCTGGTCGCCTTCATCATCCTGCGCGTTGAGTTCAAGCTTGTACCCGTTGATGCCGCCGGCTTCGTTGATTTCGTCAATTGCAAGCTGCGCACCGTTTTTAACGCCGTTACCGTACTGTGCGTAGTCACCCGTCAAGGGACCGCTGAAACCGATTTTAATGGTTTTTTCGCCGGTTGCGTCGTTGCCTTTGCCGCACGCCGCAAAACAGAGAACAACCATTGTTACTGCAAGCAACACGGCAAGAACTTTTTTCATTTTCATACTATATGCCTCCCAATATAAATTTGCAGGATTAGAACTCTTTTCCTGCATATTGGACAAATATAAGAATGAAAGTAGTATATACTTTTATCCCTTATTTGTCAACTGAAAATTCAAAAAATATTCAAAAAAGCAGAGAATTTGCACAAATATTCCATAAAGTTTTTGTCAATCTGCACACATATTTTCTGCATATCAAAAATCACAACTTGCAAAGTATCGCAAAAAAGCGCCTTGCGTAAAGGCGCTTTTTATTCAGACGCGACAGTCAGTATGCAAACCAAATTTCTGCCCGAAGCATCCCGCGTTCGCACGGTGATACTTCGCAACTGTGCCCCTTGTGGCTTTGTAAATGGAATCGTCACCGTATCTGTGACCGTTTTTGTAGGCAATAATTCTTGTGTAACCACATTACCGTTTTGTCGGTATTCTGCCTGCACCATGCATTGATACGGTGGTGCACCGCCGCTTAAAGAAAGTGTAATCGGTAATTCGCCATCCGGTATACCGGATGATGTGATAATCTTTTTGACAACATCTCCGTACGCATTTACTTCGCCCGGTTTGTAGGCAAATGTTACCGTGGGAACTGTGCCTAATGTGCAACAAACCTGCATAGGACTTTGCAGTTGAAAGCCGTGATAGGCATTGCAACTCTCGGGTATACTGTAATCCGAGTAAAAAGGAAGCGTGTCGGGCAGCGCACAAAACAGCACATACTTACAGCCGCTCTTTTGCACCGCAGATGTTTCGATTTGCGGGTCGAACCAATAAATAGCGTTGTTTATATTTACGGCAACCCAAACATGATTTGTCAGCGTGCCGTTCGCAAGAACAACTTTCCCGTGCACGATATATGCCTCTAAACCAATGTAGCGGTATAAGACAGTGAGCGCCGAGGCGTAATTATCACAGACCCCCTGCCCTGTCAGTAAAATCCTGTATGCATCATACACCACCGTACCGTCTGTGCCGGAATAATCGCAATCATCGAGAAAAACATACATGTTTTGCATATTGACTGTGCCGCCGCCGAACTGCGTATTCTCTATCAGCCAATCGTAGCAATACTTTGCTTTTGAAAAGGTATCGGGCAACGAATCTAAGTCGTTTCCAAAACGCTTTTCTACCAATGCGTCTAATACGGGGTGATTGGTTTTTGTCGGGGAAAGTGCAGCGCCATTTAAAATTTCTTTTTTCTGTTCTAATTGCCGATTTATTTCCGAAACAGAAAATTCAAAAAAAACAGAGGTCCCCTCTTTCAAAATGACAGGGGTTAATTCTAAAACAGGATTTTCCGTATCGGCGACATCCCCGCGGGAGATTTCAGTTACAGTTGCAGCCGTTGTATGCGCTTTGCCGCCCTTAGAGTATGGGGACTTTTTGAATCCTGCTATGAAAAATATGGTTGCCGCGCAAAGTAAGCAAACAGATAAAATCAACAGAGCTCTTTTCTTTTTCACGAAGATTTCCCCCTTTGTTCCCGTTTATGATAGTATACCGTTTTTTTCATGCTTCAAATTTGCAAAACAGAAAATAAGGAAGTATCATTTATAAAATATTTTCTTGTTTCTGAAAAAATGTCTTGATTTTTTCACGAAACTTCGATATAATACCAATCGTGACGTTTGGAGAGTTGTCCGAGCTGGTCGAAGGAGCACGATTGGAAATCGTGTAACCGCCTAAAACGGTTCGAGGGTTCGAATCCCTTGCTCTCCGCCAAAAAAAGAAGAAGGTGCCTATTGGCATCTTCTTCTTTTTTACTGAAAACTTGTTG
>JBJEPV010000244.1:9606-20374 GCA_051881415.1 Candidatus Fimenecus sp.
GCCGAACGAAGCACACGCGAAAGCGTGTGGCGAATCCCTTGCTCTCCGCCAAAAAAGAAGAAGGTGCCTATTGGCATCTTCTTCTTTTTTACTGAAAACTTGTTGGATTCGAACCCGTGAGGGTCTGCGCGTAAAAAAACAGTCCGGTGGACTGTTTTTAGCGCGGAGCGTGAGGCGGGTACCGAAGGCGTCAGCCTTGGGTCGCCGAACGAAGCACACGCGAAAGCGTGTGGCGAATCCCTTGCTCTCCGCCAAAAAGGAAGAAGTACCACCAGGTGCTTCTTTCTTTTTTTGTTAAGAAAGCAAGGGATTCGACAGGGCGAAATAGAAAACGCTCCCACAAGAAACTCCCCCTGTCTGTGATATGCACCCCAAAAGTTAGACACTTTTGGAGGTGCATATTTTTATGGGTAAAACAGGAAGAAAAAACAAAAAATTTTTTCTAATATGCTTAACCGTTGCAAAACAAAGCATACTAATTAAAAAGATTTCGGAGGAATTCAAAATGGATACAGATACGACAGAATTGTTATGCGAATGTAATGCAGGTATCAAAATGGGCATTGACACGATTGAAAGCGTTTTAGAACGCGTGGAAAATCGAAGCTTTTATGCGATTTTGAAAACCTGCAAGGACGAGCACATCAAATTAGAAACAGAAACAGGTGAACTTTTGCAGGAGTACGGCGCAGAGAGCAAAGAGCCAAACCCGATTGCAAAAGGTATGAGTTATATGAAAACCAATGTAAAAACCGTTTTGGAGCCCGGCGACAAAACCATTGCAGACCTCGTCACCGACGGTTGCCATATGGGTGTGAAGTCCTTAGAACGGTATTTAAACCAATATCAAAAAGCCGAACAACGCGTCAAAGATATAGCAAAAGAGTTAATCAAAATTGAAAAAAATCTTGCAGATGATATTGCACAATATCTGTAATCATTTGCGTAGAGGGCAGTCACAAGAAATGACTGCCCTCCCCTTTTCTTGTGACATTTGCCCCATTTTGCCGCATAAAATACTATTAAGAAAATTTTAGGAGGCAAATTTATGTGCGGAATTGCAGGAGCAGTATCCTACTGTTGTACGATTGCAGACGAAAAAAACCGCTTTTTACAAATGCAAAAGGTTTTAGAGCCGCGCGGCCCTGACGCGTGCGGTGCGTATTTCACGGATAATGCGGCACTTTTGCATACAAGACTTGCAGTCATTGACCTAAAAAACGGCGCCCAGCCGATGCAGGCAGTGGTCAACGAAAATCGCTATACCGTTGTATACAACGGGGAATTGTATAACACAGAGGAAGTCAGGAACGACCTGCTTGCCTGCGGGCACACCTTTATCGGGCACAGCGACACAGAAGTACTGCTGAAATCCTATATTGAATGGCACGAAAAATGTGTTGACCGCTTTAACGGCATTTTCGCCTTTGCTATTTGGGATGAAGCCAAGAAATCTCTGTTTATGGCGCGCGACAGAATCGGCGTTAAGCCTTTGTTCTATGCGAAAACCGACGCACATTTTTTATTCGCGTCGGAAATCAAAGCATTGCTTGCAAGCAAGTTTGTGAAACCCGAAGTTGATTTACATGGCGTTGCGGAAGTAATGCTTATAGGCCCCGGCAGAACACCCGGTTACGGTGTATTTCGCAACATAGCGGAGTTGCCGCCGGCGCATTATGCCTATTTTACCAAGAACGGCTTGAACATTACGCGGTATTGGACGCTTCAAGACGCACCGTTTACGGATTCATTTGAACAAACCGTGGAAAAGGTGCGCTATCTTGTTACAGACACCATCACACGCCAACTTGTGTCCGATGTGCCTGTGTGCACTTTTCTCTCCGGCGGGCTTGATTCGAGCATCATTTCTTCGGTTGCCGACCGATATTTTCATGCGCGCGGGGAACAACTGCACACCTTTACGGTCGGATACAAAAACAATGACAAATATTTTAAAGCAAGCAAATTCCAGCCGAACAGCGACTCACAATTTGTAGGCATAATGAACGATTACCTACACGCGCAAAATCATTTGATTGAAATAGATACAAAGGAATTGGTGCAAGCCTTATACGCTGCCGTAGACGCCCGTGATTTACCGGGGATGGCAGATGTGGACAGTTCCCTGCTGCTGTTCTGCCGCGAAATCAAAAAGCAAGGCACAGTGGCGCTTTCGGGCGAATGCGCTGACGAAATCTTCGGCGGTTACCCATGGTATCGAGACAAAACCGTTCGTATGACGGACGGATTCCCGTGGGCACAATCCACAAAATACCGAATGACATTTTTGCAGGACGATTTGGCGCGACAAATCGATGCGGAAAACTATGTTTACGAAAAATACGCCGATACCGTGCGCCGCACCGATAAAATACAAGGGCTGTCGGACACGGAAAGCCGTATGAAAGAAATGATGAAACTCAATTTAGAGTGGTTTATGCAAACGCTGTTAGATCGTAAAGACCGAATGAGTATGGCGTGCGGGTTAGAAGTACGCGTACCGTTTTGCGATTATCGAATTGCGGAGTATTTATACACCGTTCCGTGGGAATATAAAGATTATAAGCACTATGAAAAAGGGCTTTTACGCGAAGCGGTAAAAGACTTGTTGCCCGAAGAAATTTTGTGGCGTAAAAAAAGCCCCTACCCCAAAACGCACAATCCCGCCTATCTTGCCGCTGTTCGCCAAGAACTGCAAAAGGTGTTGGATGACCGAAATGCGCCGCTTTTCACCATCGTGAAACGAGATGCAGTACAGCAGTTAATGACCGCCGATGTGCGTGAGCCTTGGTATGGGCAGTTAATGACCACCCCACAAACGATTGCCTATTTCGTGCAAATGAATTATTGGCTGGAAAAATACAAAATTCAAATTAAAATGTAAAAATAACGGAGGAAGTTATGAAAGACAACGGATTTACTAAAAAAATTGCGATTGTCGGCACGGGCTTTGTCGGCATGAGCTTCGCCTATGCACTGCTTTGTGAAGGAATTTGCGACGAGCTTGTTCTGCTGGACATCAACCGCGAAAAAGCGATTGGAGAAGCAATGGACTTAAACCACGGGTTGGCATTTGCAAAAACAAATATGAAAATCTATGCCGGCGAATACAAAGACTGTCACGATGCGGATATGGTTGTCATCTGCGCAGGTGTTTCTCAAAAGCCCGGGGAAGACAGAATTTCGCTGTTAAAACGAAATCAAGCCGTATTTGAAAGCATAATTTCGCCAATACTTGCCTCGGGCTTTCAAGGGATTTTTTTAGTCGCAACCAATCCTGTGGATATTATGACGCGAATGGTGCAACATTTGTCCGGCTTTGACAGCGCGAGGGTCTTCGGCTCCGGTACGACGTTGGACACAGCAAGACTTCGGTATTTACTCGGTGCGTATTTATCGGTTGACCCGAAAAATGTGCACGCCTATGTTATCGGTGAACACGGCGACAGCGAAATGGTGCCCTGGTCACAGGCAATGGTCGGTACCAAGCCGATTCAAGATGTCATTGCGGAGCACGCGGCGTTTTCAAAAGAAGATTTAAAAAATATCGCATGGGAAGTGCAGCGCGCCGCCTATCAAATTATTGAAGCCAAAGGTGCTACCTATTACGGTATAGGACTTTCTTTGGTGCGAATCGTCAAAGCCGTGTTCGGTGGGGAAAACAGTATATTGACAGTCTCTGCACAGTTAGATATGCCCGACACGCTGTGCGGTGTGTATGCAGGAGTCCCTTGTATTTTAGGGCGTGACGGCGTGCGTGAGGTGCTCCATTTAAAGTTGGAAACAGATGAAAAGAATGACTTTTTACAGTCCTGTCAAAAATTGAAAGCGGTTTGGGATGAAATGCGTATATAGAAAAAAGCCTCACAGAAAAGTGAGGCTTTTTGAAAGGTAAGGTATCAACTTAATCCCTGCACAGTTTGGAAGGCATAGCCGTTTTCTGTTAAGAAATCTAAATCCTTCACGATTGCCGCCGCACCGGAAACACAACTGTATAAGGGGTCTTTTGCCAAAATGACCTCTATGCCCGTTTCCGCTTCCAGCATTTTTTTCATACCGTATAAAAGCGAAGTGCCGCCTGTGAGAACAATCCCATTTTCGGAAATATCGCCGACCAACTCCGGCGGGGTTATTTCCAAAACCGATTTTATGCCGCGAACCATTTGGTCTAACTGTTCTTTAATGCAAGGGAAAAGCTCCGTAGAAGTTACCTCAAAGGACATCGGCATATTGTCCAGACCGCTTTTTCCGTTTGCAATCATGGCAATTTCTTCTTTGCGTGGTACCGCGCTGCCAAGGCAGATTTTTAACAGCTCGGCGGTTTGCGGTCCCACCAAAATATCGCGTTCCTTTCGTAAATATCGCGTGATTGCGTCGTCAATGGACTTTCCGCCGATTTTAACAGATTTTGATACGGCGAGACTGCCCATCGTCACAACGGAAATATCCACAGCACCGCCGCCGATATTGACAATAAAGCGACCGGTAAATGAATTACTCTCAAATCCAACGCCGATAGCAGATGCCAGCGATTCCTCAATCAGACAAACCCTGCCTGCGCCCGCGCGCATTGCGACCTCTAAAAAGGTATGTTTTTCTAAATTCGTTGCACCGCTCGGAACGGTCAAGACCACATTCGGCTTAAAAATGCTGTTGCCGCAAAGGCGCTGAAAATAGTAGCGCAAAATATGCTCGGCATGGGTATAGTCCGAAATAATACCGTTCTGTACAGGGCTGATTACATCAATCGTTTCATCGGTTCTGCCGTTAATGGTATAGGCGGTATTCCCAATGGCTATGGGTATGCCCGTTTCCACATCAATAGCAATCATGGTCGGCTCGTCGAGGATAATGCCTTTGCCCTCGACATACATAATGGTAGAAGTTGAGCCGAAATCTATGCCGACGGTTTTGCCTATCACCCGACGCACCTCCTTTTTGTAAATTCAACTTAATATTTTAGCACAGGCACCGAAAAAAGTAAATCCAAACATAGAAAAAAGGTCGGCAGAAGCCGACCTTTTGTTCATACACATTACAAAATTGCGCTTTCATCAATTACGGAAATACCGTTTGCTTTGAGCACTGCAGACGCTTTTTCGTTATCGTTGACACGCACAATCACATAGGCATGGCCTGCTTCGGGGGTTAAAAATGCATAGGCATATTCGACATTTTCGCCCGCGTCCGCCAAAACCTTCACAACATTTGCAAACGAGCCGGTCACATCGGGAATGGAAATCCCAACGACTTCGGTAATGGATACCGCCACACCTGCCGCCTTTAAGACCTGTGCCGCTTTTTCGGTATCAGACACAATCAAGCGTAAAATACCGAAATCGGTTGTATCCGCAATCGAAAACGCACGAATGCCGATACCGCCCGCCGCCAAAAATGCGGTAATATCTGCCAATCTGCCGGGTTTGTTTTCCACGAAAACGGAAATTTGCTGAATTGCCATAAAAATACCTCCTTAAATATGCCGATTATCAATCACGCGAACCGCCTTACCCTCCGAGCGCGGCAAAGAACGCGGTTCAACCAATTTGATTTTTGCAGATACACCGAGGGTTGCCTGCATAGCGGCTTTAATACGGTTTTCCTGGTCCTCCACTTGACGAACAGAGTCGGAGAACAGCGAATCGGACATTTCGATTTTTACGGTCATCACATCCAAATTGTTCACACGGTCAACCACAATTTGATAGTTCGGCTCCATGCCAAGCGACAAAATAACATGTTCCACCTGCGACGGGAACACATTGACGCCGCGGATAATCAGCATATCGTCGCTTCTGCCTTTCGGTTTGAGCATTTTGACAAGCGTTCTGCCACAAGCACATTTTTCGTGTGAAAGCGCGGTAATATCGCGCGTTCTGTACCGAACAAGCGGCAATGCCTCTTTGCCGATACAGGTGAACACCAACTCGCCGAATTTGCCGTCGGGCAACGGCTCTAAGGTGTCGGGGTCTACGACTTCGGGATAGAAATAATCCTCGCAAATATGCATACCCGTTTGCTCAGAGCATTCATAGGAAACGCCGGGGCCTGCGATTTCGGAAAGCCCGTAAATATCATATGCTTTGATATTTAAGGATTTCTCAATTTCGCGGCGCATATTTTCGCTCCATGCTTCTGCGCCGAAAATACCGGCACGAAGCGGCAATTTCGACGAGTCAATCCCCGCCGCCTTTAAGGATTCACCGATAAACATGGCGTAGGACGGCGTGCAGCAGATAATATCCGAGCCGAAATCCTGCAAAATCTGCATTTGACGGTTGGTGTTACCTGCCGATACGGGAATCGCTGTTGCACCGAGTTTTTCCGCACCGTAGTGGAGACCCAAGCCGCCTGTAAACAAACCATACCCGTAAGAAATATGAATATAATCGCCTTTTTTACCGCCGGCGGCGGCAATCGCGCGTGCCGCGCCCTCAGCCCAAATATCAATGTCGTGCTGGGTGTAGCCGACAACGGTTTGTTTCCCCGTTGTACCGGACGAAGCATGAATACGAATCAGTTGTTCCCGCGGCACAGCAAACAACCCGAACGGATAATTGTCACGAAGGTCCTGTTTAATCGTAAAAGGCAGTTTCGTAATATCGTCAATCGATTTAATATCCCCGGGCAAAAGTCCGAGTTCGTCGAATTTCTGCTTATAGAACGGAACATGGTCATAGCAATTTTCGACCATTTTGATAAGGCGCGCCGATTGCAGTGCGTGCAGGTATTCCCGTGAGGCACACTCAATCTCCGGATTGAAATAATTTTGTTGCATTGTTAAAACCCCTTTTTATTTGGAATAAGAATAGCCGTATTCAAATGCTTTGAGATTTAACTCCAAGAACTTTTCGGGAACTGTCGCCCGAATGGCGTTTTCCCAAACATCGTAGGCAATCTCCATATGTGAAGCCATCACACCGATTAAAACAACATTCACCGCTTTCGGAGAGCCCGCTTTGACCGCCAAAGACAGCGCGTCAATCTCGGTCAAATTCGCCCCCGTTGCGCGAACGGCATCCAAAACACCCGCAGGATATTCCGCTGTGCCGATAACCACAGGCATCGGGTCAATCCGCTGGGTATTTGCAATAATCGTACCGTCCGTTTTCAAAAACGGTAACCACCGTGCCGCTTCCAACTGTTCAAAGGCAAGAATTAAATCCGCCTGCCCTTTCTGCACAATCGGCGACGCAACCTTGTCGCCGTATTTGACATAGGTCACCACCGAACCGCCGCGTTGGCTCATGCCGTGCACTTCGGAGACCTTGACATCGTATCCTTCGGACAAAAGCGCCGCGCCGAGCAAACGGCTTGCAAGCAATGTCCCCTGCCCGCCGACGCCGACAATCATAATACTTTTTGTGTTCATCTTATTTGCCCTCCTCAATCGCACCGAATTTGCACAACTGACTGCACACTGCACAACCGACGCACTGTGTAAAGTCAATGACGGATTTTTTCTCTTTCATACTGATCGCGGGGCAACCGATTTTCATACACATTTTACAGCCGACGCATTTTTCTGCATTCACTTTCATCGGCGGATTATGTTTTACATATTTGAGCAACGCGCACGGTCTGCGGGAGATAATCACCGACGGTGCGTCCGCCTCGACCTCTTCGCGAATAACTTGCTCACATTCCGCGAGATTGTACGGGTCAATCACGCGCACACGGTCAATGCCGACTGCTTTTGCAAGCATTTCAAGGCTGACGGCAGTGGTCGGGTCGCCTTTAATGGTTTTGCCCGTGGTGGGGTTATCCTGATGGCCTGTCATGCCCGTAATGCTGTTATCCAAAATAATGACGGTGGAATTGCTTTGGTTATAGGCAATATTGATAAGCCCTGTCACACCGGAATGCATAAAGGTTGAATCGCCGATAACCGCAACGGATTTTTTCGCGTTTTGTTCGTCCGCTTTATTTCTGCCGTGCAATGCCGAAACAGAAGCACCCATACAAATGCAGGTATCCATCATACCCAACGGTGCAAGTGCACCGAGCGTATAACAACCAATGTCGCCGCTGACCGTGACATTCAGTTTTTTGAGCGCATAGTAAAGCCCTCTGTGCGGGCAACCTGCGCAAAGCACGGGCGGGCGCGCGGGAATGTCTAAATCCGTCGCCAAAAATGCGTCCTCTTTGCCCAAAATCACTTTTGCAACCAGGCTTTGCGAATATTCGCCCTGCAAAGTGAAAGCCTCTTTGCCGATGACTTCAATCCCGTTTTGCTTGCAGTGTTCTTCAATGAACGGGTCTAATTCTTCTAAAACATATACCTTTTTGCATTTGGCGGCAAAATCCTTAATTTTTTGCACCGGCAACGGGTATACGCAACCGAGTTTTAAGTAAGAAGCATTTTCGCCGAGTGCTTCTTTGGCGTACTGATAGGAAATACCCGAAGCAATCACGCCGATTTCGGTGCTGTTATACTCTATCGAGTTGATTTCAGCGGTTTCCGCCCAAGAAACCTGGTCTAAAATGCGCTGTTCCACAACCACATGCTTTTTGATAGCCATACCGGGCATCATGACATATTTCATCGGGTCTTTTTTGTACTCTTTTAAGCCCTTGTCATCACGTTCACCGACATTAACAAGGCTTCTGGAATGTGCCACGCGCGTTGTCAAACGCAAAATGACGGGTGTGTCAAACTGCTCCGACAAATCAAAAGCAAGTTTCGCGTATTGCAAGCATTCTTCGGAGTCGGACGGCTCCAACATCATCACTTTTGATGCTTTTGCGTAGTGGCGGGAGTCCTGCTCGTTTTGCGAGGAATGCATTCCGGGGTCATCTGCAACGGCAATGACCATACCGGCGTTAATCCCGGTATAAGACGCCGTAAACAGCGGGTCTGCGGCGACATTCAAGCCGACATGCTTCATTGCGCAGAATGAACGTGCCCCGGCGATTGCCGCGCCTGCCGCAACCTCCATTGCCACCTTTTCATTCGGCGCCCATTCGCTGTAAACATCGTCGTATTTGGCGATGCACTCGGTAATTTCGGTGCTCGGTGTGCCGGGATAACTGGAAGCTACACGCAAGCCTGCTTCATAAAGTCCGCGCGCAACCGCCTCATTCCCGATTAAAAGTTGTTTGCTCATCTTTCCACCTCAAATTATTGATTTCTTAAATCCACAACGCGTTTTGCCTTGCCGACAAAGCGCTCAATCGTATTCGGCTCTACAATGCTGACTTTGCATTGAATACCGAGCACGGTATGAATATTATGCTTAATGCGGTTTTGCAGTTCTTGAATTTTGCCGAAACTTTCCAAAAGAGATGTATCGGAGAGTTCCACCTGAATTTCCAAGGTATCCGCAAAGCCCTCACGGCGGACAATCAGTTGATAATGGGGACTTACCTTGTCCATACCGACAAGCACACTTTCAATCTGCGACGGGAACACATTTACTCCGCGGATTTTCAGCATATCGTCGCTTCTGCCTTTGATTTTATCCATACGCGCAAAAGTTCTGCCGCATTTGCAGGGTTCGTAGGTAAGGCGCGAAATGTCGCGCGTGCGGTAGCGTAAAAGCGGAATACCCTCTTTGGTGAGCGTTGTAATAAGCACTTCGCCTGTCTCCCCTTCCGGCAGGACTTCCAGCGTCTCGGGATTGACGATTTCCGTTATGAAATAGTCTTCGTTGATATGTAAACCGCAACGCTCCTCACATTCGCCGGAAACGCCGGGGCCCATCAGTTCACTCATTCCATAGTTGTCGGTGGCAAACAAGCCCCAACCATTCTCAATCTGCGTACGCATTTCGGGCGTACAGCCTTCGGAACCAAACAACCCCAAGCGTAAATGATAGTCGGACATCGGGTATTCCAAAGATTTTGCGGTTTCCGCCATATACAAAGCATAAGACGGCGTAGCGACCAAAGCAGTGGTTTTAAAATCGCGCATAAACATTAAGGCTTTTTCGGTATTCCCGCTGGAATTCGGCACCACGGTACAACCGAGTTTTTCCAAGCCGTAATGCAGGCCCAAAGCTCCTGTGAACATACCGTACCCGAACGAAATCTGCACAATATCATCCGCAGTCGCCCCTGCCGCCGCACAAAGACGCGCCATGCAGTCCGACCAAACCTCTAAATCGTGTTTGGTGTAACCAACCACCGTTGGTTTGCCCGTTGTACCGGAGGAAGCGTGAATGCGCACAATATCGCGCATCGGTACCGCAAACAGACCAAACGGGTAATTGTCGCGCAAATCCGCTTTGGTTGTCGGCGGAATGCGGCGAATATCATCCAAGGTTTTAATCCGGTCAGGTGTAACACCCGCATCATCCAACTTCTTTTTATAGAAAGGAACCTTATCGTAGCAATATTGAACCGTGTATTTCAACCGTTCCAGCTGGATTTCCTCAATTTGCGCGCGGGACATCGTTTCAGCATCTTTTTGAAAGAACATAACCCCTATTTTCCACCTTTCTGATAATAGAACTGAACAGCCGCAGTAAATTACTGCGGCTGCACAGAAATCCACCATTTGGATTATAGCATATTTATTCGTTTTCGACAACACCATTATAGAAGAAATCCACAACTTCTTTTTCGGATTTTTTCTTGGTCAAAGCGCTGACTGCCAAGCACATCGCAATGGATACAAGCATCGCAATGCACGCATACAAAGGCCCTTGCGCCATCAGTTTTAAAACCGTGGGCGCTTCCACACCGCAGAGATTTAAAATCTTACTGCCCGCAGGCACAATCGCAATGCAGAAGCCCGACAAAATACCCGCCCAAGCACCGTATTTGT
>JBJEPV010000245.1:0-4002 GCA_051881415.1 Candidatus Fimenecus sp.
GAGCGTTTTCCCTGAAAAGTAGCAGTTATAGGAACTTTTAGTCATATAGCAAAGCTTTACGCCCTCGTATTCGGCAACGAAATTGTTATTGTGGTCGTGCCCTGCAAACATATGCGTACCGCCGTTTGCCTTGAACACATCAAAAAAGCCGTCGTTATCGCGCGCGGTGCAACTGTCCTCCTGCCTGAATCCCATTTCAAAATCGCCTGTCCGTTCTTTGTATTCGGGCACGGGAACATGCATAAACGCCATATTGGGAACAGCCTTACCGCTTGTTTCCGCAATGCCGTTCACCGCCCATTTGTACCATGCAATCTGATTTTCGTTCACGCCGCCGTCGGAAATCTCGCCGTCGGTAATTCTGTACTGCCCGTCATCCAACAGAAAGAGAGAATACGCGACTTCGCCGTTTCTTGTGAGGTTGACAATATAGTTCCCCATGCCGTTCATGCCGTCCGGCCCGCATTGAAACAGGCAATTTTCGGCATTTTCGTAGATTTCGCAGAGTTTGGATTTATCGGCTCTGCCCTCGTAATCGTGGTTACCGAAAACAGGCGCCCAGGGAATACCGAATTGTTCCATAAAATCACAGAATTTTTGCGTGCTGATGTCATTCCAAGCGGTCAGCACGGTATCGCCGCCGACCACGATTAAATCGGGATTTACTTCTTTTATAAGTTGTTTGAGCTGAATTTCGCTCATACCGTCCAATATAAAGTTGATGCCTAAAAACGCCGCAAAAGTGCCGTGATTGCGGATATGTATGTCGGTCAGGCAAAGAATTTTGGCATCCTTGTCACCGATTTCCAAAGTTTGTGCATAATCGGGCGAATAAGTATCCTCTGCGCTCCAAGCGTCGCACACGGCAACGCCTTTTTGCTCTTTGAGCGCGACCGCGGCAAAATAGCCGTTGCACGCGACTACAATCACGCACAATGCAAGAAAAATGCTGAAAATAATTTTCACCGATTTCTTTTTGAAAAATGCTTTCATTTTAAATCCTCCACACCGAAAGATACAACCGCAACGGTTGTTCATATTGAGATATTCTTGACAATAAACTATTCTAATTATATAATCATTTCACAAAAGTTCCTTGCGAAAATCAACCTAAAAATTTAGAAATCCTATCATAAAGGTGCTGTGCGTATGAAACCGAACGAAACAGGGGTACTCGATATTTCCGAGGTTTATTTTTCCTCGCCGTCGCAAACGGCAAAAAAACTGTATTTTTACCCCATCAGCGCGGGGCACTTTTTCTGTGAAAAAAGCTATCATTTGGTGCGAAAAAACTACAACAGCCTGTTAATTACGCATATTTTGGACGGCACATTTACATTTGTGAAAGACACAAAGCACATCACCGCCCGCAAAGGAGACACGGTGATTTTGAACTGCTACGCGCCGCACGAATACTATACCGACGACAGTTTCCAATCCGTTTGGGTGCATATTGCGGGCGCAAATTCCTTTGATTTGTTTGAAGAAATCGAAAAAACCGACGGCAATCTCATAAAATGCAAGGATACCGAGCACGTGAAAAAACTGCTGTTCCGCATTTTTGACGGATTGAAACGCGAAAATCCCCCGACGGAGCTGCAAATGTCTATGGATATTTACAAGCTGTTTTCGGAGCTGTTAAACCCCCAGCGCACCAAAAGCAAGGGCGAAGGCAGTTATGAGGACAGCATTCAGGACATAAAAGAATATATTGCCGAAAACCTAAACGAAACTTTGAGCGTACAAAATCTTTCTAACCGCGTGCATATGAGTACCTCGCATTTTTCGCGGGTGTTTAAACAGCAAACGGGATTTTCACCCTATGACTATATTTTAATTTCCCGCTTAAACCGCGCCAAATATTTATTGCAAAAAACGGATATGACCGTTGCCGCCATTGCCTATGAAATCGGCTTTAACAGCGAGTCGAATTTTATTTACTTTTTCACGGAAAACGAGGGCATTTCGCCGGGAAAATTCCGAAAACTGAAATTTTAATCCACACAAAAACGCCTTGGCGAAGTATCCGTCAAGGCGTTTGCTTTTTAGAAAATATGACGGGGGTCTCGTTAGACACCAATCTGTGTTACGATGTTTTTGGGCTGCACGCCAATCCAAGAACAGTCGTTTTTCGTTAAATAAACCGTCACTTTGCCGTTTTTGACCGTCAGCGGTTTGTTTTCAAACAAATCTGTTACAGTTGCATCGTTCGGTACACAGATTTCATATTTTTTGAAATGTGCATTTCGGTTGAAAATAAAGTATTCTGTACCCTTTTCGGTTTCTTTTTTGCCGATTTCCAAGGCATCGTCAAACTGTGCAGGCACATAATCCGTATCTAAAATCCTATGCAGTCTGTCAACTTCCGCTTTGGAATATTTGCTGACATAGTCGCCTGAAAGCACCATACCGCCGCTTGCACGGATATACACATTGTTCAGTTTATAAAATTTCTTTTTGGCAGGCGTTTTGTGCGCGATGCCCGCAGGGTCAACCACCGAAGACACGGTATCCGTCATTATGAGACAATCGGGGTCATTTACCCAAAGCGTATTGTGCATCCAATTCCGGTGGAAACATTGCTCGGAAAGATTTGCCATATGATTTACATGTCTTATCACGTCATTTGTCACGCGCATACCCGTAACGAGCCCCAGCGACGGCCACATGGGCGCATTACAGCCGAGGATAAACGCTTTGTTGTCGGTTGCATCGAAAATCGTTTCCATTCCTCTGCGGTAGGCTTCCACCGAGGTCGCATTTTTATCGTACCGCACGCCGAAGGGCAACGCACCCCAAACATTCGCATCCAATTTATAATAGCGTACGCCCCAATTTTCGTAAATTTCGCGGACAACATCATAAATATACTGCCGTGCGGCGGGGTTTGTGCCGTCCAGCATATACCAAGGCGCGTCGCGCCAGCCTTGAAAAGTAATGCCCGCACAGCAAAGGGGTTTGCCGTTTTCGTCCTGCACAAAATACTCGGGGTGCTCGCGTAATAAGCGGCTTTTTTCGGAGGCGATAAACGGCGCAAGCCAAATAGCAGGCTCAAAGCCTGCTTTTTTAATATCTTGGCAGATGTCTTTCATCGGGCGGTTGAATTTGTCGCTGGTTTCAAGCCAATCCCCCATAAAGGGCTGAAAGCCGTCATCAATTTGTATGTATTTAAGTTCGGGTGTTTTCTCTTTAATCACCTTTAAGTTTTTAAAAATATCCTTTTCGGAAATATTCGGTCCGATACAGTACCACGAGCACCAACCCACAGGCGTTTCACAATAGGTTTTCGGCGGGTGATTTTTACAAAGGATTTCCGAAAATTCCCGCAAAATCGCATTTTTCTCGCCCTGCAAAATCACCATATCTTCAAGTGCGATTTCTTCCTGCTCGCCGAATTCAAGATTTTCAAGGCATTGCACCACCTGCATTTGCGTACCGTTCACACGGATTTCCGTGCGGAAACGGTTACAACTCGCCGCACCGATTAAAACGGTATTTTTTCCCGAACCGATTAAAACATAATTATACACGGTTTTAAAGCCCTTCGTCTGAGGCATTTTGTAATGGCCCTTATCGGAAAAGCCGGTAAATGAACGAAATCTACCGATAGTGCCTTTATACTGTGTAAGTTTCTGATACCCGTCGCCGTAAAACGGTGTATCTGCGGGAAACCCGTGTTCGCCGCTGAAAAGCACCGCTTCTTTCACCTGCGCTTCTTTTAAAACTTTAACGCGGATATGAACCACCTGATTTGTTTTTTCGATTGCACAGTCACACGGGACAGGTGCGTTTGCACCGTTATGCAAAATGATTTCTGTAAAGTCCATAAAATCATTCACCTCTCGATTTTTTCTATCACACGGGCATTGGTTAACACCAATTTGCCCGAATACAGCGGTACGGGGATTTCGTTATACACATTAGAGATGCCGAATTTGGTTTTCGGTGCGGTGCGGATAATCAGTGTTTGATTGTTTTCGATGTATTGCTTGTAATCTCTCA
>JBJEPV010000246.1:0-3927 GCA_051881415.1 Candidatus Fimenecus sp.
TATAGGAGAATAGGGATTTCATATATTTCAAGAGTTTTTACACTATTTATTTCTGTATTCTTGACATCAACACCACCGTCTCCACATGCGCCGTATGCGGGAACATATCGACGGGTTGGATTTTTTTGACTTTATACCCGTTTTTACAAAGGAACAGCAAATCGCGCTGTTGGGTTTCGGGATTGCAGGAGATATAGACGATTTTTTCGGGCGCGAGCGTCAAAAGCGACGACAAAAACGCGCGGTCACTGCCCGCGCGCGGCGGGTCCATCAGCACCACTTCCGCCGTTTCACCGTTTGCGGCGGCGGCACGCATAAATTCGCCCGCGTCCGCGCAAACAAACCGAATGTTTTGTATACCGTTAAGCCCTGCGTTTTCGCGTGCGTCCTTTACTGCGTCCGCATTGACTTCCACACCGATAACCGCTTTCGCGTGCGCGGCGGCAAACAGCCCGATGGTGCCCGTGCCGCAGTAGGCGTCAATCACGGTCTCGTCTCCGCGAAGGTCGGCAAATGATAATGCCGTTTTGTATAAAACCTCGGTTTGCACGGGATTGATTTGGTAAAACGCCTTTGCCGAAATGCGAAATCGCAAGCCGCACAGCTGTTCTTCGATTTTGCCGTCGCCGTAGAGGATTTCTTCTTTCTCGCCGAGCACCATACTCGTGCGGCGCGGATTGATATTTTGCAGTACCGTGGTGATTTCGGGGTGTGCTTTCAAAAGCGCATTGACAAATGACCGCTTTTTCGGGAACTCCCGCACCCCCGTCACGAGCACCACCATAATCTGCCCGCTTTGAAACCCGCGTTTGACAAGCACATGCCGCAAAAATCCCTGTTTTGTGTCGGGATTGTACGGCTTCAACTTAAAACTTTTTAAGAGTTTGCGCACCGTGCCGATGATTTCGTCGGCTTTTTCGTCCTCGGTCATGCAGTGCTCCACCGCCACCACCTTGTGGGAGGACGATTGATACACGCCCGAAATAATCTGCCCGCGGCGGTCGGTGGCAAAGGCCGCCTGCACCTTGTTGCGGTAGTGGTAAGGTGTTTCCATCCCGATAATTTCTTCCACGCGGCAAAACCGCCCCAACAGGCGAATACATTTGACCTGCTTATGGCGCAGTTGCTCCGGATAGGTTAAATTTTGCAGTTGACAGCCGCCGCATTGTTTCGCGTACGGACAGCCGTGTTTGGACTGCGCCAAGGCAAGCGCCCCCTTTTTATTTTCTTCAAACAGTATACCGAATTTTTCTAAACTTGGCAACGGATTTTCAGTGCGTAACGGTACAAAAAATCTGTTTTTTTGTTATTTCTTAGTATAAAAATTTGCGTTTTTGTCGTTCTAAACGGGAAAAAATCGTGAAATTTATGTCGATTTTTAGATATATAAGGCAAAGTGCACAAATTTGGAGCCTATTTTTTGTGTAACATTTTAACTGATTTTTGTTTACAAAAATTTGGGGTTGTGCTATATTGGAGATACCAAAAAAGTGATATTCTTTCGGAAGGAGTTGAAACAAATGTTAGAAGCACTCGGCGGTGTCTTGAACACAATCATGGAAACCCTTGCAAATCTCGGCGTACCTATGGATAAAATCAGTGCAGTTATCGAACCGATCGTTTCCCAGATTTTGGGTCTTATCGGTATGTAATTGTAAACCACCGGTTTCTCGGCGGCGCGGCAGTGCGCCGCCGATTTTTTTGATTTTTAGAGGGAAATATATGTCTAAACGAATTATTGCACTTGTTTTAACGGTTTTGATGCTTACTTTGCTTTTGTTCGGCTGCGGGGCAAAGACAGCGGACGACGCAACGCAGACCTCCGCCGCGCCGGAAACCACCACGCAAAGCAATGAAACCACGCTTCCCGCCGCTACGGCGGCAACCGCACAGGAACAAACCACCGCACCGCCTGCAAAAGAATCCCCCGCGCCGGAAACCACTGCCGCCTTCACCATGCCCGAAAAAACCGGCGATATGTATTTTACCGACGATGCGGACAACAAATTTATACAGGCTGTTGTGCAAAAATACGGGTCAGACCCCGCGCGTTTGGCGTGTATTTATGTTGTGCCCGAGGGCGACAGCAACCATGTGTTTGAATTCAACGGCAAGACCGACCAAAACGGGAAGCTGATTCGGAACGAAAGCACGCTGAAATATGTTTACACGCTTAATGCGGATTGTTCGGAGATTACCCGCACCGGCGGCGCAACGGGGAATGACGGTGTGACCGCCGCACAGGGCTTAGTGGTGATGCAACTGACCAAAAAACTGATTTTGCCGAAATTTGAAGAAGAACTGAACGGCTGAATTGCCGAAAACAAAAACCGTCTGTGCGGGAATGCCCCGCAACAGGCGGTTTTTTCTGTGTGCGCAGAAATTTATTCCTCGGTCTGCTTGCCCAAAAAGGACGCCGCGACCTGCATCAGCTTTTTTTCTTCGGAGGTGGGCATGGAGCCGTCCTCGCGCAGCAGCATCACCACCGCGCCCGAAACATCGCCGCCGCCGATAATCGGCAGGGCAATCGCCGCCTCGCGTTCAAACCCCGAAATCGGGTAAAGGGAGACCGTCTCGGGCGACGCGATGTAGCTTGTGCGGTCGGTCATTAACTGCTCCAATTCCTCGCTGACGCGCCGTTCCAGCAATTCGCGCTTCGGCGCGCCCGCCACGGCAAGCACATGGTCGCGGTCGGTAATCAAGACGGGCAACTCCGTTGCGCGGGAAAGTACTTCTGTCAACTGTGCCGCCGTCTCGGGCAACTCGCCCATCGGGGAATACTTTTTAAAAATCACTTCGCCGTCCGCCGCCGTGAAAATTTCCAGCGGGTCGCCTTCGCGAATACGCATGGTGCGCCGAATTTCTTTCGGAATGACCACACGCCCCAAGTCGTCAATTCTGCGAACAATACCGGTTGCTTTCATATCGTAAAACTCCTTCGTATCAAAATCGTTCTATGCTATTTTCTGCACGAAAAAAGAAAATATACCGATATTTTTCGCGATTATTTCGGGTGGGAAAAAACGGAGTATTTCACAAAAAATTTGCAGTTTTCCGTAGAAAATTCACAATGGCAAATTGCACAAGAAAAAAACTTAAAATCTGTCTACGCAGCACTCCGTATTGTATATTTTGTAAAGCGGACAAAACAAATAGTAGTTAGTCAAAAGTTTAACAATGTTTATAAACATCTGTTCAAAACTCGATTTTTAGGCTTAATTTTGGCGTTTCACCCCTTACTTTTTGACATTTTGAACAGGGTTTTGAACATTTTTGAACATTTTAGAAATATACTGTTTGTATATTTCTAAAATAAAAAAGTTTGGTAAAAATCCCATATTGACAAAATATTGCAAGATTTGACAAGAGCGTTTTGCATAATTTTTACGCATTTGCCGATACTATGAAAAACATTTCGGAGGCATTTTTTATGGTTAAAGGCGTTAACCGACAGGTTTTGGAAATTTGTGAAACCGGCTCACCGTATTTTGAACGCGCGTTCTTTTTTGTAAAGCCCGAATATGCCGATACGGACGAAAAAAAACTCCGCGCGGCGGCACAGCAGGTTTTGCCGCCGACGGCGCAGGTGCCGAAAAGGAAAAAGAAACGCGCAAAAGCCGTGTATTATTGGCTGGTGGGGTTGCTTGCCTCGGCGGCAGGGGTCGGCACGGCGGTTGTGTTGGCATTTATGCAGTAATCGTCCGCGTGCCCCATCGGTTGCAGGCGCGCGCCGAACAGGGAAAATGGGGGGGTAGGGGCGAACGCATTGTATTTTGTGCGTAGGGAACGACCTCAGTGTCGTTCCGCGAAATAGCCGTAAAATTTACGGGTCGTCGAGACGCCGACCCCTACGCACGAAACATATTGCGTGCGCGTAGGGAACGGTCTTGACCGTTCCGTAAAATCGCATCAAATTATGCGGGCGAT
>JBJEPV010000247.1:0-19730 GCA_051881415.1 Candidatus Fimenecus sp.
AGCGGTTTATCGGTATGACGGAGTAGAAAAACCGTTTGTATTACGCACTTTTAACGCCTCCACGCGGTTTCGCAATTTCCCCCCAGGCGCGTTGGAGGACAGCCCGACCTCGCGTATAACCCAGCCGGACGAAAGCTTCGGGGATATGCTTGAACAGTTCTCGGGTTCTTTTTCCGAGAAGCACAGCGACGACGGATTTTATCACAACACGGTTGTGCATACCATATTTATCGAGCCCGGCGAAGAAAAAACCGAATATGCTGTGATTTCTTACGGCGAAACAGAATGTCAAACCGTGTCACAGTACGAAACAATTTATCAAAACGCCGTGCAGGAATTGGAAAAACTTGTATACACCAAAGCAGGGGAAAAGTATGCATTTTCCAATCAGCTTTTGCGTGCGGCAATGTTTCAAAATACGGTGTATCCGCTCTATTTGCACGGGGAGTATGTTGTGCATCACACCCCCGGCAAGCGCTGGGATTCTTTCTACACATGGGATTCGGGCTTTATCGGCTTGGATATGGCGCTGTATGCGCCGAAAATTGCCGACGGCATTCTCGATATGTATTTCAGCACCGAGGATAACCCCGACTATGCCTTTTTGCTCCACGGCTCTCCGGTGCCTGTGCATATCTATCAATATTTTGAAATGCTCAATCATACCAACGACAAGGCGGAATTATACGGGTATTACGGCCGTGCAAAATTATTTTATGATTTCTTGGCGGGGAAAATCAACGGGTCTACCACTGCAAAGTTTAAAAGCGGGCTGACAACCACCTTTGACTATTTCTATAATTGCAGCGGTATGGATGATTTACCGCCGCAAAAAGCCATGTATCAAGAGGATTTACAGCGTGTTTGCGCACCGGCGATTTCTTCCTCGCAGGTTATTCGTACTGCGAAAATGCTGAAAACCGTTGCAGAACACCTCGGAAAAGATGAAGACGCGGCTGTTTTTCAGGAAGATATTGACCGTCTGACAGAGGCTTTACAAACATGGTCTTGGGACGAGCAATGCGGTTATTTTTCCTATGTGGTGCATGACAAAGACGGCAATCCGCAGACACAGCTTCGCACAAATGATGGGGAAAACCTCAACAAAACCATGGACGGGATTTACCCGTTGATGGCGGGCGCAGTGACCGAAGCACAAAAAGAGCGCATTCTCGGGCATTTAAAAAGCGAAACCGAATTGTTTACCCCTGTCGGCATCAGCGCCGTAGACAGAACGGCAGGCTATTATTTGCCGAACGGCTATTGGAACGGCAATGTATGGCTTTCGCACCAATGGTTTGTGTGGAAAACGATGTTAGACCTCGGCGAAACGGATTTTGCTTATAAAATTGCCGAAACAGCCCTGAATGCGTGGAAACGCGAGGTGGAATATTCCTACTACACCTTTGAGATGTTCAGCATTGAAACAGGCCGCGGCGGGTGGTTTCACAACTTCGGCGGGCTTTCCGCGCCGATTAACCTTTGGTCTGCCGCCTATTTTACACCGGGCACCTATCAAAGCGGTTTTGATACATTTTGTGAAAGCGCTGCTTTTAACGATACATATACCGCGTTTTGCGGGCGTTTTACGAATGCAGGTGCATATGATGGTGCCTTGCTGGTTGTGATGGCGGAAAACGGCCGTTACAGCGTGACTTTAAACGGTGCGCCTGCCGTTTTCACGGCACGGTTTGACGGTATGCTCGAAATTACCCTGCCGAAGGGTTGCAAAAATGCAGAAATCCGTATTCAGCTGGTGTAATCTTCAATAATTTTTTGAATTTCTGCATCACTTTCTGTACAAATGCCTGCTTTGATTTTTTCCTGTTCCTCTTTCGGGAGCGTGTCTAAATACACATCGAAAATCTCTACGGGCATGGCGAAGCCTCTTTCATACAGCGCAAGCTTGTTTTGATAGACGGTAAAGGTGTATTTCGGAACAGAGACTTTGGTGTTTTGCTGTACGGTATTTTTTGTTTCACCTGCGGAAAGAGAAAACACCCCGACAGCGGTGACAAATATCAATGTACAAACAACTACGCCGATGCATTTTAACAGCGTTTTTTGCATAATGGCACATCCTTTCCGCCTTATTTTGTGCAGAGTAGGGTAATTTTATTAAATTTCAGGGAAATTTGGAAATTTTTAATGAAATGCTGTCAAAAATATGTTACAATACAATTACTGTCTGTAATTCTGCTTATTTTTAGTTCTTCGGAGGGCTTTTATGGCGACCAATCGAACGAATCACAATACACGCGCGCGCGCAAAACAGCGCAAACCACAGCGAAAAGGAATCACAGCGTTGCTTTGTGTGGTGTTTACGGCTTTGCTGACCATGCTCATTGTCGGTGTCTATTTTCTTGTCTTTATGATTTCCTATGTGGACGGTGAGCCGAAAGTCAATTTGGAAGAATACAAGGAAAATCAAGACCAAACAACCATCATTTACGCCTATGATTCTAATGATGCGGTGTTGGAGCTTGCGCGCTTGCACGGCGAGCAAAACCGTGTTTGGGTTACTTACCGCGAAAATCCCGATGAAAGTGTGATTCCGCAGCATCTTGCCGACGCTTATATTGCATTGGAAGATAAGCGCTTTTATAAGCACAGCGGCGTGGACTGGTTCAGAACTGCTTCTGCAATTATCAAGGACAAAGGCAACACGGGTGGTTCGACGATTACCCAGCAGTTGATTAAAAACCTAACAGGTGAAAATAAACGCACCTTAAACCGTAAGTTTTACGAAATTTTAATGGCACTGAACCTTGAAAAAAATGTTTCCAAGGAAACTGTTTTGGAAGCGTATATGAATACGGTTTATATGAGCCACGGCTGTTACGGTGTGCAGACAGCGGCGGAAAAGTATTTCGGTAAAAACGTGGAGGACTTAACCCTTGCGGAATGTGCCTCTTTGGCGGCCATTACACAGGCACCGTCCAAATATGACCCGCTTTTGCATCCGGAAGAAAACCGCAAGCGGCAAATGACTTGCCTTGATAATATGCTTGCACAGGGCAAAATTACACAGGAAGAATATGACGAAGCCGTCGCTTACGAAATGGTCTTTACCAACAGCGAAAACTATGTGGAATCCGAAGACTTGGCATCGAAAAAAGTCCAAACCGAAAATGCCGTTTGGAGTTATTATGTCGATTATGTGATTCAAAGCGTGCGCAACGATTTGATGGACCAATACGGCTATACACCGTCGCAGGCTTCTTCTATGATTTACTCGGGCGGCTTGCGGATTTATTGCGCGGTGGATTTGCGTATTCAGGAGGCTATGGAGTCGGTCTATGTGAACCGTACGGGCTTCCCGAAATACAACAAAAATATTGACGATGCGCAGTCGGCAATGACCATTATGGATTACAGCGGCAGAATTGTCGGTATGGTCGGCGGTGCAGGGGAAAAGACGGAAAACCGCGGCTTAAACCGCGCGGCAAATTCTTTCCGTCAGCCCGGTTCTTCCATTAAACCGCTTACGGTTTACGCACCGGCAATTAACGAAAAATATGTTACTTGGAGTACACGCGTTACAAACTACGGTATTCCCCACTACTATACAAACGGGAAAAACGGCGGGTACGGCCCTGTAAACTACGGCGATGACCCAGGTTCACCCGATTCCATGGTGAATGTGCAAAAGGCAATTTGTAAGTCGTATAACACCGTTCCCGCGCAAATTTTGCGGCAGATGGGGTATGAAACCAGCTTTAATTATGCAACGCAGAAATTCCGCCTTGCAAAGCTTGTAGACCCGACGGATAAGAACGCTTCTTCTTTGGCGGTCGGCGGCACCTACAAAGGCGTAACCACATTGGAAATGGCGGCGGCTTATGCGGCGTTCGGCAACGGCGGGAAATATTTTGAACCGTACTGTTATTACAAGGTGACCAACAGCAACGGGTCTAAGGTGTTGTTACAGCACGCGGAAAGCGAAGGCGAGCAAATTATTTCGCCGGATACTGCCGACATTATGAACGAACTTTTACAAACCGTTGTTACCGACGCGGCAGGGCAGGCAACTGCGCGCAATTACGGGCTTAAAAATTCCGTTTTGTTTGCCAAAACCGGCACCACAACCGAGGACAAGGATCGCTGGTTTGTCGGCGGCACACCGTATTATGTTGCGGCGGTTTGGTTCGGCTGTGATACGCCGAAGCAGATTTCCGATTATGTGTCGGGGAACCCCGCCGGCAGTATTTTTGATGAGGTTATGAACCGCGTGCATAAGGGATTGGAATCCAAGAACTTTGAAAAGTTCTCACCGATTGTGGAACAGCACGCTTACTGTGTGGAAACCGGGCTGTTGGCAAGCGATACCTGCCCGAATAAAGCGATGGGTTGGTACTCCAAGGAAAATTTACCGGCGTACTGCGTAACCTGTAACGGTACGGTTGCGCCCGCGCCGGAAGAAACACCCGCGGAAACACCGAACGACACGCCGGTCGCCCCCCCTGAAACGACGGCGCCGGTCACAACACAGCCTACGGAACAAACGACGGCTGAAACACCGCCAACCGAGAACTCTCCCGCAGACTGAGGTGCACAATGGTAGATTTACTGTTTAAAAATGCGCGGGTTGTTGACCCGTCACAAAAATTAGACCGTATATGCGATGTACTGTGCAAAGACGGTACGGTTGCTTTGTTCGGGAAAAATATTGTGTGCAGTAATGCGGTAACGGTTGATGCTTCGGGGCTGATTTTAGCCCCGGGGCTGATTGACTTACACACACATTTGCGCGACCCCGGCTTTACGGAAAAAGAAGATATTCTAACGGGCTGTGCGGCGGCGGCGGCCGGCGGTGTAACCACCCTTTGTGCCATGCCGAACACTCTGCCTGCTTGCGATACGCCCGAAACCATACGCTATGTTTTACAAAAAGCCGAAAAAGCGCAAGTGCGCGTCTTGCCTGTTGCGGCAATTACAAAGGGGTTAAAAGGCGAAGAACTGACCGATATGACGGCGCTGAAAGAATCGGGTGCCTGTGCGTTTTCCGATGACGGTGTGCCTGTGAATACCGCGGCGCAAATGCAACAAGCGTTAGCACTTTCTGCAAACTTAGATTTGCCGATTTTTGCCCATACCGAGGACAGGAGTCTTTCCGCAGGCGGCATTGTGAATGACTGTGCACTTTGTGCGGATTTGGGCGTGAAAGGAATTCCAAACTCTGCCGAGGATGTCGGTACCGCGCGGGAAATCGCACTTTTGATGTCGGCACCGCAAAATGCAAGGCTTCACATTTGCCATGTCAGCACGGCGGGCAGTGTCTCGCTTATTCGAGATGCCAAAGCGCGCGGACTGCATATTACCGCTGAAACCTGCCCGCATTATTTTATGTTTACGGATGCGAAAATCCGCGAGAAAGATGCCGATTACCGTATGAATCCGCCTCTGCGCTCAGAAAATGACCGCCAAGCGGTTTTACGCGGCGTTTTAGACGGTACATTGGATGTGATTGCCACTGACCACGCGCCGCACACTGCGACGGAAAAAGCGGATTTTTACAAGGCACCGAACGGCGTGATTGGTATGGAAACCTCGTTTGCGGCAAGCTATACGGCGCTTGTGCAATCCGGTATGCTGACCGTTTCGGATTTAATTGATAAAATGTCGGTTCGCCCGGCGCAAATTCTCGGCATTGACGGCGGAACTTTGCGCGTCGGTGCGCGTGCGGATTTAATCTTGATTGATGAGAACGAAGTATGGACAGTTGATACAGCGAAATTGCACGGGAAGTCCAAAAACTGTGTTTTCAAAAACTGTACCTTGCAATCAAAAATCAAAATGACCGTTTCGGCAGGCAGAATTGTTTATAACGACGGAATAAAGGAGAACTGAATATGGGCTTTGACAGACTTTGTACGGCGATACTTGAAAAAAACAATCCGACGGTGGCGGGGCTCGACCCGAAGCTGGACTTTGTTCCCGCGTTCATCAAAGAAGCGTCTTTTCAAAAATACGGCAACACCTTAGAGGGTGCGGCAGACGCCTTGTTGACATTTAATAAAGGGCTGATTGACGCCTTGTATGACATTGTGCCGGCGGTTAAGCCGCAATGCGCCTATTATGAAATGTACGGTTGGCAAGGCGTGCGGGCGTTGCATGATACCATTCGGTATGCCAAAGAAAAAGGCTTGTTTGTCATTACCGATGGGAAACGCAACGACATCGGCACCACAATGGAAGCCTATGCGGCGGCACACCTCGGTACCGTTTCTGTCAACGGTGAAACGGTTGCGCCGTTTGATGCAGATGCCCTCACCGTGAACGGTTATCTCGGTACAGATGGGATTGCACCGCTGTTAAATATCTGCAAGGAACAGGATAAAGGCATTTTTGTGCTTGTGAAAACCTCAAACAAATCCTCGGGTGAGTTGCAGGATAAACTGATAGGCGATAAAACGATTTATCGCACAATGGGCGATATGTGTGAGCATTGGGGCGCGGAGTCCTGCGGGGCGTACGGGTATTCCGCAGTCGGCGCTGTGGTTGGTGCAACATACCCTGCACAGCTTGCGGAATTGCGTGCGGCGCTTCCCCACACATTCTTTTTGGTGCCCGGCTACGGTGCGCAAGGCGGCGGTGCAAATGATGTTGCCCCTGCGTTTGACGCTAACGGTTTAGGCGCAGTCATCAATTCGTCCCGTGGGATTATGTGCGCTTACAAAAAAGGGGCGTACACAGAAGAACAATATGCAGAAGCCGCGCGTGCCGAAGCCATTCGTATGCGTGACGAGCTGTTATCTGTCAGAAAATAAACGAAAGGGCTGTCCTTATGGCACAACATACAAAAAAAGCCTATTTGCTTTTGGAAGACGGTACCGTTTTTGAAGGCTTTTCTATGGGGAAAGCGGGTACGGCGATCGGGGAGGTTGTCTTTAATACCTGTACCGCATCTTATGAAGAACTGCTTTCCGACCCGACCTATTACGGGCAAATTGTAGCACAAACCTATCCTTTGGTCGGAAACCGCGGCGTTGCAGACAACGGCCGTGAGTCTGAAATTATGTCCAACGGCTACATTGTGCGGGAATGGTGCGATGCGCCCGAGGGCGGCGTATCCTTACACGAATATCTTTTACGCCGCGGGATTGTCGGGATATACGGCATTGACACAAGACGCTTGACGCGCGCCCTGCGGGACAAAGGCTATATGAAAGGTGCCATAACCGAGTCGATAGAAGATAAAGAAGATTTACTGCGGAAAATTCGTGCCTATACCATTTCGGGTGCGGTGGAAGCCGTGACCATTCAAAGTCCTGAAACTGTATCTGCGCCGCAGGAAAAACATCGCGTTGTTGTGTTAGACTACGGCTTTCCGCGCGCGACGCTGGATGCATTGACTGCCCGCGGGTGTACCTTAGAGCTGTTGCCCGCCGGTTATACGGCAGAACAGGTAAATGCGCTGTCGCCGGACGGGATTTTCCTTTCTGACGGCCCTGGCGACCCCGATGACAACCCTGTTTTTATTCGGAATATTCAAGAGATGACCAGACTTGGCTTACCGATTTTTGCGATTGGTTTGGGGCATCAAATGCTGGCGCTGTCTGTTGGGGCGGAGATTGAAAAAATGGCGCAGGGGCATCGCGGCTCCAATCAACCGGTTTTGATTTGCGGGACGGAACAATTTATGGTGACCGACCAAAATCACGGATATGCGGTTAAAGCCGAAACGGTGGCGCCGCGTGTTGCTGAAATTTCTATGACAAACTTGAATGACGGGTCGATTGAAGGGCTTTCTTACAAAGCATTTTCAGCGATTTCCGTGCAGTTTACACCGAACGGTGACCGCGACAGCAGTACATCATGGATTTTTGACCGTTTTGTCGAAATGCTCGGGGAGGCCAAGAAATGAAACAGACATACAAAAAAATCCTGGTCATCGGCGCAGGTCCCGTGGTGATTGGGCAGTCCGGTGAATATGATTACGCGGGTACACAAATGTTAACGGTTTTAAAGCAAGAGGGCGTGCAGTCTGTGGTGGTCAACTCCAATCCGACCACGGTGATGACTGACCGTAATCTCGCAGATACTGTGTATATTGAGCCGCTGAACGGGGAAACTGTCAAAAAAATCATTGAAGTGGAACAGCCCGACGC
The DNA here is from genome assembly GCA_051881415.1 of Candidatus Fimenecus sp. Taxonomy (GTDB): domain Bacteria; phylum Bacillota; class Clostridia; order Oscillospirales; family Acutalibacteraceae; genus Fimenecus. The sequence continues at coordinate 8,112 of JBJEPV010000247.1, forward strand.
CATTTTGGCGACCGCGGGCGGCAAAACCGGCTTGGAAATTTGTTTGGAACTCTCTCAAAACGGCTATTTAGAGGAGCACGGCACGGTTTTGCTGGGTGCACAGCCCGAAGTGATAAAGAGTGTGCATAACGCGCAGGCACTGCAAACGATGTTGTCAGAAGCCGATGAGCCGTATTTGCCGTCGGCGATTGTCAGTTCCGAAGCAGAAGCGTTGGATTTTGCAAGTGCTGTGGGGTATCCCGTTTCCTGCAAATCGGCATTTTCACCGGAAGGCGGTGCCTTTGTGCGCTGTAATACCGCCGAAGCGTTGACAGAATGCTTTGTGGCCTGTGCACAAAAATCTTTGGTTGGGCAAGCCATGCTTGAAAAATGCGTGGAAGGGTATAAGGAAATTGCGTTTTGCTGTGTGCGCGACGCCGCGGACAACTGCGTCAGCATTTGCAGTACGGAGAATATTGACGCGGTCGGCGTGCACGACGGCGACAGTATTGTGGTGTTGCCCGCACAGACCTTAACCGACGCGCAAACCTCCAAACTGCGCCGTACCGCCCGCAAATTGGCGCGGCGGTTGCAAATCGAGGGCGTTTGTATAGTTCGTTTTGCCGTACACCCCGAAACGGGTGACTATATTGTGTTGGGCGTTGAGCCGCAGTTAAACCGTACCTCCGCTTTGATTTCCAAGGCAACAGGGTATCCGATTGCAGCAGTGTGCGCGAAAATTGCGCTTGGGTATAAACTGTATGAAATCCGCAACGAGATTACCGGTGTGACGACGGCGGCAAATGAGCCGGCGATTGACTATTGTGCCGTAAAAGTCCCGAAATGGTCTTTTGAGCATTTCGGTGATGCAACGACGCGCACGCTTGGCGAAATAATGCAGGCAACCGGTGAAGCGTTTGCAATCGGTACGAGCTTTGAATTGGCATTTTTAAAAGCCATTCGTTCAATGAATCCGAAAACGGAATTTATTGCGTTGCCAAAGCTTCGCTTGGCAACGGATGATGAACTGTCCGTATTACTGCATTCGCGGGACAATGAACGGATTTTTGCCGTGTATGAGGCCATTAAGCGCGGTGTTTCTTTGGAGAAAATCCGAGAAATCACCAAAATAGATATGTATTATCTTTTGAAACTCAAAAATATTGCCGATACAGAGCTTGCTTTGCGCGCAGGGTATACCAAAGAAACGTATGCATATGCCAAATCCATCGGCTTTTTAGACAGCGCGATTGCGAAATTCTGCGATATGGAGGATTTGCCGGATAAGCGTTTTTCTGCCTATAATACCGTAGACACCTGCGCGGCGGAATTTGATGTGCAAAAGCCGTATTTTTACTCCGCTTGGGATGAGGATAATGAAGCGGCCATGTATTTGGACGCACACCCGAGCGAAAAAACAAAAATTTTAGTGGTCGGTGCTGGGCCTACCTCCATTGGCTTGGGGGCAGACCGTGATTATGCCGCCTATCAAGCGTTGCACACATTAAAGGATTTCGGATATGAAACCGTTATGCTCAACAACAATCCTGCCACCAATACGACGGACTTTTCGGCGGCGGATAAATTATATGTTGACCCGATTACCGAGGAAGATGTGGTCAATGTGGCGGCAACCGAACGCCCCGACGGCGCGATTTTGGTGTTTGGCGGCGGGGAAGCCTTGCGCAAATCCGAAGCCTTGGAGAAAATGGGCGTGACTGTATACGGTGCAGACGCGACCATACACAAAAAACTGAAAAATAAAATTGAGTTTTTTGACATTTTAGACCGCTTGAATATTCGCCATACGGGTTCTCGCCGCGTATTTATCGGCAAAGGCATTGAGGTAGATGTGCTTACGGACGGCGAGGAATTCTTAATCCCCGGGATTTATGAGCATATCGAAAAAGCGCAGGTGCACGCTGGTGACTCAATTTCCGTCTATCCGACTGTTTCGCTTTCACAGGCGCTGAAAGAAGAGGTTGTCGAGTTTACCGGTAGATTGGTGCGTGAATTAAAAGTAAAAGGTCTTTTAAACATTCAGTTTGTTGTATATGACAACGCGGTATATATGACGACGGCGAGTGTGGTTGCTACGCGGAATATTCCGTTTATGAGTAAAGCGACGGCTCTGCCGATTGTGGAACTTGCTGTGCGGTTAATGCTTGGCGAAAGCCTACGGGACATCGGCATCGGTACGGGACTTTACAAAGAGCCTGCACGGTATTTTGTGCGCGTGCCTGTGTTCAGTTTTGAATCGCTTGCAGGGGCGGATATTCAGCTCGGCGACGAAATGAAATCCACGGGTGAAGTGATGGGCGTTGCGGATACCTTTGATGAAGCATTGCTCAAAGGCTTTATTGCCTCCGGCATGCGGATTAAGCGCACAGGCGGTGTGCTGATTTCCGTTGCAGATACCGATAAGCAAGCCTGTGTGCCGCTGTCGGATGCTTTTTTACAGCAGGAGTTCAAAATTTATGCCACATCCAATACGGCAAAGCTATTGAATGCCAATCATGTGGCGGCAAATGCTGTGCGAAAAATCCACGAGGGCGAGCCGAATACCTTGACGCTGATTTTGAAAAATCGCCTGTCCTACTTGGTCTCCACCGCTCAAAACGGACCGAAAATCAACGAGGACGATGTGCGTATTCGCAGAACGGCACTGTTGCGGCGTATTCCGGTTTTGCCGTCGGTGGAATCGGCCTCGGCTTTGGCACAATGCCTTGCAAAAAACGATGCGGTTGAGGAACTGCGCGTACAACCGCTTTAAAAAGGAGTATTATATGGTTCAGGCGTATTTTAAAATCCAATCGGTTGTAAAACTCAACGCGACAACATACAGTTTTGTCATAGACTGTCCTGTCTTGGCAAAGGAAAGTTGGTGTGGGCGGTTTGTCAATATTCAATGCGGCGAAAAAACCTTGCGCCGCCCGATTTCGATTTCCGAAATTGACCAAGCAAACGGCACAATTACCATTGTGTTTGAGGTGCGCGGCGAGGGTACGGCTTGGTTGGCGACCAGAAAAGCAGGGGACGAACTCAATATTTTAGGGCCTTTGGGTAACGGCTTTTTCCCCGATAAGGATAAGCCTGCCGTTTTCATCGGCGGCGGCATCGGTTGCCCGCCTATGCTCGGCGCGGCACAGGATTACGGCAAAAATGCCGAGGCGATTTTGGGATTTCGTTCCAAAGCGCAGTTGATTTTATTGGATAAATTTGAACGGTGCTGTCAAAGCGTCGCGGTCACAACGAATGACGGTTCTTATGGCACAAAAGGGTTCGTAACGGATATTTTAAAGGATAAATTAGCCAAAAAACCCGACTGCGTGGTGTATGCCTGCGGGCCTATGCCGATGCTCAAAGGCGTTGCGGCAATGTGTGCAGAACACAATGTCCAATGCTATGTTTCGTTGGAACAGCGTATGGGTTGCGGAATCGGGGCTTGTTTGGTGTGCGCTTGCAAAACCCACGAGCAAGACGGCGAGCATATGCGCCATGTTTGCAAAAACGGCCCTGTGTTTGATGCAAAGGAGGTCGATTTTAATGGCTGATTTGCGTGTGAATATTGCGGGGGTGGAATTTAAAAACCCCGTGATTACCGCCAGCGGCACATTCGGCTTTGGACAGGAATATGCGCGGATTTATGATATTTCCCGTTTGGGCGGTATTTCCTGTAAAGGCACAACACTGCACGAGCGTCCCGGTAATCCCGCGCCGCGTATTGCCGAAACACCGTCCGGCATTTTGAACAGCGTCGGTTTGCAAAATCCGGGTGTGGATGCCTTTATTCGGGATGATTTGCCGTTTTTGAAAAAGCAAAATACGGTGGTTATCGCCAATATTGCGGGCAGTCAGGTGGAGGATTATGTGGAGACAGTCCGCCGCTTACAGGGCACGGGCGTGGATATGATTGAACTGAATATCTCTTGCCCGAATGTCAAAGAGGGCGGGGCTTCGTTTGGTACATCGGCGAAAAGCGTCGAAAATATCACAAAACAGGTGAAATCGGTTGCAGAGCAGCCGTTGATGATTAAACTGACACCCAATGTGACGGATATTACCGAAACGGCCGCAGCGGCAGAAGCGGGCGGTGCTGATGCCGTTTCCTTAATCAATACCTTAACGGGTATGAAAATTGATATCAATACCCGCCGTCCCATTCTGAAAAACAATACGGGCGGTATGTCGGGTGCGGCAGTATTCCCCGTAGCTCTTCGCATGGTGTGGCAGGTCGCAAGCCGCGTGAAAATTCCCGTGGTCGGTATGGGCGGCATCACGAAGTGGCAAGATGCCGTAGAAATGCTTTTGGCGGGTGCCTCGGCGGTGCAAATCGGTACGGCGAATTTTACCGATGCATATACCCCGTTAAAGGTGATTGCGGGCATTAACGAGTATTTGGACGAACACGGCGAAAAATCCGTGTCGGATATTGTCGGCAAGGTACAGGTATGGTGATTTTATCCGTGGATTACGGCGATGCACGCACGGGCGTTGCCGTATGCGATAAATTTGAAATGCTGGCGTCACCCGTAACGGTTATTCATGAAAGAGATGCCGAAAAAGTTGCGAAAGCGGTGGCACTTATTGCGACAGAAAAGCGTGCGGAGCTGATTGTACTGGGTTTACCGAAAAATATGGACGGCTCAGAGGGCTTTCGTGCAGAGCATTGCCGTTCGTTTGCGGCGCTTTTGCAGGCAAGCATCCATTTGCCGTTGGATTTTCAGGATGAACGCTTAACCACGGTTTCCGCGCACAACGCGCTGAATTTGACCGATACGCGCGGCAAAAAACGGAAAGAAATTGTCGATGCGGTTTCCGCCGTCATTATTTTAGAGGATTATCTCAGAAAAAGGAAAAATTAACACCGCCCACAAAGCGACAAAATTTCAACCCCGATACCGTTATAATTACGGTATCGGGGTTTTCCTGTGGGAGGTGACGCGTTGGTAATCTATGCGGATATTCTGATTGTCATCAATCTGTTTGTCAACTATTTTCTGTTGCTGATTACAAAACGAATTTTGCGTATAAGCGTGCGGCGCATTCGGATTTTATGCGGTGCGGTTTTTGGGGGACTGTATTCCCTGATTATTTTTGCCCCTACATTGCCCCTTGCCGTAACGGTGCTTCTCCATATGGCGGCTGTCGGAATTATCGTTTTGATTTCTTTTCCGACGCACACGGTGAAAGCCTACTTAAAAGCCTATGCGGCATTTTTCGCTGTAAATTTCGGCTTCGGCGGCGCCATGCTTGCCGTGTGGCTCGTGTTTCGACCGAACGGAATGGTGTATCAAAACGGCGCCGTCTATTTTGACATCAGTATGCAGGTGTTACTGCTGAGCACCGTATTTTGCTATATCCTGTTTTCGGTATTTTTTACTTTGTTAAAACGAAAGGCGCCGGATAATCGGCTGTATACCGTAATTCTGCAAAACGGCGATAAATCTGTGCATACGAAAGCGTTGTTGGATACAGGCAATACGCTCTCTGACGGTTTTTCCGATACGCCGATTTTAATTGCGACAGAGCGAATTTTACATAAATTGGCAACCGAAGATGCGCAAGCCTTCCTTCGCGGGGATATTCCGCAAGTGCAAAACACATCGTTTCGTTTTATTCCTTATGGGACCGTGCACGGAAGCGGTGTGATGCGCGGCATTGTGATTGATACTGTTTCCTTACCCAAAGAGGGTATATCGGTTCAAAAGCCCATATTGGTACAGAGCACTGAAAAATTTGATACCAGTGAATATGAAGTCATACTCAGCAATCAATTTTTTGAAAGAGGAGAGAAAAACCGTGTGTTTCAAACTGCAAAAAATACTGTTGAAAATTAAAAGTTGGTTATGTAAAGGTGACCTGCACTACATCAACGGGGCGCAATCGTTACCTGAACCGTTAAGCAAGGCAGAAGAAGATGTGCTTCTTACCCGCCTGGTGAACGGTGAAAAGGAGGTTCGCGAGGACTTAATTGTGCACAATCTTCGGTTGGTGGTGTATATTGCCAAAAAGTTTGAAAGTTCCGGCGTAAATATTGAGGATTTAATTTCCATCGGTACAATCGGGCTGATTAAGGCAGTCAACACTTTTCGGCCCGAAAAAAACATTAAGCTTGCCACATACGCTTCACGCTGTATAGAAAATGAGATTTTAATGTTTTTACGCAAAACCGTTGCCCATAAGGCAGATGTGTCGATAGACGAGCCGTTAAATGTGGATTGGGACGGGAATGAACTGCTTTTATCGGATATTTTGGGAAGCGCCGCAGACGAAATCCACGAGGGCGTGGAATATGACGACGAAAAACGGGTGTTATTGCAGAGCATTCAAATGCTCCCGCAACGCGAGCGAACGATTATGTGCCTGCGCTTCGGTATCGGTGGGGGAAGGGAGTATACGCAAAAAGAGGTCGCGGAGCTTTTGGGGATTTCACAAAGCTATATTTCCCGTCTTGAAAAAAGGATATTGGAACGGTTGCGAAAGGATATGGAAAAAGCAGTATAGAACACAACAAAAATATGGTCGATAATATAACAAAAAGACTATGCATTTTGCAAAATCTGTGGTACAATACCCATTGTAGTTTTATGAAAGTTGTGCGTGATATTTTTGGTCTTTTCCAGCCTGACTTTTTTATACATTTTCCTGCCGATTTGTTTGGTATTTTATTTTTTGACAAAGCGCATCAGAGTTCGTAATGGCGTGCTTTTAGTTTTCTCTCTCCTGTTTTATGCTTGGGGAGAGCCGAAGTATATCCTTTTAATGGTTGCCACAACGGCGGTGGATTTTTTTGCAGGGCTTTTTATCGAAAAATACAGAGGAACGAAAAAAGCGAAGCTGTTTTTAACCTTGGCGGTGGTTTTGACGCTTTCGTCGCTCGGCGTGTTTAAGTATTTTGACTTTTTTGCCGAGAGCGCCAACAGTTTGATGCAAATCCACATTCCGCTTTTGGGGCTTTCTTTACCCATCGGCATTTCGTTTTACACCTTCCAGGCGCTGACCTATGTTGTCGATGTGTATCGCGGGAAAGTGCCCGTCCAGCCGTATTTTTATAAACTGCTGTTGTATGTTTCCATGTTCCCGCAGTTAATTGCGGGCCCCATTGTTCGATACAATGATGTTTGCAGGCAGATTGAATCGCGCACCTGCACCTTTCAGAAAGCAGCGAACGGCATACTGCGTTTTTGCGTCGGTCTGTTAAAAAAGGTTTTAATTGCCAATTATGCGGGCGAATTAACCGAGAAACTGCTCGGTGGGGATTTGTCCGAATTATCCGCGCTCGGTGCCTGGGTAGGCATTGCCGCCTATACTTTGCAGATTTATTTTGATTTTTCCGGCTATTCCGATATGGCAATCGGTTTAGGGCAGGTGTTCGGGTTCGATTTCCCCGAAAACTTCCGCTATCCGTATGCCGCGCGTAGTATCAGCGACTTTTGGCGCCGCTGGCATATGACTTTAAGCAGTTTTTTTCGGGATTATGTCTACATACCCCTCGGGGGCAACCGTCGGCGCTGGGCGGTTAATATGCTGCTTGTTTGGCTTTTGACGGGTCTTTGGCACGGCGCAAGTTGGAATTTCGTGCTGTGGGGACTGTACTATTTTGTATTCCTTATGCTGGAAAAACTCTATCTCGGAAAGCGCTTGGAAACGCTGCCAAAAGCGGTACAGCACATCTATACGATGTTGGTTGTCCTGTTTGGCTGGGTATTTTTCTACTTTGAAGATTTGTCCGCAATCAAAGCGTTTTTCATTTCCGCTTTCGGTGGGCACGGTTTTTCCAACTTGACGCAAAGCACGGTGTGTGTGAACTATATTGCGGTTTTACTCATCGGTGCAGTACTTTCTTGCCCGATACTGCCGTATTTGAAAACAGTTGCACACCGTTTATCTGTTAAACGGCTCGGCAGGGCTTCGGTCAACACCGCTTGCTTGCTGTTTGCGGTTGGTGCTTTGGCTGTTGCTACCGCCGCCTTGGTGGGGACAAGCTATAATCCGTTTTTGTATTTCCGTTTTTAAAGGGTATTATGATGGTATATTTAGAAAAACTGAAAAAAATTAAACCGCACACCGACTCGATTGCCGACCGCCGCCCGCTTTTGCAAAAGGGGATAAGCTCGGTGATTTGTATTCTGTTTTTTGTTGTCTTGTTTTTGTTGTTTGCAGTCAGCGCATTTGATACGGACAAAACCGTGTCCGAAAGTGAAAACCGTGTCTTGGCAAGCATGCCGAAAATGACTTGGCAGACATTGACGGACGGTACTTTTGCAAAGGATTTTGATACATATTTTGCCGACACTTTCCCGTGGCGGGAAGGCTTTTTAAGCGTAAATCAAAAAATATCTGCTTTTTTCAGCGGCACAAGAGGTACAAATGATGTTGTGCTTGTGGAAAAAGGCGAAAAAGACGATTTTGCAGGGCAGGATATGGATTATGAAGATGAAACATTTTAATGGGGTGATACTATGAAATACGATGTTGCGGTTGTCGGCGCGGGCGTTGTCGGTGCATTGATTTCCCGCGAATTGTCGAAGTACGACATTCGTGTGGCTCTGTTGGAAAAATGCAACGATGTTGCCATGGGCACGACGAAAGCAAACAGCGCGATTGTGCACGGCGGCTTTGACGCGGCAAACGGCACGCTCAAAGCCAAACTCAATGTGCGCGGTACGGAATTGATGCCGAAAATTTGCGCGGATATGGCGGTGCCGTATCGCAACAACGGCTCGCTTGTGTTGGCTTTTTCCGAAGAGGAAATGGAGCATGTGCACACACTGTATGAACGCGGCGTGAAAAACGGCGTGCCGAAACTGTCGGTGCTTGACAAAGCGCAGGTGAAAGCGTTAGAGCCGCATGTCAGCGACGAAGTGGTCGGTGCATTGCTTTCTGAAACGGCAGGCATTGTTTGCCCGTATGAATTAACGATTGCGGCAACAGAGGTTGCTGTGACAAACGGCGTGGAATTTATCCGCAACTGCGCAGTGGAAGCGATTGAAGCCACTGCGGAAGGGTTTGTGCTTGCAACAACGCAAGGCGAAATTACAGCAAAATATGTTGTGAATGCGGCGGGGATTCATTCGGACGATATTGCCCGTATGATTGGCGACGACAGCATTTCGTTGGTCGCGCGCAAGGGTGAATATTATCTTTTGGATAAGTCTTTCGGGTATATGGCAGACCATACAATTTTCCAATGCCCAAACAAAATGGGTAAGGGTGTTCTTGTCACGCCGACGGTTGACGGGAATTTGCTTATAGGGCCTTCCGCGTTGGATGTGGACGATAAGGAAGATGTGGATACGACACCGCAAGGGTTGGATTTCATTGTCGAAAAAGCGAAAAAGAGCGTGCCGACATTGAATATCCGCGGCGCGATTACCTCGTTTGCGGGTATGCGCGCGCACCCTGTTACGGATGACTTTATTATCAGCTTCTCTGCGAAAAATGACTGCTTCTTAAATGTGGCGGGCATTGAATCGCCCGGTCTTTCTGCAGCGCCTGCGATTGCGGAAATGGTCGCGGGAATGCTCCAAGAAAAAGCGAATTTACAAGAAAAGAGAGATTATGTGCTGACGAGAAAAGCGCCTGTACGCTTCCGTCATATGACCAAATCCGAGCGCGAAGCCCTCATTGCCAAGAATAAAGCCTACGGCAGAATTATTTGCCGCTGTGAAACGATTACTGAGGGCGAAATCCTCGATGCGATTCACGCGCCTGCGGGTGCACGCGATGTAGACGGTGTAAAACGCCGTACGCGCGCAGGTATGGGCAGATGCCAAGGCGGTTTCTGTGGCTCAAAGGTTGTTGAAATTCTGTCCCGTGAATTAAATGTGCCAATGAACGAAATCACGAAATTCGGCGGCAATTCAAAAATTCTGTTTGAGAAAACGAAGTGAGGTGTGAAAGATGCTCGAATATGATTTAGTTGTCGTCGGCGGCGGCCCTGCCGGTATGGCGGCGGCGCTCGCGGCGCACGAAGAAGGAATTGAAAAAATTATCGTTTTGGAGCGCGCAGATACGCTCGGCGGTATTTTGGAGCAGTGTATTCACACAGGCTTCGGGCTCCACTATTTCGGCGAGGAACTGTCCGGCCCCGAATATGCGGGCAGATTTATTGAGGAACTTTATAAAACCGATATTGATGTCAAAGTCGACACCATGGTTTTGGATATTTCCGCAGACAATGTGGTTACGGCTGTCAACAATTTTGACGGGCTTTTAACCATACAGGCTAAGGCGGTCGTACTTGCCATGGGTTGCCGTGAGCGCCCGAGAGGGGCTTTGTCGATTGCGGGCAGTCGTGCATCGGGCATTATGACGGCGGGTACGGCGCAAAAATATGTGAATTTGGACGGCTATATGCCCGGGAAAACGGTGGTAATCCTCGGTTCGGGTGACATTGGCTTGATTATGGCGCGCCGTATGACCTTAGAGGGCGCAAAGGTAAAAGCCGTTTGCGAGTTAATGCCGTATTCGGGCGGTTTGACGCGTAATATCGTGCAGTGCTTGGAGGATTTCGGTATTCCGCTGCGTCTTTCCTGCACGGTTGTGGCAACACACGGCAAAGAGCGTTTGGAGGGTGTAACCGTCGCCAATGTGGACGAGCATTTGAAGCCCATTCCGGGCACGGAGGAGTATATTCCGTGTGACACCTTGATGCTTTCTGTCGGTTTGATTCCCGAAAATGAACTTTCCAAAAATGCGGGCATTCAGCTCGATACCGTAACCAACGGTCCTGTGGTTGATGAATACCGCGAAACCTCACACAAGGGTGTGTTTGCCTGCGGCAATGTGTTGCAGGTGCACGATTTGGTGGACTTCGTCACCGAAGAAAGCAAGCTTGCGGGCAAAGGCGCGGCAAAATTCATTCAAGGCGCAAAAGCCGATAACGGCGTAGTACATACCAAAGGCGAAAACGGGGTACGCTATATTGTGCCGCAAAACATCAACCGCGCAACAGATAACGATGTGAAACTGTATTTTCGCGTCGGTCGGGTACTTAAAAATGTTACATTAACTGTTACCTGTGGTGACGAAGTTTTGCTAACCAAGAAAAAGCGTAAAATGACGCCCGGCGAAATGGAATATGTGACCTTAAAGGCGGAAGTTATTGCAAAATTACCCGCCGACAGCACGCTGGTTGTCAGCACAAAGGAGGCGTAACGCGATGGAAAAGAGAGATTTGATTTGCGTTTCCTGCCCGATAGGTTGCGCAATTACCGTGGAATTGGACGACAACGGACAGGTGGTTTCCGTAACGGGGAACACCTGTAAGCGCGGCGACAGCTACGCACGGCAGGAGTGCACGCACCCCGAACGGATGCTGACTTCTACTGTCAAAGTAGAGGGCGGGCGACTGCCGGTTGTACCCGTGAAATCGAGTGTTCCCGTGCCAAAGGAACTGCTGTTTGACTGTATGACCGAAATCAACAAGATTACGGTGAAAGCACCTGTCAAAATCGGGGATGTGGTACTCAAAAATATTTTGAATACCGGTGCGGATATCGTCGCAACCAACGAAGTCTAAACTACTTAAACATAAAAGACAGCCGGGGCATGGTTTTGCTCGGCTGTCTTTTTATGTGGGCTCTTTGTCAAATGTTGGGGTAAAGAGTTAAAACAGAAACACGAGATGAGCAG